>NZ_JAPWBS010000015.1:0-43592 GCF_041433575.1 Granulicatella sp. 20925_1_28
GAGATAAGAAATTGTTGTTTCTTCATCAAAAGATGAAGTCCCTACACATTTGGTTTGTCTTCTTTGTTCAGTTTTCAAAGGTCAATCGTTGTTTTGCAACAACTTCTATATCCTATCATAGGACATTTTCACTGTCAACAGATTTCATTGAACTTTTTCAAAGTTTTTTGAAACTGTTTTATAAGCGAACGTTCGCTCAACAGTGATATTAATTTATCACAACCAAAGAAGGTTTGCAACTGAAAAGACGTAGAATTCTAAAAAAAATAATACAGTTCACAGAATCTGCAAACTGTATCTTTTTTAGAACGTTATTTTAGTAAAGCTTCGAGCTTATTTTGATTGATTTTTGGATAACGATTCATGATTTTTTGAATCGTTTCTAGAATCTTCTTTTGATATCCAACTAAATCATTTTCAATTTGAAGAACGAGCAATGGTTCATGTAAACTCATGCGTAACAATAACCATCCATCTCCGTACTCACCTTTGAAATCTATCCGAACTCCCTCTTCGTTTTCTGGATTTACGACCCAGTCTTGTGGAATCCACTGCGGAAATTCTTTAATAACTTCATTGCCATAAGTTTTGAAATCTTCTGTTTCAATCTTAAAGCGAACTTCAATAACTTCTTTTGGTTGTACTAATTGTTTGATTAAATAATCCAATGTTTCTCCGCGTTCAAGCAATCTTGGAAGAAGCATTAAAATCTTCGCCACTACATACGCGCCATCATCTAGGAAGTAATTTTCCTTAAAGGCTGCATGCCCACTTGTCTCAATCGCTAATTGACAATCTGTACCAGCCTTGTTTAACTCGATTGCTTTATTGATAACATTACGGTACCCAGAAATATAACGATATTGATGCCCACCTAGTTCTGTAATAAATCTCTTCAAATGTTCTGTAGTTGGCGAGTTCGTCACAATTGTTGTTCCCGGATGCTCACTAATAGCAATAACGCTAAGAACTGCAATCAAGTTATTTCTATTAAGTAATTCCCCGTTACCTGTTACGACTGCCGCTCTATCTACATCCGTATCAAAAATCACACCATAATCGGCACCGACCGCAAGCACCTGATTCTTAATACTTTCCATCGCTTCTTTATTATCTGGGTTTGGAATATGATTTGGGAAGGTACCATCAGGATCCAAGAACTGCGATCCTTGAGTGTTTGCTCCTAATACTTCAAGAACCTTTTCCGCATAGAAACCACCAGCACCATTTCCAGCGTCTACAATAATATGAAGACCTTCGAGCGGTTTTTCTTTCTCGCTACCGCTCCCTTTACGAATCAACTCTACCAAGTGACGGCTGTATCGTTCAAAAATACTTTTTACTTCTATAGTAGAAACAGGTACTTGGGGGACTTCTTCTTTCTCGTCTACTAAAGCAATGATGTCACGAATATCACTAGACTCTAATCCACCTTCACGTGTGAAGAATTTCAAACCATTATAGTAGAAAGGTAAATGACTAGCAGTAAACATCACGGTTGCGTCGCAGTTGAATTCTTCAAACTGCGTTGCCATAAACATACTTGGAGTTGTCGCCATTTCAAAATCAATTACGCGAACATCAAAAGCCGATAACACCTGAATAAATTCTCTTGTTAAGTCCGGGCCACTAATACGACTATCGCGCCCAATTCCAACGACTAATTCCGTAACATTTTTAGATGGATAACATTTCTGTAGCCATTTCACAAAAGCACTCGCGATTAAACGACTCTCTTCAACCGTTAACGTTGCATCAAACTCTTCGGTTTCAATAGCAATACCACGGATATCTGAACTTAGTTGTAACTCTTTGATTTTTGACATGGGAATCCCTCCTTAACTCTAGCCCTATTTTACCAAAAGCTCTTGTCTATTAATAGAAGGTTTTCAAAATTTACCCCACAAAAACAAAAAGCAAGCAGCCTTTGCTACTTGCTCTTTCAACTCAGCTATCATGAGTTATGATTTACGATAGGTTAATTGAATATATCTTTCATACCATAAATCGACATATTCAGGCGAGAACGGCCCTTTTTTGTTATTGATCCAATCCACAAGAATCTCAACGTTTGCCTTCAAGATTTGATCAATCTCTTTTGAATAATGCATTTGACGGCGATGCAATTCATATTCATCGACATCTAGCAATCTCTTTTCGCCATCCGGGAAAATCTTGATATCTAAATCGTAATCAATATATTTCAACGCTTCTGCATCTAACACATAAGGTGAAGCAAGATTACAATAGTAAGAAATTCCTTTTTGACGAATCATCGTTACGACATTGAACCAATAATGCTTATGGTAATACAATAACGCTGGCTCTCTCGTCAACCATCTTCTACCGTCGGACTCAGTCACAAGAGTATGATCATTGCAAGCGATAATTGCTTGATCGCTTGTCTTCAAAATCATGCTATCGCGCCAAGTGCGATGAAGACTACCATCATGTTTATAACTCTTGACAGTGATGAATTCTCCTTCTCTGGGATTCTGCACCACTATATCCAACTTTCTATATCTATTTAAGAGTAAACTCTTAGTTATTTCAAATCATTAGTAGTATAGCATATTTCTACCATTCTGTGAACAAAAATCAGATTAGCTGTGATTCTCCTTATAAAAGTTCTTGCGAAGCGAGTAATTCACACATCTTCCCTTGTACTCTTGAGAGTGGCAGTTGCGCCATCTCCTCTTTAGTAACCCATTGCAACGTACGTGTTGCATGCTGTTCTAATGTTCCCAAAAACGTTGCACATTGCAACTCAATATCCCAGCGTTGGTGACTGAAAATATGTTTCACTGTTTTCGGTAAAATGCGAGTTGGTTGAAGCTTCATTTTATAAAGACTTTCAAACTGAACTTCAAGCGGGATATTTTGGTTTATTTCATAAGTCGAATTTTCTTCGGCTACTCCTTCGAATAAATCAATCGATTCTCCCACCGTACTAAAATCACGAATCAGTGGAAAATGCCAAAAACCACTCAACAGGTCCGCTTGCGTATTCTTCTCTACTAAAAGACGTCCCTTTTCATCTTGAATAACAAACGCTCGCCATTTCATCGGTGTCGGTTTCTTTTTCGGCTTCTTAATTGGATAAATATGCATCGTTCCATTTTGATACGCCGCACTAAACTCTTTCACAGGGCTCTCTTCCGGGCGCGGATTCACCGGCGATTCGATATCTGAACCCAAATCCATCAAAGCCTGATTAAAGTCCCCTGGCCGGTCGGGGTCAATTAAAATTTCTGCAATTTCTTGGAACGCCCAACGATTGCTTGGGTTTCCAATATCTAAATTCACCTCAAACAAGCGACTAATCACACGCATCAAATTACCGTCCACTGCAGGTTCAGGTAATCCAAAAGCGATACTGGCGATTGCACCTGCCGTATAAGGTCCGATTCCTTTTAATGAGAGAATTCCTTCATAAGTATTCGGGAACACTCCGCCAAATTCTTCCATTATTTGTATCGCTGCTTTTTGCATATTGCGTACGCGCGAATAATAACCAAGACCTTCCCAACATTTTAACAGCAGCTCTTCGGGAGCCTCTGCTAAGTCTTTAACCGTTGGAAACGTCGCTAAGAATCGCTCGTAATACGGAATTACTGTATCCACTCGCGTTTGTTGAAGCATAATTTCACTCACCCAAATAGCATAAGGGTCAGTTGTTCTTCTCCAAGGTAAATCTCGTTTTTCTTTGTCATACCAATCGAGTAGCGTCTTTCTGAAACGCTCGATTTTCTTCTTGTCCCACATTTTTACGCCAATACCGGCTAAATCCATTCTGCTTTCTCCATTTCAAACTGCGCTATGGCCTGTTCAATCACACTAGAAGTAAATCCTTTTTGATACAACTTCCCTTTGATTTGATACCAGAGCGCCGATTCATTCTCTTCGTATTTTTTTGCGATGCGTCGGTAAATCGTCGCAATCTCTTTTACTGCTAATTCTGCTTCCATTTCACTTTGCGCTTCAAACGATAAAAACGGAACCACTTCTTCAGCGATTTCTTTCGAATACCCTTTTTGCATCACAAACACTTTTACTTTTTGCTTAGCTACTTTGGGTGTGACCCGCTTTTGCCCTTTTAAATATGACTGCGCAATTTGAATTGCATTTTCAAGTTGCTCTTTTAGCGTATAGCCTTCAAGCACTGTTTGAATGACCTTATCGCTAATCCCTTTCTTTTGCAAATCAAAAGCAACAGATTTCGGTCCTTTAAACGTCACAAACTTAGCTTGATTTAAGTAGCTTTCTGCATAAAACGTATCGTTAATAAAATTCTGCTCATGCAGCTTTCCAAGCACTTCATTAATAATATCTTCGTCAAATTCTAATTTTTCTAATTTTTCATAGACTTCTTTCGTTGAACGAAGCTTGAAATTCAAGAAATGTAACGCCTTTTGATAGGCTTGCTGAATACAATCATCATGCTGAATTTCATCAATTTGTTCTTTTGTTAATTCGGTTCCTTTAAACAAGGCATACTTTACAACCGTTGCCTCGTCGACACCAAACGCAAAAGCATCATTCAAATAAATATTGTAACGCCCTTTTTTCTTCTGCGCCTCAATTTTTGTAATGACCATACTCCCACACTCCATTCTACATAGAAATATTTTAGCAAAATACACAGTTGAATAAAAGCTAGACTCCCTACTTCTATTAATACATACGAAAAAAAGGCTCACACAAGGTGAACCTTTCTTCGTTATACTTATTAGATTAGTCTTTATCCATTCCCATTGCGCGCATAATTGCTTTTGCAATTTCTACGATTGGAACGATTGAGAATGCTGCACCAACTACGAACAACCATTGTTCAGCTGTAAGAATTGCTACATCAAATACAGTTGTTAATCCTGGAATCACCATTACGCTTAAAAGCATTACTGCTGATAATAGAATTGCGTAGTTGAACAACTTGTTCTTGAACGCGCCAACTGTGCCAAGTGATTTGTACACTGACTTCACGTTGAATGCGTGGAACAATTGGATTAAACCTAATGTTGCAAATGCCATTGTTTCCCCAACTGGGTTCCCCCAATTAGCAATATGAGTTGCATACCAGAATACAAATAATGTAATTCCACCTTCGAAGAAACCTTGGTAGAAGATACTTGGTAACACACCGTTTGATAAGAAGTTCGAACCCTTACCGCGTGGTGGGTGACTCATGATATCCGCTTCTGCTTCTTCAAGACCTAAAGCAATCGCTGGGAATACGTCTGTTACTAAGTTGATCCATAAGATATGGATTGGTTCTAGAATTGACCAACCAGCCATTGTTGCAACGAACATTGTCATTACTTCACCAAAGTTGGCAGATAGTAAGTATTGAACTGCTTTTTGGATATTCGCGAATACTTTACGTCCTTCTTCAACAGCTACGACGATTGTTTCGAAGTTGTCATCGGCTAGTACCATATCTGAAGCTCCTTTAGAAACCTCAGTACCTGTAATCCCCATACCAACACCGATATCGGCTTGTTTCAGTGAAGGAGCATCGTTTACTCCATCCCCTGTCATCGAAACAACTTTACCATTCTTTTGCCAAGCTTTTACGATACGAACTTTATGTTCTGGAGACACACGAGCGTATACAGAGTAAGTTTCAACAGTACGTTCTAATTCTTCATCAGAGATATCGTTTAATTCGCCACCAGTTAATACTCCATCTTCTTGATCTGGACGAAGGATACCTAAACGTTTTGCAATCGCTTGGGCTGTGTCACGGTGGTCCCCAGTAATCATAATTGTACGGATACCAGCTGATTGAGCTACTTTAATCGCAGCAGCTGCTTCCTTACGTTCTGGGTCAATCATCCCTACTAAACCAGCAAAGATTAAATCATGTTCGATTGAATCTGTGTCTACTGTTTCAGGAAGAGTATCGATCACTTTATATGCCATCGCTAACACACGAAGCGCTTGAGTGGCCATTTCTTTGTTTAATTTCATTAAGGTTGTGCGGTCATCTTCTGTAAACGTAGAAACCTCACCATGTTTTTCAATTTTCGTTACACGGTCTAATAACATATCTGGAGCACCTTTAGTGGCAACCAAATATTTACCGTCTTCTAATTGATGAATAGTAGTCATTAATTTACGTGTTGAGTCAAACGGAACTTCCGCAATACGTGGAATGTTTACTAACTCTTCACGTACATCATAGTTTTTATCAAGACCGAATTGAACCATTGCGGTTTCAGTTGGGTCCCCTAATAATGAGTTATCTTGAGAAATCTTAGTATCGTTGGCTAAGTTCATTACACGAAGCGCGATGTTGTCTTTAGAAATTTCTTCTGATGCATCATGAATTTCGTTGTTATAAACCATTTTTTCCACTGTCATTTGGTTGAGGGTTAATGTACCTGTTTTATCTGAACAGATAATTTCAACACCACCTAATGTTTCAACAGCTGGCAATTTACGAACAATCGCGTTACGTTGCGCCATTTTTTGAGTTCCTAATGCTAGGATAATTGTAGAAATGGCTGGTAACCCTTCTGGAATCGCAGCAACGGCAATCGCAATCGCTGTTAATAACATATGAGTCCATTCATTTCCTCTAAGCATACCTACCACGAAGATAATAACGGCAATCACTAAAATCATGATTGTTAGCCATTTACCAAGAGCATCTTGGTTTTCTTGAAGTGGCGTTTTACCTTCTTCAGTGTTCGCTAACATATTAGCGATTTTACCAACTTCTGTATTCATACCAGTACTTGTAACCACACCAACAGCACGGCCGTAAGTTACGTTTGTACTTGAGAACGCCATATTAGTACGATCTCCAATTCCCACTTCGTCTCCTGTAGGAATGACTAAGTCTTTATCAACAGGAACAGATTCCCCTGTTAATGCTGACTCTTCAATTTTCACTGTGTTTACTTCGAATAAACGCATATCCGCTGGCACAACATCCCCAGCTTCAAGAATAACAACGTCACCGACTACGATGTCTTCCCCTTTAATATGTTCCACGTGCCCATCACGTAAAACACTTGCTACAGGTGAAGCCATTTTCTTCAACGCTTCGATTGCTTCCTCGGCTTTAGACTCTTGGAAGACCCCTAGAACTGCGTTAAGCAATACTACTGCTAGGATGATAATTGCATCCGTTGGGTCTGGGTCACCTTGGTGAGCAAACATAGACACAACTGCCGCCACTAAAAGTACCAAAATCATGAAGTCTTTAAATTGATCTACGAATTTTTCTAATAGTGTTTTTTTCTTTCCTTCTTGTAACGTGTTTGCACCGTATTTTTCAAGTCTTGATGCAGCTTCTTGTGAGCTTAAACCAGAAGGACTTGATTGTACTTCTTTAAATACATCTTCTACAGACTGCAAATATACGTGTTTTGTTTGTTGTTCCAACAAAATACACTCCTTTTCTTTTCTATAAAAAGAGAGACTTATGCCCATCATCCTATTGATAACAAACATAAGTCTCACTGTTCAAGATAATACCAGCGAGAATTCGCTTGTTGTTGATATTATCGCAACGCTCGGTTGCCAGTTACTCCCTTATAGAGATTGATTAATGTTGTAGTTACTATACCAAATAAAAATGAGATTTGCAAATTTTTTAGTTAAATTGTTAACCTTTCTTTTTACCTAAATTTCGCGGATTTTAGCCAAATCCAACCGTTCCAATGATGGCGCATTTTTCGAGATAAAGTACTCATCAAGTGGTTTTGCTTTCAGGTTCATCGCTTGTAATTTGTCAGCCATCGTCGGCGTTTTCTTAAACACCAATTGCGTCCCATGAAGGATTCCTTCACTGACACCTGATGATAGAAGCCACTTCTTTGCGCGTTTACTTTTTTCAATATAATTTTCGACCATTTCCTTACGATGCTTCAAAAACATTCCATTTTCAATAAAAAGTGTAAATGTTTTTTGCATCATCACATTCGAATCGTAATCCATCCATAACTTCCGCATCGCAAAAGGTTCAACTAACTCTTTTGGTAACACTACAATTCCAATTTTCAAAGCTGAGAATAAAATGGACGAGAAAGATTTAACATAAATAACACGTCCGTCCATATCATAATAATGAAGCGGCGTCGCATTACCCTCGACAAAATCTGCCATGTAGTCATCTTCGATAATATACACTGAGTACTTGCTCGCTAGTTCCACAATTTTTTTCTTGGTAGCTTCACTGTAACTTCCACCAAGTGGATTATGAAAGCGGGAAATCGTATAAAATAGCGAAAACTCTCCACTCGCAAATAATTCCTCTAATCGGTTTAAATCAATTTCACCATCCATCTGACGTTCAATGGTTTCGTAAGGAATGTTCAAGTGCTTCACCAACTCATTCATCCTTGCATAAGTTGGTTGCTCCAGCAATACTTTTTTCCCCTGAATTAGTTGTAATAAAATATAGAGCGCTTGTTGCGTTCCAGTCGTTATGACCAATTGTTCCTTTGTAGCATACACCCCATACTCTTCTAAAATAGGCATTAATGCCTGAATCAATTCATCCATCCCAGAAGCTTGTTCTTCTTTTGTTAACTTTAAATCATGCGCACTGGCAAGCGATTGATTAAAACAGATACGCAAATCTTCAATCGGAAGTTGAGAATAGTCTTCTTCGAACTCCTCCAATGGCTTCGGCTCTGTATTTTTCAGTACATAATAGCCACTTTTTTCTCTCGAATAAATAAAACTTTCATCTTTTAAACTACGCAAGGCTCTTTGTACGGTATCCTTATTTACTCCGTAGGTTGCGACTAGTTCACGTACAGAAGGAAGTTTATCCCCTTTTTGTAGATTTCCACTTAATATTTCCTCTTTTAATGCATTTGCTAATTGCTGATATTGATACATGACACACCTCCACTGTACCGGTACAGTTTGCTTTCATCCCTATTGTATCCTCACCTGTCCCGTTTTACAATACAGATACATTGAAACTCGAGGAATAGATATGAAAAAAATATTAATCGCAAACGACTTACCTGGAATTGGCAAAGTCGCACTCGCTCCCGCTATCCCGATTTTTGCTTGTTGTCAAATTGAAACGATGCTCCTGCCTACGGTGCTCCTTTCATCTCATACAGGCGGCTTCAAAAATATCGCGATTTCGGAGCAAACCGAATTTATGAAGCAATCTTTAAAACAATGGCAAGAATTGGAATTAAAACCAGATGCTGTTTTGACAGGATATTTTCGAAATGCGGAACAAATTGAATTAATGATGGATACTATTGAAAAACTGCCTGAATCTACACAAGTTTTTGTCGATCCGATTATAGCGGATAACGGAAAACTGTATAGCGGATTTACACATGAACACGTTGAAGCGATGAGAAAACTCATCCAACATGCTCAAGTGATTTATCCAAATATTACAGAAGCTTGTCTTTTGACAGATATGACCTATCCAACCGGGAAAATCACGATGGACTTTACAAGGGAGTTAGCTAAGAAACTAGCCGAACTTGGACCAGAACATATCATTATTACGGGATGCCCTGATAGCGAAGAGTTAACAGGTGTTCAACTTTATACCAAAGAGACGGATTCATTCTTTGATTTCTATAAAACAAAGTATCCGCATCATTTTTACGGAACAGGCGATACCCTCGCCGCTCTTGCGACTGCATGCATCCTACAAGGATTGCCTATAGAAGACGCACTATCATTCACATTACAATTTATCGACGAAGTGCTTCAATTAGGTAGCCAACAACCTGAACAAATTCCATTTGGCCTTCCAATCGAGAAAAAACTTGGAATGCTTACAACAAAATTTACTATTGAGGTGTCATTATGAAAAATACAGATTTAAGAGATTTAGTTCAAACAAGCTTATTCGCAGCTTTAATTTATTTGGGAGTTAGCGTCTTTAGAATCCCAATGCCATTCACAACACAGTTCGTTCATTTCGGAAACGCGCTTGTAGTCATTGGATGCTTACTTTTCGGAACAAAACAAGGAGCAATCGCCGCTTCAATCGGTCTTGGGCTTTTCGACATCCTTAACAATTACGCCGATGTTGCTTGGTTAACGATTCTTGAATCATTAATCGTCTGCTATGTAATCCATCTTGTATACGAAAAAGCAATGAATAAAAACGACAAAATCACGAACATTATCACAGTCGGTGTTATTGCTGCCATTGTAAAAATCATTCTCAATATCCTTAAATACACATTCTTACGAGGAATGATTGTCGGCGGCCTTGCATTAGAACCTGCATTCCTTCAAGCCATTAATAAAATTACAGGAACGTTTGGGTCAGCTATTTTCACAGTAGTCGCAGTTCCAATCGTTTACCCACTCTTCAAAGAAGCACTAAAACGAGTAAGAAAATAGACAAAACAGCTATTACGATCGAATTCGTAATAGCTGTTTCTTTTTCCCTCTATAGAAGGTTATTAGAACTCCAAAGTTTTTTCAGCACTATTTCCCTTCTCTCCACAGAAGGTTACTAGAAAAATAGTGCAAATCAAATAAAACTCCTCGGGGTTATTGTGGCAATAGTAGGAAATCATAACCAATGTGAATTAGGGAGAGTTGCGATTTATTCGCTACTCTCCCTTTGAAGCTTGGTAGGCTTGAGACCTCAGGCTCAAGCCGGTATCCTACTATTCTTGCCACAATAACAACTCCAGCAAAGTCTTAGCACCATTCCTCTCCCCACCACAGAGGGTTATTAGAAATATGCAAAAAAGAACTCCTTGGAGTTATTATGGCAATGGTAGGGAATCATAACCAATGTGAATTAGGGAGAGTTGCGATTACTCGCTACTCTCCCTTTGAAGCTTGGTAAGCTTGAGACCTTAGGCTCAAGCTGGTATCCTACCATTTCTGCCATAATAACAACTCCAAAGGAGTTCTTTTAATTCTTTTTTCAGCGGTATTAAAAAGTATTTCTAATAGCCCTCTGGATTTTTCTTTTGCCAGTTCCATGAGTCGCGAACCATATCGTTTAAATTCTTTTCTGCTACCCATCCTAGCACTTCTTTTGCTTTAGAAGCATCCGCATAACAAGTTGCGATATCCCCTGCACGACGAGGTGCAATTTTATAAGGAATATCCACTCCGTTTTCTGAGATAAATGCTTTCACTAAATCTAATACACTATATCCAATACCAGTTCCTAAGTTAAAGACTTTTGCACCTTTTTGAGCGGCGTTGTTTTTAACCGCAAGCACGTGCCCACGAGCTAAGTCAACAACGTGGATGTAGTCACGCACACCAGTACCATCATGTGTATCATAGTCGTCTCCAAACACACTTAAGAATTCACGTTTACCAACAGCTACTTGAGTGATATATGGCATTAAGTTATTTGGAATGCCATTTGGCGCTTCTCCAATTAAACCACTTTCATGCGCTCCGATTGGGTTGAAGTAACGTAGGTTTGTGACTGACCAGTCGCTATCTGAGAAAGCAACGTCATTCAAGATTTGTTCAAGCATTACTTTTGTATAACCATAAGGGTTTGTAGCGCTTGTTGGCATTTCTTCTTTAAAAGGAACGACATTATTCATACCGTATACTGTTGCACTTGAACTGAATACGATATCCTTTACATTAAATTGACGCATTACGTCTAATAACACTAATGTTCCTGTAATATTGTTGTGGTAGTATTCTAGAGGTTTTTCAACAGACTCTCCCACAGCCTTGAAACCTGCGAAATGAATCACTGAATCGATATTTTCTTTTTCAAAAACCGTTACTAAGAAATCACGATCAAGAATATCTCCTTCATATAGAGGGAAATCTTTTCCTGTGATTGTTTTTAAACGGTTCAATACTTCAGGAGAACTGTTAGAAAAGTTGTCAACGATAACAACCTCATATCCAGCTTTATCTAATTCGATAACTGTATGAGAACCAATATACCCTGCTCCACCTGTTACTAAAATTGCCATTTTTGCTTCCTCCCTTAGTTCAACACGTCTGCCGCGTGATCTTTTTGTAATGTTAAAATACGCGGACCATCTTTTGTAATAGCTAATGTATGTTCAAATTGGCAGCTTAGTCCACCATCTAATGTATGAGCTGTCCAACCATTACTTTCCATTTCTGCTTTCCAAGTACCAGTATTCACCATCGGTTCAATAGTGATGACCATCCCCTCTTTCAAGCGAAGGCCTTTTCCAGGTTCGCCGTAGTGAGGAACTGCTGGGCTCTCGTGAATCGTTGGTCCAATTCCGTGTCCAATAAAGTCACGAACAACCGATAACCCTTCACTCTCAACATAAGTTTGAATCGCATGACCGATGTCCCCAATACGATTGCCAACTTTTGCTTGTTGAATCCCTAAATATAAAGCTTTCTTTGTTACTTCATATAAATGGTCAATTTCTGGAGTACTTTCTCCAACAATATAGCTCCAGCAAGAGTCTGATAAAGCGCCTTTAAGTTCCACACAGAAATCCACTTTTACCAAATCTCCTGATTTTAACGGTTTACGACGTGGGAACCCGTGACAGATTTCATCATTAATACTTTCGCAAGTTGCGTATTTATATCCCTCGTATCCAATTTGCGGTGCTGAACCCCCCGCTTCTTCGATTTTCTTTTGTACAAATTGATCGATGTCCCAAGTAGTGACACCCGGTTTAATAAAATCACGAAGTTGCACGTGAATGGATGCTAACAGTGCACCTGATTCTTCCATTGCGTCAATTTCGCGTTTTGATTTTAATGTAATCATGAAATAAACTCATCCTTTCTAGTCTCCCCGTCATTATAGCATAGAACAAATATAAAGAGAAAGAGCCTAGACCGAAATGTTAAGAGAGTCTTAATCAAAAAAGACCGACAAAGTCACCTTTGTCAGTCTTCGTATTCCCTCTTATATTATAAGTGGTCTGTTGGCGCTACTGTAATTGGCTCAACGGATTGAGTCGCTGCTGTTTCTGTTGTTGGTTCAGCAGTTGTTGATTCAGTAGTCGTTGTTGTAGTTGTCACAGTCGTTGTTGTTTCAACAGTTATTGTAGCTTCTTCTGGTGTAACCACTTCTTCATTTGCCGCAGCTTCAGTAGTCGTTGTAGCTTCAGTAGTCGTTGCTGCTTCAGTAGTCGTTGTTGCTTCAGTAGTCATTGAAACATCTTCACGAATATATCCTACATATCGATAACAACTCATGTCGATTAGACTTTGTTCATATGGAGTTGCTGCAGAAACTGAAGTTGTTGCTGCCACTGTCCCCGCTGCTACTAATCCAATCATTAAGATTGTTTTCTTATCTTTCTTATTTGATACTACAAAGTAAGCTGCTCCTGATAATGATACGATACCAAAAACCGCTAGAATTGTTGTCGAAGATGACCCCGTATTTGGTAAAGTGTCGCCTAATGGGCATTTTCCTTTATCCAATTCATAAACGTATAATGTCGCTTGCCCAGCTTGTGCAGGCGCAGTTGGTTCTCCTGGTTGAATTGCCTCACGTTGTTCTTTTGTTAAATCAGCAATATTTACTGATTGTACTTCAGGAGTCTCAGCATTCGCTACTTTAGAAGCGGACATTCCAACAAAAGCAAATAACATCATAACTACAGCACATAGTTTTAACCATTTGTTTTTCATCTGATTTTCCCTCCTTAATTTTTATGTTTAAATTATAATGTTTATTTGAAGAAATTTCAAACATTTTCCATCTTCTTATATACTTTTTAACATATTTATAGCTTTTTTCCCTCAAAAGGAACTTTTTAGGAACGTTTATTTCCAAATATTTCCGTTTTTCGTTCGGTGGTAATCCGATGTTTTTTGTACTTATTTCCATGTTTCTACATAAAAAAAGACCGAAGAATATATCTTCGATCTTTGATGATTTCTATAAACGATCCGTTGGCGCCACTGTATAAGCTTCTGTCGAAGTTGTTGCCATCGTTTGAGTAGTCGGCTCTTCTGTCGTTGTAGTTTGGGTTGTTGTCGTTTCTTCTGTCGTCGTTGTTGGTTCTTCCGTTGTCGTTTCAGTCGTTGTTGTTGCTTCTGTTGTCACAACAGTTGTCGTCGAACCTGCTGTCGTTGTTTCTTCTGAAATATAGAATCCAACGTAGTCATAACAATCAATCTCCTCAGGGTCTAAGTTCATTTGTTCAATGATTTGACCTAAGATTGAGCTGTCCGCTGCTAAAACCTCTCCTTGGAAAGCAAAGAATGTTCCTAAGCCACCAAGTACTAAAACTGTTTTAGCAATGTTGCGCATCTTGTTTGATTTCACTAAGTACAGACCACCTGCTACTAATACGACTGCAAAAACTGCTGAAACAGTGTTTGCGACTGTACCAGTATTTGGTAATTCTGGACCTCGCTTTGGAATCGATACACCACAAGTATTATTCTTTCTATATACATAAACCGCATGCGAGCCATCTTTCAAATCAGCCTCAGTTGGTTTCCCTTGTTTAATTTCTTTTCTAACGTTTTCAGTTGTTTTGTCATAATCCACATAGTGCACTGTTGCTGCTTGAGCAGTTGAAGATACAGTTACACCGATTGTTAAAGTGATTAAAGTTGCTATAATTAATTTTATTGATTTTTTCAAACAATCCATACCCCCTTATTTTTTTATAACAGATATTTTACTGTATCTATTTTTAGATTGCAAAAGTGTAGCTCGAATTTTAGCCCGACTTTTGTCACTTAAGAGGAAATTTTCGAAAACTTCCGCAACTTTAACGACTCTTAAATATGATCAGTTGGTACTACCGTATACGTTTGTTCAGTTGTTGTTTCTTCAGTAGTCGTCGTTTCTGTTGTCGTTTCTGTTGTCGTTTCTGTTGTCGTTTCTGTTGTCGTCTCTGTCGTCGTTGTTATCTGTTCTTCTGTAGTTGTTTCACTTGTAGTTACTTCCGCAGTTGTCGATGCTTCTGTTGTTGTCGTCGTACTATTTTCACGAATATAACCAATATAAATAGTACAATCTTCTTCCACAAATGATGCCCCTGCAGAAACTAAACTTGTGCTTGCTGCAACTCCAGATAATACTAATCCTACGATTAAGATGAATTTCTTCCCGTTTTTATTAGATACTAGGAAATACCCAGCACCCGTCAGCGCTAAGATTCCTAAACTCACCATAATCATCGTAGAGTTTGTTCCTGTTTTTGGTAATTGACACACTTCTTTATTGTAATCATATACGAGAATAATGCGTTCTCCATCAAGCAATTCATAATTCGGTTCGCCCTTTTGAATGGCTTCTTTCTGTTGTGGAGTTAAATCAGTATATTGAACAGTGATTACATCTGGATGTGTTGCTTCAGCGATGCTAGTTGTATTGAATCCAAAAATCCCAAACAACATAATCATTGCTGCTAGTCGTAAAGCTATTTTCTTCATACACACCTTCCTCACCTATTTAGTAATATGCCTTCATTATCACATAACTTTCCTCGAAACACAATTCATCCCCGTGTAAATTCACAAACTTTTCAAAGTTACTCTTCCCTGTCTTTAGGAACAAACAAAAAAACTGGCGAAGTTTCCTTCACCAGTTTCGTTTCATATTGAATTATAAATGATCAGACGGAAATACATCAGCACTACCAATTTCTGTAGTAGAAGCTGTTGTTGATTCAGTAGTCGTAGTTGACTCTGTAGTAGTTGTTGATTCTGTAGTAGTTGTTGATTCTGTTGTTGTAGTAGATTCTGTTGTTGTAGTAGACTCTGTAGTAGTTGTCGATTCTGTTGTTGTAGTAGACTCTGTTGTTGATTCAGTAGTCTCTTCTGTTGTTGTAGTTGCTTCAGTTGATTCAGTAGTCTCTTCTGTTGTTGTAGTTGCTTCAGTTGATTCTACCGTTGTAGCTTCTGTAGTTGATTCTGCTGAAGTTGTTGACTCAATTGTTGTTTCAACTGATTCATTGATGAATCCTACATATTTATAACAGCTATCGTCCGATAAAGTTTCATTTGCAGATACAACTGATGTTGCAGCAACTGCTCCTGATAATACAAGACCTGCCATTAATACCATCTTCTTACCATTTTTGTTTGATACTAAGAAGTATGCAGCACCTGTTAAAGCTACGATTCCAGCAACCATCATCATTGCTTGAGAACCTGTACCAGTTTCTGGTAATGTCGGCGCTAATTGACATGCGTTTTTGTCGTACGCATAGACTAATAAAGTACGTTCGCCTTCTTTTGCTGGAGTAGGTTGACCTGGTTGAATCGCCTCACGTTGTTCTTTTGTTAAATCAGCGATATTTACAGTAACAACTTCTGGAGCTGCCGCTTGCGCTACTGTATTTGAGAATAGCCCTACTAGACCTAATAAAGTTACAATCACTAATAATTTTGCAGATAATTTTTTCATTCATATCTTCCTTTCTATCTTTACTGCCGAAATATAGTATCATACCTAAAAATCATTTGTAAATAATTTCCTCTCTCAAGCATAAATTTACATTTTCACAATGTATAATATAGATTACAAAACGTCGAATTCATCTATAATTAAGCCCTTTCAACGTATTTTTTCAAAAATAATTCACCAAATTCACAAGCGACTCCTTCTACTTTTCTATTTAAACATAACTACACACTGGCAAATCGCATTTCATTTGTACAAAAGAAAAAAGAGAGCTTCGGATTGAAATGCATTCAAAGAATGTCTCTTTACGGGTGTCTTTATTCGCATAAAAACTATATACAGCACAAATCTATTTCTAAAATAAAAATACTGCGACCTTTCGGACTTTATAATAGCAGTAATGGGAAAGAGCAACCGATGTGAAATAGAGGGAGTATGGAATTTATTCCCTACTCCCTCTTTGAAGCTCGGTAGTGATTGAGACTATAGGCTCAATCCGGTGCCTCATTACAGCTATTATAAGAACGTCCGTAGTCTTTTCTCACACTACAACTATACATAGCCAAATCGTATTTCATTTGTACAAAAAAGAGACCTTCGGATTGAAATGCATCCAAATAGCGTCTCTTTTTAGGTGTCTTTATTCGCATTAAAACTATATACAGCACAAATCTATTTCTAAAATAAAATACTGCGACCTTTCGGACTTTATAATAGCAGTAAATGGGAAAGAGCAACCGATGTGAAATAGAGGGAGTAAGGAATTTATTCCCTACTCCCTCTTTGAAGCTCGGTAGTGATTGAGACTCTAGGCTCAATCCAGTGCCTCATTACAGCTATTATAAAAATGTCCGTAGTCTTTTCTCACACTACAACTATACAAAATCAAATCGTATTTCGTTTGTACAAAAGAAAAAAGAGACCTTCGGATTTTATAGTGACAACAATAGCGAGTGTAATTGATTCGAATTACTGACGCTAAGGATGTTAGTCCCTAGCGTCAGTTTGAGAATCGATAGGAAGTGAGACTCTAGGCTCACTCCGGTACAGCTATTGTAGTTACTATAAAAATATCCGAAGGATCTCTTTTCTATTATTTGTGTACTAATCGAGTTCGATTTGGCCTGTGTATAGTTTGTAGTAGATTCCGCGTTTGTCCATAAGACTCTCATGGTCTCCGCGTTCGATAATCTCACCGTGATCCATTACCATAATCACATCTGAATTACGAATCGTAGACAAACGGTGGGCAATTACAAATGAAGTACGACCTTCCATCAATTGATCCATACCACGTGAAATCAACGCTTCTGTATGGCTATCGATCGAACTTGTTGCTTCATCGAGAATTAATACTTTAGGGTTCGCAACAGCAGCACGCGCAATTGCGAGTAATTGACGTTGCCCTTGAGACAAGCCTTCGCCGTCTCCTGTAATTTCTGTTTGGTATCCTTGTGGCAGACGTTTGATAAAGCTGTGGGCGTTCGCAAGTTTCGCCGCCTTAATCACTTCATCATCAGTCGCATCCAAGTTCCCGTAGCGAATATTATCCGCAATCGTTCCAGTAAATAAATGCGTATCTTGCAATACAATCGAAATTGTCTTACGCAAGTCATCTTTCTTAATCTTCGTAACTGGAATCTCATCAAATGTAATGACCCCAGAATCGATTTCGTAGAAACGGTTGATTAAGTTTGTGATGGTTGTTTTACCAGCACCAGTCGCCCCAACAAAGGCTACCTTCAATCCTGGTTCAGCCCAAACATTGATATCTTTTAAGATACGCACACCTGGCACATAGCCAAAGTCAACATTGTGTAGTTGGATGTTTCCAACAACTGGAATACGTTTCTCACCATCCACCCAGTACCATTGTTTTGGATCGCGTTGGTCCAAAGTAACCGTTCCTTCATCGACTTCAGGTTTTTCACGAAGAATGGCAAAGATACGTTCAGCCCCTGCCATCGCACTAAGCAGTACGTTCATTTGTTGAGACATTTGAGCAAGTGGTTGCGCGAATGTTCTTGAAAATTGTAGGAATGAGGCAAGTCCCCCGATATCCATCCAATTAATAATCACTAAGTATCCACCAACCGCTGCTGTAATCGCATAGTTCACGTAACTGATATTTCCTAAAATTGGGAACATGATAGTTGAATAAAATTGTGCGTTATTTGCAGCTTCTTGAAGTTCAGTGTTGAGTTTATTGAATTCATCAAGTACTTTATGTTCGTGGTTAAATACTTTAACGACTTTTTGTCCTTCAATATGCTCTTCCACGAATCCATTCACTTGTCCAAGAATCGCTTGTTGAGCAGCGAATTGTTTCCCAGATTTTGCACCTAATTTCTTCACGATTTGGAACATCAAGAATACCATCGCAATTAGAAGCACTGTTAAGACTGGCGAAAGAATCACCATCATCACAAATGTCAATACTAATTGAAGCGTTGAGCTGATAATCATTAACATACTGTTGTTAAACGCATTTTGAATATTTTCAAAGTCGTTTGTAAAGCGAGACATTAAGTCCCCGTGCTTATTCGTATCAAAGAAACGAATTGGCAAGCTTTGAATATGGTTGAATAAATCTGCACGCATTTTTTCGATAGTATTTTGTCCAACTGTTACCATTAAACGTGCTGAGAAGTAGCTGGCTGTTGCTCCTAGTACATACACAATAGCGATAAAGCCGAGCATTTTTGCTAGCCCCGCTAAGTCACCCGTAGCGATAAAATCATTGATTAACGGACGAATCGCATATGTCCCGATAATTCCGGATGCACTTGAAACGATTAAGCAGACCACAACGACTGCAAGAGTCCATTTACTCTTCCATAAATAACCCCATAAGTCTGCCAAAGTTTGTTTCATATTTTCTGGACGTTTTGGCCCTTTATGTTTACTCATCTCCTTTGGCTCCTTTCATTTGGGTTTCGTAAATATCACGATACAAGTCATTTGTTTCCATTAACTCTTCGTGTGTTCCGAGTCCATTCACTTTACCATCATCTAATACAAGAATATTGTCGGCCCCTTGGATAGATGAAATACGTTGCGCGATAATAATCACCGTTGTATCTGGTAAATGGTTAAAGAACGCTTCACGGATTTTCGAGTCAGTGGCTGTATCCACTGCTGAAGTTGAATCGTCTAGAATTAACACGGCTGGCTTACGTAACATCGCACGAGCAATTGTAAGACGTTGTTTTTGTCCACCAGAAAAGTTTGACCCTCCTTGTTCCACATGAGTGTCATATCCATCTGGCATTTCCATAATAAAGTCATGAGCTTGAGCGTGTTTCGCCGCTTGCATCATCTCTTCTTCTGTAGCGTCTGGATTTCCCCATAAGAGGTTCTCACGAATCGTTCCAGAGAATAACGTGTTCTTTTGTAATACCATCGATACGTTTTGACGTAAATCTGCAAAACGATAGTCGCGAACATCATGTCCACCAACACGAACCGTACCAGCAGTTGTGTCATAGAGTCGAGGAATCAACTGCACAAGAGAAGATTTCCCTGAACCTGTTGGCCCGATAATCCCGAACACCTCACCTGGTTTAATCTTAAAGCTGATATCGCTTAACACTTCTTCATCTTGTTGTTTCCCATAAGAGAAATGAACATGGTCGAATTCTACTTCCCCATAGACTTTGTCCACAGTGATTGGATATTCTGGTTCTTCTACATCGATATTTGTATCTAATACTTCGAAGATACGGTCCATCGACGCTTTTGTCATTGTCAACATGACAAATACGAATGAAATCATCATAAGGGACATCAAGATTTGTGTAATATAAGAAATGAAACTAATAAGGTCCCCTGTTGTCATCGTTCCGCTGATAACAAGACCACCACCGAACCACATCACTGCAATCGTTACAGCATAAATCGTTAACTGCATGATTGGGTTGTTCCACATTACGACATACATCGCATGTAGGGCACGTTCTCTAAAGGTAGAGTTTTCTTTACCGAATTTTTTCTTTTCGAACGTTTCACGTACGAATGATTTTACAACGCGAATGCCGATAAAGTTTTCTTGAAGTGTACGGTTGATGCCGTCTGTTGCTTGTTGTAATTTTCTAAAGCGAGGAAAGGCTGTAGAAATGATTAACGCTAATGAAAGGACTAAGATTGGTACAGCTACCATGAATACAAGAGATAATTGCGCATTGATACTTACCGCAAAGAAGATGGCGAAGATAAACATCATTGGCGCACGCGCTAAAATACGCATCGTCATAATGGCTGTATTTTGAATGTTGTTAACGTCACTTGTCATACGCGTAATTAAAGAAGCATTTGAGAAATGATCGATGTTCTTAAATGAGAAGGCTTGAATCTTCTTCATCTCAGCAGAACGTAACTCTGCTGCTACTCCAGTTCCGGCAATCGATGCAAATTTTGCACCTAGAACTCCGGCTGAAAGAGACACAATCGCAACTAGAACCATAATCAATCCTTGTTGCACAATATAGCCCAAGTCTTTATTTGGAATCCCTTCGTCGATAATTTGCTTCATAATAATCGGTTGCGCTACTTCACAGAGCACCTCGATTAAGATGGCAAAAAACGCTAAGAAAGGATATTTTTTATACTTACTAAAAAACGGAATAATCTGTTTTAGCATTTTTTCACTCCTTTTTAATGATTTTTGATAATAAAAAACTGCCCTTGAGTTCCTCTCAAAGACAAGCAATTAGCTACGAATTACTATATTCAGTTTAACAATCTTTCTATTGGTTTTCAATAGATTGCCCTTCAAAATTTAATTGAATTTTCATTTTTACTTTACAATCTTTTCTGCTTATGCAACGAATACTAGCTTCAACTTTTACACTTCGAATGTGCCTGTGTTTTGTGTTTAGACCGCGATTTATGGTACAATGAGCGCAACGAAATTTTAGAAAGCGAGGGACTCAAGTGTCCACAATTCAATACATTAGTACACGAGACACAAACAACCGCGTTACAGCTTCGCAAGCCATTTTAAAAGGAATTGCTGAAGACGGTGGTTTATATGTACCAACTGCCCTCCCAGAAGTAACTCTAGACTGGGAAGTGTTAAAAACGCAAAGCTATCAAGAAATTGCCATTGAAATTTTATCTGCATTTTTAACAGATTTTACAAAAGAAGAAATTACAAACTGCGTGCATTCCGCATATGATACAACATTTGATACAAAAGAAATCGCACCAGTGAAGAAAGTTGGCGACCGTCATTTCATGGAACTCTTCCACGGAAGAACTATCGCCTTCAAGGATATGGCGCTATCCATCTTGCCATACTTACTTACAACTGCAGCAAAGAAAAACAAATCTGACAAAGAAATCGTGATTCTAACAGCGACATCAGGAGACACTGGTAAAGCTGCCCTTGCAGGATTTGCGGATGTACCTCACACAAACATCATCGTCTTCTATCCAAAAGGTGGCGTAAGCACCATCCAAGAACGCCAAATGGTCACACAAGCAGGCGACAACACATTTGTTTATGGTGTAGAAGGAAACTTCGATGACGCGCAAACAAAAGTCAAAGAGTTATTTGCGGATAAAGAACTAAACGCAACACTTGCAGAAAAAGGATTCCAATTCTCTTCTGCAAACTCGATTAACATCGGACGTCTTTGCCCACAAATCGTGTACTACGTATTCGCGTATGCGCAATTAGTGAAAGACGGCACTCTAGCAATTGGTTCCCCAATGAATGTGGTCGTTCCAACTGGTAACTTTGGTAACATTCTAGCAGCCTACTACGCGAAAGGTATCGGTGTTCCAATCAATAAACTCATCTGTGCTTCAAACGAAAATGATGTGCTTGTTGATTTCTTCCAAACAGGAACATACAACCGACTACGTGAATTCCAATTAACAAGTTCTCCAAGTATGGATATTCTTGTTTCAAGTAACCTTGAGCGTTTCGTCTTCGAATTAACAGGACGTAGCTCGAAGGAAACAAACGCACTGATGACTTCTCTAAAAGAAAACGGAAGCTACTCTGTTCCGAATACAGATACACCTCTATTCCAACAATTTTACGGAAACCGTGCCAGCCAAGAAGAAACAGCTCAAACGATTCATGATGTATTTAAGAGAGAGCACTACTTATTAGATCCACACACTGCAGTCGCAGACGCTGTGTATACGAAATATAAGAAAGAAACAGGAGACTTAACTCCTACGGTGGTAGTATCGACTGCTAGTCCATACAAATTCCCACAAAGCGTTCTTTCAGCTCTGGACGTGGATACGAATCAATCTGACGCAGAACTCATGGATGCGATTCAACAAGAAAGCGGCATTGCCATTCCAACAGCTGTCACAAGCGTATTGGATGCGCCAATCCGTCATACAAAAGTTCTTTCAATCGAAGGCATGAAACAATCAGTCCTTGATTCATTAAACATTCAATAAAACAAAAAAGACAAGAAACCGTTGAAACGACGATTTCTTGTCTTCTTTTTTATTCTTCTGTTAGGAACCCTTGTGCTTTTAGTACATCGAACATGTCCGCACGTTTTGCACCAAGCGTATGATATTTCGTAGAAACTTGTTTTGTAAAAGCATCTACACGTCGGTTAGCATCACGAAGATCGTAATATTCTGTCACTGTCGCATCATACTCTTTCAACTCTTCTAATGGATTCTCCAGTTCACGGTATCCATTTTCCATATGAATGACTTCTTTTGGAAGGCGTGGTTTTAGTTGTGGTTCTTGGGAGGGCCAACCCACAGCTAATCCGATTGCTGGGTAAGTGTATTTTGGTAAATTTAGTAACTCAACAATTTTTGCTGTGTCGTTAAAGAAACTTCCTAGATAAACAGTCCCCATCCCTAGAGATTCTGCTGCTACAACCACATTTTGCGCTGCAATCACCGCATCTGTTAGTCCTGATACGAAACGGTCTGCGCTCCCTTGAACGCCTACTTCTTGTCCTAAGGCTTTTGCAATTTCAGTGTTACGACGTTGGTCCACCACGAATACAAATAGATGTCCGTTGTTAGCCACATAAGGTTGCCCACTCACAGCAGCCAACTCTTTCTTTAATGCTGGATCCGTCACACTAATAATCGAATAGGCTTGTAAGTACATACTTGAAGCTGTTCTTTGCGCTACTTCTACAAGTAAATCCACTTCCTCTTTTGTTAAAGGTCTGTCTTCAAACGCACGAATTGTACGGTGATTGAGTTGTGTTTTGATGGTTTCATTCATTTTGATTACTCCTTTGTATCAAAAAAAGAGTCGACTGCTCAACTCTTTTTGTTTTTTAGAAATATTGTTTACCTGTTTCCAAGGCTGCTTCTGGCATAATCACTTCGCCGTATTCTTTTAATACTTCCCATGAAATTCTTGAGAACTCGGCGTACTCACGAATAAGCGCCATTTTTGAAGCCACTTCTTCTGGTTTTTCCACTTGATGGAAAACGTGTAAGAAGTAGTGTCCGCTGTAACGGTAAAGAACCGATTGGTCGAATTCGCCTGATGCTTCTTTTGCCATTGAGACAAAATCTTCGAAGTCTTCAAAGACGACTGTCACATCGATTGGTTTCAATGTTGAAGATTTATCTTCCGTATTAATGACTGGTTTTGGAGAAATTTTACCTTCTTCTTTATCCTCTTTACGCTTCTTCCCGATACGGTCTGTTAGAGAATGTTGAATCGTATCCACGATATTGCGCACCATACGCTCGTCTGTCGATTCATCTCCCATGTCCACAATACGTGTGACATAGAGTTCTAGACCGTCTGGATTTGGCATGATTTGGAAGCTCAAACCGTCTGAATCTTCGAATTGATTCAAGACACCCATCTCCTCTAAAATACTATGGAAAAAGCCTTCGATTTCGCCTGGATTTCCAAGTAATTCAGGTATTGATGTACCACGGTCGATTAGATCTTGGTTCTCGATACGCAACAAGAATGTATCGTCGTTAATGCGTTCCATTTCCATAATATTCACCCCTTTTTACCTTATCCATCTATTCTAGACCAAACCTGACAAAAATAAAAGAAATACGATTGGAATACGAATTGGTTGGTGCTTAGTGCTTGTTGAAACAAAGCTTTGGATGGGGCAAATTGAACTTGCGTTCAAATATACTAAAAAAAAGATTACTGCGAATCTTTGTGGATTTGGATTATAATCGCTGTTACGAGGCACCGGCGCAAGCCTGTAGTCTTGCACCTTCGAAGCTTCAAACGCGGAGTATGGAACAAGTTCCTACTCCGCGTAATTCTTCTTCAATGCGATTCCCCGTTACTGCGATTATAAAATCCGCTAGATTCTTCGTAATCTTTTTTATTTAGTTTCGTTCAATTTGCCCCTCCAAGCTGTTTCAAAAGGTGCTAACCCACTCGTATTTCTTATTTTTGGAAGGTGAATATAATGGAAGTGGCGCAAAACGACGATACTTCTTCTCTTTTTATAAATAGGGCTTAGGCTTTGCGGAGGGTGAGGCCGAATTGTCTTGTTCGGATATGTTGGATGCTAAAGGCTAGTGCTGCATACAAGATTCCGAATAAGAGGACCATTCCAAGGTTCATGGCATAGCTTGAGAATTCTAGCGATGGGTTTTCGGTTGCAGTGATGACATAATAAACTGGGAAGAATTTCGCGATGCTAATGGCTACTGGATTCAGTATTTCGAGTGGTACGAAAATTCCTGAGATAAAGGATACCCCCATCCCCACTACCGTACTTGCTGCAGAATAACCATACGTGTTGTCCCCGATAATGACCGAGCATAGGAATGCCAGTGCATAGGCTGTAAGTGCTGACGCGAAAGTGAGCATTAATGCCTTTGGAGCACCCGCACTAATATAGAAGCTTGGTGCCACAATGGCTACGAATAGTAAGTTAATCCCAACGATTATTCCAACGACCGTTAAACCCCCAAGAAATTTTTCAATCATTACTTGGTTTACACTCTTCATACCGATAATAATTCTTTTTGCGACTTCATCATTTTCAAGCAAGGCAAAGATTAATCCAAGCAAGAAGATAAATACTGAGATATAAACGAATGGTGTATACGCAAAGTAGATTTCACCAAATTTTGCATAGTAATCGTCATCCTTAAGTGTGGCGTCTTTTGAAATGACACTCACAGTTGCTTGCTCGCTTAAAATCTTATTCATATTCTCAACGCTAAAGTTGCCTTGATTTTTCAATACAACCGCATAGCGAATATAGGAATTAACGTACTCACGAAGGACATTTCCGTTCAGTGAATTTCCAATTTCCATTTTGACAGCAGATTCCCCATTGTTGATTCTTGTATCAACATCCGATGGAATCCAAAGTGCACCATCTACATCATTTCCATAGACAGCTTCTTTCATGCTGTTATCGCTATTGGTTGTGAGTGTGACTTTATGATCTTTTTGAAGCGCGGCAATGAGCGCATTGATAATTTCGCTACTGCCATCTGATTCGTCTTTAATCAAGACTTTATATTGAGTATCTTTGAAACCTGTGACTTCGTTGTTTCCTAGCACTTGCGAAAGGCCCATTGCCATAAAGATGACTAGGAAAATAATCGCATATGATTTTAATCGATAAGCCAGTTTTAGAAAATATTTATAGACTATCATAACGTGTTCTCCTTAATCTCCATAGTGCACATCCTAGAAGTGCTAGTGTATATGCGCCGAGTAATAAATAGGTTCTACCAAGATCTGCACTGCCTACAAGGCGATTTAATTGATAAAATCCTGTAACCATTAATGCGACCGGATTAAATTGGTTAAATCCTGGCATAAAGGTGTTGGCAAATCCTTTCATTGCCGTTCCCATCATTCCAGCAAGTGCTGAAAGGACGAGGTTTGTAATTAACGCGAAGATAATTCTTCCCTGAATGGTTAGTTTTTGATTAGTTCCAATAAGAAGCCCTGCTGCAATTCCGAATACATTTCCTAGCAACATGAGAAGGAGACTTCCTGCCCAATCTGCAAATAGATTAATTTTCAATACTTGTGTCGTATAGACCAGCATGATTGCGTTTGAAGCGATATTGAGTAATAAACCAATCATAAAGCAGTTGATAATGAGTTTGCCTTTGCTAAATGGACTGCCCATAATACGTCGGCCAATCGGCGATAAGTTCCCGTTTAAGTAAGCTGCACAAACGACACCACTAAACAACGAGTACATCGCGAAACTAGCAATCGCTGTGTAAAATAACATCGTCCCTTGACTGACATCGGTTGTCTCCTGCGTCACCCAGCTCTTGTTAAAATCGATAGATGCTGCGCCTTGTCCAAGGCTTTGAACCTGTTTAATCTGTGTCGCTACATTTTTCAACACGCTTTGAGGAATCCCCATCGATTGACTAACTACCACGTCTAAGTTCTTCTCAAGAAATCCGTCTGCTTTATCCTCTGTGACAAGTGCCTTCCCTGCTTCTTCTGACTCTACATCAATAATCTCGAAGTAATCTCCGGCTTGTTCAAACACCTGGCGATATGGGTTGTCGGCTGTCATGGCAACTCGAACTGTTCCCATGTCTTGATTCATGATTCCTGAAAAGGATACGAAATAGAGTGAAATCAAGATAATTGGATATAATAACACCCAAAACGAGAATGAAAAATCTTTTAAGGCGTCTTTTGATAAATACGTAAATAGCTTTAAGAATGTCTTCATGAATCTCGAAGTCCTTTCCCTGTGTATGCAAGGAAC
Source organism: Granulicatella sp. 20925_1_28 (assembly GCF_041433575.1). NCBI lineage: Bacteria > Bacillati > Bacillota > Bacilli > Lactobacillales > Carnobacteriaceae > Granulicatella > Granulicatella sp. 20925_1_28. Next base: position 27,004 of record NZ_JAPWBS010000015.1, read on the forward strand.
ACATCATCTAAGCTTGGCTGTTCACTGTATAAACGAACATAGCTTAAGTTCAATTCTTCTAGTATGTTTGCCACATGAAGTAAGTGATTTGTTCCTTGTTCGAAGTTGAATTTCAAATGATCTTTATGATGTTCTAATACAAGAACGTGTGGAATTTGTTTTAAGCGTGCTACTTGTTCTTCAGTTGGAATTGTTGAAAGTTCTACTTGAATGATTTCAGAAGTCGCAATAGATTTCTTCAATTCTTGCGAAGTTCCTGAAACAATGCTCTTTCCTTTATCCATAATCACGATGCGGTCACTTAATCCGTCCACTTCGTCTAAGTAGTGTGTTGTATAAATAATCGTGCTTCCTTGTTCATTCAGTTTGCGAATCCCTTCTAAGATGAATGAACGACTTTGTGTGTCTACCGCAACAGTTGGTTCATCGAAGAAAATTAAGCTTGGCTTATGCACGATACCGCAAGCGATATTTAAGCGGCGTTTCAACCCTCCACTCAATTTCTTTGGAACAAACTTGCGAAACTCTTGTAGTTCTACAAATTCGATGGCCTCTTGTACATATTGTTTTCGTTGTTTTGCATCTGAAATATAAAGTCCGCAGAAGAAATCAATATTTTCTTCGACTGTTAAATTTTCTAAATACGCTAAATCCTGTGGTACAATCCCGATTTCACGTCGTACTTTAGTGGATAACGGGAACTTATTCTCTCCTAGAACGGTTACCTCACCGCTATCAAAAGTTAAGAATCCTAACATACTATTAATCGCGGTTGTCTTCCCACATCCGTTTGGCCCAAGAAGCGCTAAAAGCTCTCCTTTACGAATTTCAATATCAAAATGATTTAATGCCATCAAGTCTTTGTAACGTTTGACTAAATTTTTTACTTGAATACTGTTTTCCATGTCCTCACCTCATTGATTGATTTTACACTCTTAGTATATCGACCACGCTTGTCACAAACTAGTGTCAAATGTCGGTAGTTGTATATGACATTTGTCATAAATAGCTAGATATTTCTCCCTATTTCGGCTAAACTGAAAGAAAGAGTCTTGGAGGTGAGAAGTGTGCGCACGTTTTTAGAGAAGTTAATGTTCTTTATTTTGATTAGTATCTATTTAATGGGACAACAAACAGAAGTCTTTACGATTTTTTTAGGTCTTTGTATTTTTATTCTTTCTCTATCTATAGAAGTGTTTGAAAATAGTTGGATTCAACGCATTTCGCTAGTAATATCTGGTGCTTTATGCATCTTCTATCCTGAAACGGGATTGTATCTTTCCATTTTCATCATGCATGCTGCCCAACTATTCGGGCTCCCAGGAGCTTTTGCTGGCATCATTCTTTTACTGCGACCAGATTTATTCACATTAATCCTTAGTGTTATCGGGACGTACGTTATTTTACGTAGTCGCTATGATAAAGAATTTCGTACGATGAGTCACCATATTCAAGACGACTTAGAGCATGAACGACTTCTACTATTGCAACGACAACAATTTAGCCAAGAAGAAACGTTGAAACAGATGGAGGTCGCAACGCTTAAGGAACGTAACCGCATCTCTCACGCCTTGCACGACCAAATCGGACATACGCTGAGTGCTTCGATTATGCAACTAGAAGCCTTGCAAATTATTACCAATGAACCCGTTGTCGAGAAGAAGCTCGAACAAGTTTCTGGTATCCTTCAAAACGGGATGGATGAAATTAGAACAACGATACATCAGCTTTACGATGACTCTTTCCTACTTTCTCAAAAAATGGACGAGATTCTTCATCCGCTTGAAGAAAAGGCGCAAGTCAATTATCAAAATACGATTTCAGATGAAATTCCAATCGGATTGAAATACGACATTCTGACCATCTGTAAAGAGATGGCAACGAACTTTATGAAGTATTCAAACGGAAATCAACTGCAATTATTTTTACTAGAACAAAACAACTACTATACGATTCAATATAAAGATAATGGGAATGAGACGAGTAACGACACCCCGGGAATGGGTCTCACGATGATGAAAGAACTGGTGGAGAAACATAAAGGGGTTATGACATTACAAACAAAAAACGGATATGACATCTTTATCCGTATCCCAAAACAGGAGGTCAACCATGATTAAAACAATTCTAGTCGATGACGACTTTCTAGTGCTTCAAGCGCTCGAGACAATTCTGTCTGTCCAAGATCATATCGAAGTGGTTGGAACAGGCAGCGATGGACATGATGCTGTCGAATTATATATCACTCATCAACCAGACTTAGTCTTGATGGATATTCGAATGGAGCCTACTACTGGAATCGAAGCGGCAGAAACGATTTTAAAAGACTTTCCTGACGCAAAGATTTTATTCCTGACGACCTTCCAAGACGACGAGTACATCACAAAGGCGCTCTCTCTTGGCTGCAGAGGATATTTATTGAAGCAACATATTAAAGGGATTCTTCCAGCAATCGATGCCGTGATGAATGGCCAAATCGTATATGACTCCACGATTGAAATGCCCGTGAAGAAGACCTTCGAGAAGAAATCGAGTGCTCATTTAAGTGAGCGTGAAAATGAACTTCTCTATCTTGTTGCAGAAGGTTTCAATAATAAAGAAATTGCCGAGAAGATGTATCTCAGTGAAGGAACGGTAAGAAACTACTTATCTGCCTTACTCGAAAAGTTAGAGTTACGAGATCGTACACAACTAGCCGTTTATTACTATAAAGAACTATAAGAAAACAAGCACCTTAAGTTGAGGTGCTTGTTTTTCGTTTATGAATATTTATTTCCAAACTTTTCCAAAAATCAGTAAATTTTGTGCACAAAAAAAGCTCTGATTTCTCAGAGCTTTTAATCTTTAAAAGTTAACTAAGCGTTGTGCCATGTCTAATTCATAAGCACGAACTTCACGTGGTAAGAAGCGACGAATTTCGTCTTCGTTGTACCCTACTTGGAATCTCTTTTCGTCCAACATAATTGGGCGTCGTAGTAATCCTGGGTTGTTTTGGATTAATGAGAATAATTGATTTAATGGAACTTCATCCAAATCAATTTTTAATTCTTGGAATGCTTTTGAACGAGTTGAGATAATCTCTTCCGTTCCGTCTTCAGTCATTCGTAGGATGTTTTTAATTTCGTCAATTGTTAATGGTTCTGAAAAAATATTTCTTTCTGTGTACGCGATGTTATGTTCTTCTAACCACGCACGAGCTTTACGGCAAGATGTGCAGCTAGGTGATGTATATAAAGTAACCATACGTCGATGTCCTCCTCTTCTAAGTCTCGGTCTTATCTACGTGTATTATTATATATGATATATAAAAAAAAATCTATATGATTTTTTGATATTTTTTAGATTTTCACAAACTTTTTTCACTTTTGATGAAAATTTAATTGTTTCATAACATTTTCACTCGCTTTCATTTCGCGATTGTTTCCATAACAGAAATTTTCTGAATTCACAAACGTTGAAAACAGTTGTAACTATTTTTTCATGAAAATCCTTTTAAAATAAGGTATAATAGAACTAACAAGTTTAAGGAGCATTTATATGTCTAAAAAAAGAATTTTCTCAGGCGTACAGCCTTCAGCCGTCCCAACTATCGGGAACTATATTGGAGCGATGAAAAACTTCGTTGCTTTACAAGATGAGTACGATTGTACTTACTGTATCGTAAACCAACATGCGATTACCGTTCCACAAGATCCAAAAAAATTAAAAGAACAAACACGTTCTCTCGCAGCACTTTACCTTGCGATTGGTCTTGACCCTGAAAAGTCAACGATCTTCGTACAATCAGAAGTTCCTGCACATGCCCAAGCTGCATGGATTGTTCAATGTAATGTCGGCGTTGGTGAATTAGAACGTATGACACAATACAAAGATAAATCTCAAAAACAACAATCTGTTTCAGCAGGTTTATTAACATACCCTCCTCTAATGGTAGCCGATATCGTTTTATATAACGCTGAAGTGGTTCCTGTTGGAGAAGACCAAAAACAACATATGGAATTAACTCGTGACTTCGTTGAACGCTTCAACAGTCGCTACGGAAATGGCAACCAACTACTTGTAATGCCTGAACCATTTATTCCAAAAGCTGGCGCACGTGTTATGAGCTTACAAACACCAACAAAGAAAATGAGTAAATCAGATGCCAACGTGAAAGAATACATCAGCATGCTTGACGAGCCTTCTGTGATTCGTAAGAAAATCAAGAGCGCTGTGACAGATTCTAGCGGTGTGATTGAATTCGATCCAGCTGAAAAACCTGGCGTATCGAACCTATTAACAATCTTCTCTGCTTTCTCTGGCGAAAGTATTGAATCACTCGTAGAACGCTTCAAAGGTGTTGGTTATGGCCAATTCAAAGAAGAATTAGCTGACGCGATTATCGCTGTGATGGAACCAATTCAAGAACGTTATTATGAGTTATTAAAATCTGATAAGTTAGATGAGATTCTTGATGAGGGTGCTAAGAAAGCAAATGCAGTGGCAAGTAAGACGCTACGCAAGATGGAGAAAGCGGTTGGCTTAGTGAGATAAACTATTTTTAATTGATGAGATCCATTCATTTAGAATGGGTCTTTTTTGATTATCAGAAAAACATCAGTTTTATATTGAAAGAGTCATAGTGGGACACCGGTTCGAGCCTTTCGTCTCTCCCCTTTGAAGCTTCCAAGGTGGAGTAAGGATTTCATTCCTAACTCTACCTAATTCACATTCAATGTGATTCCCCGCTATTCTTTCAATAAACTGATGTTTTTTCTGATAATCAACAACCCATCTATAAGGTGAATCGCTAAAAATTGTTTATCTCCCATCGCTGAAGGGAAAAGGTGCAAAAATAAAAAACGCTAGGACAATCCTAGCATTTTCTATCGTTTGCTATTCTATTACGAGCAGGCCGGCACCGATGATTCCATTATCCCCCTTAATGGTTGATGCTTGGATATGCTCTAGAATATGTTTTTGTTCGTGATGAAGGAGTTCTGCTAACTCTTCTTTCACGAGTTCTATAAAGTCTGGGTTGTAGTTTGAAACACTACCTCCGAACACAATGGTTTTTGGATCTAGTAAGCAGACCATTCCATGAAGAACACTTGCTAATCCCATAGCTGTTTCTTCGATGATACGGCAAGCCGCTTCCTCACCATTGCGCCATTTATCAAAGACGTCTTTCGTTGTTAATGTCTCGTCTTCGTAAATTTCGCGTCCTGTACGCTCGATTCCGACACCCGAACAAGCCACTTCTAACGCTTCGAGACATTCAAAGTAAGGCACTTTGACAAACCCAATTTCGCCTGAGAAACCTTCCCCGCGTAAGATTGTATTATTGACGATGTTGGTGGCTGCGATTCCTGTTGATACCGTTACGTATCCAAACATGTCTGTAGGTTTTAGATTGAGTAATCGATATTCCGCATAAGCCGCTACTTTAACGTCATTATCGATTTTCACCGGTATGTCTCCGTACGTTTCCTTCAATCTTTCTACAATTGGAAAATTAGCCCAAGGTATATTGTTTTGGAAAATCGCTACCCCGTTTTCCACATCTACCTTCCCTGGTAATCCAACACCAATCCCATACGTATCTTGAATGCGTAAATCATTATCATTGAGCACTTTATCCACCAGTTGGACCACACCCTGATACAAACTTTCGGCACTCGCTGTTTGGCTTGGGCTTTGTGAACGACTAACGATCTCCCCATTCTCGTTAATCAACGCAACCGCTACCTTCGTTCCCCCAATATCAATACCAACCGCGACTTTCATCAAAATCCCTCCGTTCATTATGATTTCGCTTTCATAATTAGTTTACACCGAAAATCGCTTCCTGGCTTTCCCTATCTTGTTCTATACTATAACTATTTTGCTCTCTTTTCCTAACCACCTCTCTTTCTCTTCACTCCTCTCCCCCTTCATTAGCAAAAATTTGGTTGTTCAATCATTAAGGATAAGAAACAGCGCTTGTTTTAGAGAAATTAATGATGACGACACAGTGAAAAATGATAACCGAAGATAGCCGTTATAGTGGAATGAGTGATGGGGAATGGCATCGAATGTGAATTAGAGGGAGTTGCGAATGGTTTCGCTACTCCCTCTTTGAAGCTTCGAAGACCGAGAGACCTAAGGCTCGAGGCGGTGCCCCATCACAAACTCCACTATATTCAAACGGCTATCAATCAGGTTATCATTTTTCAAACCACATCATTAAATAGTAACTCTATATAAAACAAGTGCTGTTTCTTATCCCTTCAACCTTCGGTTGAAAATCATCAATTTTTGCACAAAAAAGGAGGGGAAGCAAATCTGCTTCTCCTCCCTAATTCCTAGGAATTATTTGTTTTTCAAGTTGTAGAACGCTGATAGACCTTGGTAAACAGCTAAGTCACCTAATTGATCTTCGATACGTAATAATTGGTTGTATTTAGCAATACGGTCTGTACGGCTTAATGAACCAGTCTTGATTTGTCCAGCGTTTGTTGCAACTGCGATGTCAGCAATTGTAGCATCTTCAGTTTCACCAGAACGGTGTGAAACAACTGCAGTGTAACCAGCTTTTTGAGCCATTTCGATTGCGTTGAATGTTTCAGTTAAAGTACCGATTTGGTTAACTTTGATTAAGATTGAGTTTGCAATACCTTGTTCGATACCACGAGATAAGATTTCTGTGTTAGTTACGAATAAGTCGTCACCAACTAATTGAACTTTACCGCCTAAGCGTTCAGTTAATAATTTCCATCCATCCCAGTCGTTTTCGTCACAGCCATCTTCGATTGTGATGATTGGGTATTTTTCAACTAATTCTGCTAAGTATTCAACTTGTTCAGCTGGAGTACGTTTAGCACCTTTTTCACCTTCGAAGATTGTGTAGTCATATACGCCATCTTTGAAGAATTCAGATGAAGCACAGTCAAATCCTAAGTAAACATCTTTACCAGGTTCTAGACCTACTTTTCTGATTGCTGCTAAGATTGTTTCTACAGCATCTTCAGTTCCTTCGAATGTTGGAGCGAAACCACCTTCGTCACCTACTGCAGTTACTAAACCGCGGTCGTGTAAGATACCTTTCAATGCGTGGAATACTTCAGCACCCCAACGTAAAGCTTCTTTGAATGAAGGAGCACCAACAGGTAAGATCATGAACTCTTGGAATGCGATTGGAGCATCTGAGTGAGATCCACCGTTAACGATGTTCATCATTGGTGTTGGTAATACTTTAGTGTTGAATCCGCCTAAGTATTGGTATAAAGGTTGATCTAAGTAGTCAGCAGCTGCGCGTGCTACAGCGATAGATACGCCTAAGATTGCGTTAGCTCCTAATTTACCTTTGTTTGGAGTACCATCTAATTCGATCATTAATTTGTCGATCGCCATTTGCTCACGAACATCATAACCTAAGATAGCTTCAGCGATAATGTTGTTAACATTGTCAACTGCTTTTTGAACTCCTTTTCCTGAGTAACGAGATTTGTCGCCGTCACGTAATTCAACTGCTTCGTATTCACCAGTTGAAGCTCCTGAAGGAACCATACCGCGTCCGAACGCTCCGCTTTCTGTGTAAACTTCAACTTCGATAGTTGGGTTCCCACGTGAGTCTAGTACTTCTCTTGCTAATACATCTGTAATAAATGGCATGATTTATTAACTCCTTTAATATTTATTTTGTACGTTATTATTTTAATCGAAAATCATCAGAGTTTCAACCTTTGGAAAGGGATTCTTTATTTTTCGATTAATGATTCACCAGTCATTTCTTCTGGTTTTTCAACATTTAGTAAATCAAGCATCGTTGGAGCAACGTCTGCTAAACGTCCACCCTCGCGTAATGTTACACCTTTCTTCGTAACAATCACTGGTACTGGCACTGTTGTATGTGCAGTATGTGGTGTTCCTTCTGGTGTAATCATTGTTTCTGAGTTACCGTGGTCAGCAAAGATAATTGCGCTACCGCCTTTTTCAAGGATGGCGTCGACAACTTTACCTAAGTTTTCGTCCACTGCTTCAATCGCTTTGATTGTTGGTTCTAACATTCCTGAGTGTCCAACCATGTCTGGGTTTGCGAAGTTTAAGATGATGGCATCATTTTCATCATTGATGATTGAGTTGTATAATGCATCTCCTACTTCGTAAGCACTCATTTCTGGTTTCAAGTCGTAAGTTGCAACCTTTGGAGAAGGAATTAAAATACGGTTTTCGCCAGGGAATTCTTCGTTACGTCCACCATTCATGAAGAATGTTACGTGTGGATATTTTTCAGTTTCGGCAATACGTAATTGTGCAAGGCCTGCTTTAGATAACACTTCACCAAGAACGTTTGTCATTGGGATTGGTGGGAATGCAACTTCTGCATCCACGCTTGGGTTATATAAAGTCATTGTCACAAATTTAACGTTTGTAGCACGTGCACCACGGTCAAAGCTTGTCCACTCTTTATCTGTGAACGCATTTGATAATTGGATTGCACGGTCAGGACGGAAGTTGAAGAAGATGATTGCATCGTTGTCTTCTACTTTTGCCACTGGTTTGCCATCTTTAACGATTACTGATGGAATTACGAATTCGTCTGTAACGTCTTTAGCATAGCTATCTTCGATAACAGCTTGTGCGCTTTCGAATTGAGGGCCTTCGCTATGAGCGATTGCATCATAAGCTAATTTCACACGTTCCCAACGTTTGTCACGGTCCATTGCATAGTAACGACCTGACACTGTTGCGATTTCTCCAACGCCTACTTCAGCTAATTTGTCTTCTAAAGTTTTGATGTAAGAAGGACCAGCTTTAGGGTCTACGTCACGTCCATCCATGAATGCATGAATGTACACTTTGTCGATTCCTTTTGCTTTAGCTGTTTCCACTAATGCTAATAAATGGTTGATGTGGCTGTGTACTCCACCATCAGATAATAATCCGAATAAGTGTAATGCAGAGCCATTTTCTTTTACGTGGTTAAATGCACCGTTTAATGCTGGGTTTGATTCGAATTCACCATCTAAAATCGCTTTATCGATACGAGTTAAGCTTTGGTAAACGATACGTCCAGCACCGATGTTTGTATGACCTACTTCTGAGTTCCCCATTTGGCCATCTGGTAGACCTACATCTAATCCAGAAGCTTTTAATGTTGTATGAGGGAATTCGTTATAATAACGATCAAAATTTGGTTTTTTTGCTTGTGCAACAGCATTACCTTCAACTTCTGGTCTCCATCCGAAACCATCTAAGATAATGATTGCAACTGGTGATTTTGCCATTATTTTACTGCCTCCAATAAAGCTAAGAATGAATCTGGTTGTAAGCTTGCTCCACCTACAAGAGCTCCGTCCACATCTGGACAAGCCATGTATTCAGCAATGTTTTCTGGTTTTACAGATCCACCGTATTGAACGCGAACTTTGTCAGCAACTTCTTGACCGAAGTCAGCTGCTACAACGTCACGAACAACTTTACACATTTTTTGAGCGTCATCTTGAGATGCTGATTTACCAGTTCCGATAGCCCAGATTGGTTCATAAGCAATCACTAATGATGATACTTGCTCGTTTGATAAACCTTTCAATGCTGCAGAAACTTGTCCGCCTACGAATTCAGAAGCTTTTCCTGCTTCGTAAGTTTCTAAAGTTTCACCACAACAAATGATTGGTGTTAAGCCGTTTCTGAAAATAGCATGTGCTTTTTTGTTGATATCTTCGTCAGTTTCGTGGAAATATTCACGACGTTCTGAGTGGCCGATAACTACGTAGTGCACGCCCATTTCAGCTAAAACTTTAGGTGAAGTTTCACCAGTGAAAGCACCAGCATCTTCAAAGTAGCAGTTTTCAGCAGCTACTTTTAATTCTGATCCTTTCGCATATTCTAATAAAGTTACTAAGTTAACTGCAGGAGCAGCAATAGCACTTTCTACGCATTCGCCTGAAGGTAATTTACCAACAACAGCTTCCACAAAAGCTTGAGTTTCTTTTGGGTTTTTGTTCATTTTCCAGTTTCCGGCAATAATTGGTTTACGCATATACACAACATCTCCTTTTAAATGTTTAAAATTATTTATCACTGATAGCAGCAACACCTGGTAGTTCTTTACCTTCTAGATATTCTAGAGAAGCTCCACCACCTGTTGAAATGTGAGTGAATTTGTCAGCGTAGCCTAGTGAGATTGCAGCAGCAGCTGAGTCCCCACCACCGATGATTGTAGTTGCGCCTTCTAGGTTAGCGATAGCTTCACATACACCGATAGTTCCTTTAGCAAAGTTTGGTAATTCGAATACACCCATTGGTCCATTCCATACAACAGTTTTTGCATCTTTTAAGTAGCTTGCAAATAATTCAACTGTCTTAGGTCCGATATCTAAACCTTCTTGGTCTGCTGGGATAGCATCTGAATCAACGATTGTAGCTACAGCATCGTTAGAGAATTCTTTAGCAACAACGTTATCGATTGGTAATACTAATTTGTCGCCAGCTTTTTCCATAATTTCTTTCGCTAATTCAACGCGGTCTAATTCTAATAATGAAAGACCAACTTCACGTCCCATTGCTTTGAAGAACGTGTAAGCCATTCCTCCACCGATAAGAACTTTATCAGCTTTGTCTAATAAGCTGTTGATAACACCAATCTTATCTGAAACTTTCGCTCCCCCTAAGATTGCCACGAATGGACGTTCTGGGTTATCTACTGCACCACCGATGAACTTGATTTCTTTTTCCATCAAGAATCCAGCAGCTGATTCTAATTGGCTAGCAATACCAACGTTTGAAGCATGCGCACGGTGAGCTGTACCGAATGCATCGTTAACGAATAAGTCGCCTAAAGAAGCCCAATATTTACCTAATTCAGGGTCGTTTTTAGATTCTTTCTTACCATCTAAATCTTCGAAACGAGTATTTTCGAATAATAAAACATCGCCTTCGTTAAGTGCATTAATAGCAGCTTCTAACTTTTCTCCACGAGTTTCTGGAACGAAAGTCACTGGTTTTTCTAACAACTCAGATAAACGTTCTGCAACTGGACGTAAGCTCAATTTAGCTTTGTCTTCTTCAGATTTCACTTTACCTAAGTGAGAGAATAAGATCACTTTAGCGTTGTGATCGATTAAGTATTTGATTGTTGGCAATGCTTGAACGATACGGTTATCGTCTGTAATCACGCCATCTTTCAAAGGAACGTTAAAGTCCACACGAACTAAAACTTTCTTTCCTTCAACTTGTAAGTCTGTAACGATTTTTTTAGCCATAAAATAGCCTCCTACATTTTTATTTGGAGCGAGTGCATTACTCACATTATGAAAACAGGGCGAGGAAGCGAATGCTTCCATCGCCCTGAGAAAATAGATACGATTAGCTAAATCTATAGTTTAAATTATAGTTTTGCGAAGTATTGTAAAGTACGAACTAATTGTGCAGTGTATGACATTTCGTTATCGTACCAAGCAACAGTTTTAACTAATTGTTTGTCGCCTACAGTCATTACTTTAGTTTGAGTTGCATCGAATAATGAACCATAAGTGATACCTACGATATCAGAAGATACGATTGGATCTTCAGTGTATCCGTAAGATTCGTTAGCTAATTCTTTCATAGCTGCGTTGATTTCTTCAGCAGTAACTGGTTTTTCTAAAACTGTTACTAATTCAGTTAATGAACCTGTTGGAACAGGAACACGTTGTGCAGCTCCGTCTAATTTTCCGTTTAATTCTGGGATTACTAATCCGATAGCTTTAGCAGCACCAGTTGTGTTAGGAACGATGTTAACTGCTGCAGCGCGAGCACGACGTAAGTCACCTTTAGCGTGAGGTGCGTCTAATGTGTTTTGGTCACCTGTGTAACCGTGGATTGTTGTCATTAAACCTTCAACGATACCGAATTTATCGTTTAATGCTTTAGCCATTGGAGCTAAGCAGTTTGTAGTACATGAAGCACCAGAGATAACAGTTTCTTTACCTGTTAAAATGTTGTGGTTTGTGTTGAATACAACTGTAGGAACGTCATTTCCACCAGGAGCAGAGATAACAACGCGTTTAGCGCCACCTTTTAAGTGTAATTCAGCTTTTTCTTTAGAAGTGAAGAAACCAGTACATTCTAATACGATATCAACGCCTAGTTCACCCCATGGTAATTCTTCAGGATTACGGTTAGCAAGTACTTTAACTTCTTTACCGTTAACGCGGAAAGCTCCATCTAACACTTCAACTTCACCGTTGAAACGTCCTTGAGTTGAATCATATTTTAACAAGTGAGCTAATTGCTTAGCGTCTGTTAAGTCATTGATTGCAACAACTTCTAATCCTTCCACATCTTGAATACGACGGAATGCTAAACGACCGATACGTCCGAAACCGTTAATACCAACTTTAACTGTCATATAGTTTTTCCTCCTAGGAATTTTTTATTTTTATTTTTTGCGGGTTGCCCCGTTCAAAACCAACTCTGATGTCTCCTTGTCAATCACAAACCAAGTGCGATCCACTGGAGCTAATTTGGCATATGCTTTTAAAGCATGTGCCTTCTCTGCGCCTTCCACAACGGCAATTGAATGTGGAATCGTAGATAAATCACTAAGATGCAGCCCTACTCGTGGGATTTTTAATACCACATTTCCTTCTGCATCGAAGAAACAACCGAACGCTTCGCCAATTGCTTTCTTCTCTTTTAGCGTAGCCATTTGTTCTTCAGTTAGGCCACGTCTCTCTCCCATTATAATAGCACTTCCAACGCTATATAACAAACACTCCGCCTTTTTCATGAGACCTATCGTCTTTGCGACTGAAGGTTCTTGCATTAGCGGTGCATATGTCGCCTGTTGGACATGTTCTGGAACAAAGAGCGCTTCATGATGGGCGCCAATTCCCGTCGCCATTTTCTCACTGACATTATTTGCCTGAATCAGCATCGACCCAAACATTCCTCCTCTTGCAGGAACAATCGTAAGGTCTCGGTTCACTGAAATCTCTTTCGTGAACCCTTCGCTGACACGGACCATCGTTTGGCCCCCAGTGATGGCGATAATGGAAGTTCCAAGCGGTAAAAGAATATCCATAATCTCTTGAACCAACTTAGATGTTTTTGTCGGATTCTCAACTACTTTCACATATTGAACTCCGAGTGCTTTTGCCACTTCATGTTCAACCAGACTCATCTGGATAAAGTTGTTTTTTAAATCATCCGAACGTTCTAATATAAATTCACCAACTTCTGTGAGTCTCATCCCCGCACCTTGTACTTCAATGAGGTCTAATGCTTTCATATCCTCACATTCTTTACGAAGTGTGCGTTCGGACATCTGAACCACTTTTGCAAGAGCTCTTCGTCCAATCGGTTGATACGTTGCGATGGCTTGTAAAATACGGAATCGCGTTTGAAGGGCGACTCTGCTTTCTGGAACCAATAGATGAGATAGATTAAGATAATTCATCGAAACCTTCCTCCAATCATCTCCAGATAGGGTCGTAATTCGTCCCGCTTGTTTTCAGTATCTTTGAATCCATATTTCTGAACACATTTATATTTTAACATAAAACAGCAGAAATGCAACCGTGCTCAGATTATAAATTGGTTAAGATTTACGAATTATAGGGACCCATTCCGTCCCTGTTAGCTTACTAGCCTTTTCACGGCAAGTTTCTCCATCATCCATCACAAAAGAAATTTCTACATGAGCTCCAACTTTTTGAGCTATCTTTTCCAAATATAGAATTGAAGGATTATGGTTACCTGTAACCAACCTTGAAAGATGTCCCGGCTTTATCCCAACCTTTTCTGCAAACTCGGTACGTGAGAGTCCGGAAATCAGTCTCAACTCTGTAAACCTTAATCCTACCTCCCTTAACACGAGCTCTGTATCGATGTCCTTTTCTAAGTTTTCGTATTGGGATTCCAAGTCTATAATAAATTTCTTCAGATTCTGATCCATTTTTTATTGCCTCCTCTTTAGTGCTCACAATTGGAATTGACAATTGAGTCTTTGATTTGTTCCCCCACATTTCAAGAATTGCTGGAGAAAACCCCTCTTTATCTAGCAACTTTAATACAGCAAGGATTTTTACCTTCTCCCTATATGGCTTCATCTTTACCAATTCAAAATACTCTGAACTAATTTCAAATTCTCCCATAATTTTCCCTCCCACTTAAACATTACCATATTTGGTAATTACCATATATGGTAATGTTGCTCTCTTCTTATACTTTTTTGCTCTCTTTTAAAAATAAACGAGTTAAACGATTTCTCCTTTATACTCTGACCTTTTCCAAAACTTGCACAGTTTTCTAAAATTAGATACACTTAGGAAAGAATGTCGCCTTAGTGTAGTGGATATCACATGAGATTCCGGTTCTCATAACAGGGGTTCGACTCCCCTAGGCGACGTTTTTTAACGTTTCATGACGTTTCCTATCGTTGCAAAACGTTGTGAAATCAATATTTACGTTTCATACCAAACCGAACAATAGTATAAAATTGAGTACAAAAAGAGTACAAATAAAGCGAGCTATTACTAGCCCGCTTTTTTTAGTCTTCAATTGTCCTGTTTTTGAAGCTGATCAGCATACTCGGTTAACAAGCATCCTGTTTTTATAGTCAGATTTTCGATTTTACGCTCACCTCTGACTAGTCTTCCTAAAATAGATAAATTCACTCCAGTATCTTTATTAATTCGATATTGAGTGACATTACTAAGGAGCCATTCAATTTTATCCGTATCTACTTTCATATAATCACCTACTTAAATATAAACCATACTATTAAGCCAATAAAGATAAGCCATGCGACAAATGCTTTCCAGTCAAATGCGTGTTTAGTTATTTTGAAATTCACTTTCATTTTCTATTACTATATGATACAATTTTGGTAAAGGAGTGAGGCTATTCGCCCCACTCGATTTCCCACTCGATTGTGAAGAATACTAAGTTGATTTTAAGCGTTACTTTTGTTTTCTTCTTTTTGAGTGGTTTTTTCTTTACCTTTTTTGATCTCATATTTTTCTCCTTTCTTTATTGTTAAGGGTATCTCCCTTACAATTTATAGAATAGCACTTTTGTGCTATATTGTCAACACTTTTAAAAAAATAAACGGTTAGGTTTCTATTTTTAAAGTTTTTGAGCACTAAAAAAGCACTTAGATTTCTCTAGGTGCTTTTGATTGTTAATAAGCAAATTCAAGTTTTGGTTTTATATCTTGATAAAGTTTTAAAATTTCAGGAGGAGTATCTTCACGGAAGATAAACTGTTTCTTTCCTGAAATAGTTTTATCGCCAACAATCCAGTGGCGGATTTGTTTTGTAAAAATCAAAACTTCTTTACCAGGCATAGCCATTACTTCCATGATAGAACCTCCTTGACTTTATTTAACAGATTTGTGTCTGTAACCTTATCTCCCAATACCCCGACTTCAGCAACCAGCTCATTGATGTTATTGTTGTAAAATGCAATAGCTGCATTATCGCTAATGCTATAAAGATAATTATAGTCATGTTTCAATTGTTCCTTGACATACGATACTAATGGGGAATTCAATTCAGACATTGCTTGTTCGACACTATTATACCGCTTCAACTAAGTCATTGTCTACTTTATTCGCAATAGCTAAAGCGATTTGATGAGTAGCTTGACCGATTGGGTCTCCGTAACCAGAAAGAACCGCCTCGTCTGTTAATTCAATACCTTTACCCGCTTTTTTAATAGTCATTGTAGACTTATCAGTAGTTAATTGGTCAGGGGTGATTGCTTCGCCTTCCGCAATATCTTTAGCGTCTCCAGAGTATACCCACTTTGGAACTGTAACAGTGTTTCCTGGTTGTCCAACAAGCTCACGCTCAACGTAAGCAAGCGGTGTAAATTTAATCATTTTTGGTAATTTAGCTGAAACCATGTCAGCCATAACTTCAGGGTTTACTAATTGTTCAATTTTAGTTTGTGTCATTTATCTATTATCCTTTCAATTTATGGTATAGTTCGGGGTTATTTTGCAGTAATTCATTTCTACTTTGATACCCCATTTTGTTGAATTGTTCTTTGGTAATCTCACCAGCCGAAGTGTCTTCCATCTTCTTCGGTGTCTTACCTTTTAGTTTCTCACCGACTTTCTTATCGGCTAAGTCATTCACCAAGGCTACAAAGCTCTCTACAGCCTCTTGCGTTTTCTCTGCGGTATCTTTGACAACAAGACCTAGGATTTTATCATCTACAACAATACCGCCCCCAGAAAGCATTTTTGAGGCTTCTCGCTCTAGTCCACTACGATTGATTTTAGCTTCAAGTTCAGCAATGTATGCTCTTTGTTTTTCTTGTTCATACTCTGCTTTTTGGCTTTCGTTCATCGCACGTAGCTTTTCGGCTTCATCAAGTTTTTCTTGCATTCGTTTATCGAATGACTTTTCTTGCTTAGCTAAGCGTTTTTTGATTAGCTCATCAACTTCGCTTTGCGTGAATGTTTTCGGTGCATCTTCAACCGTTTCAGAATTGTCGACTGTTTCCTTTTCGATTTCCAATACATCTTCTTTTACTTCTTCTGCCATTTCAGGCCCTCCTTTTTAAGTCCGAGTGGACTGATATCCTTGGCTTTTAACGTCGTCAAAGTTCGGACAATAAAAAAACCGTACGGGATT
>NZ_JAPWBS010000016.1:0-42851 GCF_041433575.1 Granulicatella sp. 20925_1_28
ATATGATAATTGCGGTTAAATAAAAAACACCCCGTCTAAGGCGAACCATAAACGGAGCACTAAATTCAATATTAGTCTAAGTTTTTCATCGTTGGGAATAATAGGACGTTACGGATTGATTGGCTGTTTGTTAGTAACATTACTAAACGGTCAATTCCGATACCTACCCCACCTGTTGGAGATAGACCATATTCCAACGCTTGGATGAAGTCTTCATCGTGCGGATGCGCTTCGTCGTTCCCAGCAGATTTTTCTTCTACTTGTTTCATGAAACGTTCACGTTGATCGATTGGGTCAGTCAACTCAGTGAAGCCATTTCCGTACTCTTTAGTACAGATGAAGCATTCGAAACGATCTGTGAAGCGTGGGTCTTCATCGTTTTTACGGGCTAATGGAGATACTTCCACTGGATGTCCGTAAATGAATGTTGGTTGAATTAATGTTTCTTCAACGAATGTTTCGAAGAATTCGTTCACGACATGTCCGAATGTCATTGAATCTTCGACTTTCACGCCTTTTTCTTTCGCGATGGCGCGTGCTTCTTCGTCAGTCATATGTGGCCAGAAGTCAACGCCTGTTACTTCTTTAATCGCATCTACCATATGAATTCTCTTCCATGGAGCTTTTAATTCCACTTCATGTTCGCCGTAAGGAACTAATGTTGTTCCTAATACTCTCTTGGCAACGTCTGAGATGATTCCTTCTGTTAAATCCATTACATCTTTGTAGTCTGTGTAAGCTGTATAGATTTCGATTGAAGTAAATTCAGGGTTGTGAGTTGTATCAATACCTTCGTTACGGAACACACGTCCGATTTCGTATACGCGTTCCATCCCACCGACTACTAAACGTTTTAAGTGTAATTCAGTAGCGATACGCATGTATAATTCCATGTCTAACGCATTGTGGTGTGTGATAAATGGACGAGCA
Source organism: Granulicatella sp. 20925_1_28 (assembly GCF_041433575.1). Taxonomy (NCBI): domain Bacteria; kingdom Bacillati; phylum Bacillota; class Bacilli; order Lactobacillales; family Carnobacteriaceae; genus Granulicatella; species Granulicatella sp. 20925_1_28. The sequence goes on from NZ_JAPWBS010000016.1 coordinate 931, forward strand.
TTTGCTCCACCCGCTAATGTGTGTAGTACTGGAGTTTCAACTTCTAAGTAATCACGTTCGTCTAAGTAACGACGGATTTCACGGATGATTTTACTACGTGTAACGAAACGGTCGAAGCTTTCGCGGTTACTGATTAAGTCTAAGTAACGTTGACGGTATTGTTGTTCTACGTTTGTTAACCCGTGATATTTATCAGGAAGTGGACGAAGCGCTTTTGTTAAATGAACGAATTGCTCCGCTTTAACAGATAACTCACCAGTGTTTGTGACCATGACAGTCCCAACAACACCAACGATATCCCCTAAGTCAGCTTTAGTGAACACTTCGTACGCATCATCTCCAACAGCATCTTTACGTACGTAAATTTGGATTTGGCCTTTGCCATCTTGAATGTGGGCAAAACCAGCTTTCCCTTTTCCACGTTTTGTCATCAACCGTCCAGCAATTTGAACCGTTACAGGCTCTTGTTCCGCAAGAGATTCCTTAGTAGCTCCTTCAAATTGTTTGTGGATTTCTTCAGTTGTATTTTTTTGTTTGAATCCAGTACCGAAAGGATCGATTCCTTTTTCACGTAATTGATTCATTTTTTCACGACGAACTTGTAATTGGTCATTTAATGTTTCTTGTGTTTCTACTTCGAAAGACACGTTTGTTCCTCCTTTGAACGATGCTTGTTCTTCATAACTCTCCTTATTGTACCAAAAGAAGAGGCTTTATTGAAAGTATTTCAAGGCTTTTTGCTTAAATTTCTGCCAAGCGTTGTTTTTGACGTTCTTCACGCTCTAAATGTTCTACCACGAATTGGTCTAATAACGCTTCTACGGTTTGTAAATTCTCAGCTTCGTTGATGGCTACTTTTGTTTTAGAGGCACGTGGCACTCCTTTTAAGTAATAGCCTGCAAGCTTACGGAATTCTTTTGTTGCGACTGCTTCGCCTTTAAGGTTCGCAAGTCGTTGTAAGTGTAATTTCGCAATTTCGATTTTCTCTGGAACGGTATTTTCAGGAAGCAATTCGCCTGTTTCTAAATAATGAACCGTTTGACGAATCATCCAAGGGTTCGCTAAGGCTGCACGTCCAATCATAACGCCATCAACGCCTGCGATGTCAATCATGCGTTTGGCATCTTCAGGAGAGCGAACATCTCCATTTCCGATTAAAGGAATGCGCGTTAAGTTCTTCTTCACTTCACCAAGGATTTCCCAGTCGGCTTTCCCGTCATACATTTGAACACGAGTACGGCCATGCATCGCAACAGCGCTCGCTCCGGCACGTTCTGCAGCAAGGGCATTTTCAACCGCATATAAATGCTCGTGGTCCCATCCTGTACGCATCTTAACGGTCACAGGCTTATTGACAGCATCTACAACCGCTGCAACCATCTCGTATACTTTATTTGGGTCTAGTAACCATTTTGCTCCGGCTTCTGCCTTAATCACTTTGTTTACAGGGCATCCCATATTGATATCGATGATGGCAGCCTCTGTATTTTCAGCTACGTATTTCGCCGCTTCGACTAGAGTATCTTTATTTCCGCCCATGATTTGAACGCTGAGTGGATACTCGTTTGGTTCGATATGAAGCATGCTTAATGTTTTCTCATTACGAAATTGAATCCCTTTGTCGCTGATCATTTCGCAAACCACTAGGCCAGCACCGAATTCTTTTACAGTGACACGGAAAGCAGAGTTTGAAATCCCAGCCATTGGGGCCACAACTACGCTATTATCAATTTGAATATCTCCAATTTTGAAACTCATCTTAATCTCCTTTTTCAATCTTTAAATCGTCTATCAAGTGAACAACTTTTTCTAACTCAATCGAAAAGCACGAGCTGCATCACCAATAGTGAGTGCGACTCGTGCGCTAAGTTCACTTATTTCTTGCCGGATTATTGTACCATAACCCGCGCTATCTTGCATTTGTTTCCCCTTAATAAAAGAGTCTCATCGAAAGCAGCAAGTACGTAATGAGGAATCCGCCCGTTAAGAATAACTGCCATCCCGTTTCGTTCACTGTTTTTAGTTGAAACGAAACTCAGCTAAACAATGAGAAACTGAGAAGGAACCCCACTGCCGCCACTGCTATAATAGACAGTATCACAAGGAGTAGTTGTTCCCCTACTAAGAAAAAGTTGTACGTTCCTAACATCGCCACAAAGAAAAGGACCCATGAAATTCACATCAAGACAGTAGCGACTTTATGCATTTTTACTAATCCTGGTTGTTTTTCAAAACGACTCGTTTCCAGTAACATCATCCTCCTAAACCTTTTTTATCAATATCTAATGACTCCAGTGAAGAGCAATAACAAAAAGGTGAGCCAAGCACCTGTAAGTAGTAGTTGCCACCAATTGTTTTTGAACGATTTTTCTTCGAGTGCAATGAAAACATACATCATGAAACTGACAAAAGTCATAATCATGAGAATCGGCATGATGAAGATGGCAATCAACAGTCCTCCTGGAACACCACGACTGGTCATGAAAATCCATTGCGGTACTAATCCTAGCCACATCAAGACTTCTGCGATACTTTTTGCTTTCTCTAATTTCATGAAAGACCTCCAACCATTATCGAATATTTTGTTTCTGAATTTGTTTGGCAATTGACCTTGGAGCTAGCGATAATAAGCAAATGCAAATTCCAAATAGGAACACCACTAATCCAATCACTTCAACAATACTGTTGAACTGCGAGAACACTCCAATCATGAGCGCCAATATGATGGCAGAAAAACCAACCTTGCGAACAGCCTTTGCGGTTGCTTGGTAATAGTCTTCAATCGTTTCAGGAGTGGCCGATGTATGTTGCAACTCCTCAATTGCTAGACGCGTTTTTCTCCAATAATTCATCCCCATCCAGAAGATTCCGCCAATGGTCATTGCTGAAAATAGCAATAAAATAGCTGCACCGATTTCGTCCATATTTTCAATAGTTTTTACAGATGAATCCATCTCTTCAAACGTCAGCAGTGTAATCACCCCACAAATAAATGAGATAAGAGTAAACCACCCTGCTTTGTTTGACACTTTTTGTTCCATACGAACCTCCTATGTTAGATTTAGTATAAACAAAAATGAGCCCAGGCAATAGCCTCGGCTCATTTATTTTACTAATTCTTTATTAATCTAAAATAGTAAATTTCTCGATAAACAACGGACTCACTGAACGGTTTTCGTGAATACGACGAATCGCTTCCGCCATTAATTGGTCAACGCTGATTTGAACAATCTTACCACCTGTTTTTTCTTCAGGAACTTCGATTGAGTCTGTTACGACTACTTCTTTAATCACTGAGTCATTAATACGTTCTAATGCTGGCCCAGATAATACAGCGTGCGTACAGCAAGCGTACACTTCTAGCGCACCTGCATCTTTAATCGCTTGTGCAGCAAGAGTGATTGTTCCAGCTGTATCAATCATATCGTCGATTAATACGGCAACTTTTCCTTTTACTTCACCGATGATGTTCATGACTTCTGCCACGTTTGCTTTTGGACGACGTTTATCAACAATCGCGATAGGCGCGTGTAAGAACTCAGCCATTTTACGAGCACGAGTTACCCCACCGTGGTCAGGAGATACAACAACGATATCTTTATCTTTGAAGTTGTTTTCTAAGAAGTGGTTCGCAAGAAGTGGAGCTCCTAATAAGTGATCCACTGGAATGTCGAAGAACCCTTGAATTTGGGCAGCGTGTAAATCGAGTGTTAACACACGGTCTGCACCTGCTTGAGTAATCATGTTTGCAACTAATTTTGCTGTGATTGGTTCACGAGATTGTGCTTTACGGTCTTGACGAGCGTATCCATAGTAAGGAATAACAATGTTAATTGTTTTTGCACTCGCACGGCGTAATGCGTCCACCATGATTAATAACTCCATTAAGTTATCATTTACTGGATAAGAAGTTGATTGAACGATATACACATGGCAACCACGTACACTTTCATCGATATTGATTTTAATCTCACCATCGCTGAACTGAGTGACAGATACTTGACCAAGTTCTAAACCAATTTCCTCTGCAATTTTTGCAGCCAAAGGACGATTTGAGCTTAAAGCGAATATTTTTAAATTAGGATCGGAATAATGTTCCACAATGATAACCCCCGAAGTTTATTTTATAGTACTATCATACCGTGTTTTGTTTAAATTTTGAATATTTTTGCTAAAAATTTTTGGAAAAATTTTAGTCTTTTTGAGCAGATGGTAATTTTGAAGCGTAATCTTCTTTATTTACTTGACGACTGCGCGCAATCGCAAGTGCTCCAGCTGGAACATCTTCGGTAATGGTTGACCCAGCAGCGATAAATACATCATCACCCACTGTAACTGGAGCAACGATGTTCGCATTACATCCGATAAATACATGGCTACCGATTGTCGCACGGTGTTTATTTTTACCATCGTAGTTTACAAACACAGTTCCACAACCAACGTTAATATCTTCGCCAAGGTCCGCGTCGCCAATGTATGTTAGGTGACCTACTTTAGTATCAGCCCCAAGTGTTGAGTTCTTCACTTCTACAAAGTTTCCTACGTGAACACGTTCGCCTAATACAGCATTTGGACGTAAGTGTGCAAATGGACCTGCATTACTGTCTAGTTTCATATGAGATTCTTCAATGTTCGCTGCTACAAGACGAACGCCGTCTTCTAACACGCTATCACGAACCACGCTATGTGCTCCAATGAAGCAGTTTGAACCGATGACTGTTTTACCTTTTAACATAACACCTGGTTCAATCACAGTGTCCGCACCGATTTGAACAGTCGATTCAATATAAGTTGCTTCTGGGTCGATTAAAGTAACCCCGTTACGCATATGTTCTTCATTGATACGGTTACGCATGTATTTCTCAGCTTTTGAAAGAGCTACACGGTCGTTCACGCCCATTCCTTCATCGAAATCTTTCATTGGGTAAGCAGAAACCACTTCTCCACGTTTCTTCAAGATTTCTAATATGTCTGGTAAGTAGTACTCGCCTTGAGCGTTGTCGTTACCAACTTCGTGTAACGCGCTGAAAAGAGCTACGTTATCGAAGCAGTAAGTACCCGTGTTGATTTCTTTTACTTGTTGTTCTTCAGGAGTTGCGTCTTTTTGTTCCACGTTTTTTAGAACAGAACCGTCAGCATCGCGAATCACACGGCCGTATCCTGTTGGGTCTGTTGCAATCGCAGTCAGAATCGTTGCTTTTGCGCCTGTACGTTCATGCTCTTCCATTAATGCAGAAAGTGTTTCGCTTGTTAACAATGGAGTATCTCCACAAATCACAATTGTTGTTCCTTCTTTTCCTTGTAAGAGAGATTCTGCTTGTAACACAGCATGTCCTGTTCCTAATTGTTCTTCTTGTACGGCATAAGAAACACGATCTCCAAGATGGTTTTGTACCATTTCAGCACCATGTCCGACGATAGCTACGATTTCAGTAGCTCCTGTTTTTTCAACTTGGTCGACAACATGCTCTACCATTGGTTTCCCGCAAACTGGATGCATCACTTTGTAAAGGGCAGATTTCATACGAGTCCCTTTACCGGCTGCTAAAATAATTCCGAATTTTTGTTTCATAATAAGCTCCTTGCTCTTTGAATTTCTACCCTCTAATAGTATAGTAGAATGTTGTTTTTTTCAAGAAAACTCTGAATACAAAGAATCCTTTGCCCATAAAAAAAGGGTCCCAGCATGTTAGCCGGGAAACCCAGTTATCCAATAATGGTTTGAAGAATTGGGATGACAATAACGAATAGCACTGTACTTAAAGTCACGATATTCGTTGCGAATTCGACATCTCCATCCCCTTGGTTTGCTAAGATTGGCAATACCGCTAAGGCCGGTGTAGCAGACTGAATCATAAAGGTTTGATATTCTGCTGTTACCATACCCGGCGCCATTAATTTCAAGACTAGAAACATTAATACGGGCGCAACAATAAATCGACCTATTAGCGCTACAATACTATCCTTATCAAATCGAATCGTTTTAATTCCTGCTTTAGCTAACACGATTCCAATATATACGAGTGAAAGCGGGGTTGTTAACCCTCCGATATATCCCAATGTACTAGACACAAAACTTGGGAGTGGAATATTGATTACTAAAAATACTACAGAAACAATAAACCCAAGTAAGGGAGCTGGAAGTAATCTCTTCCAATCAAAATGCGATTCTTGTTTTTTCTTTCCATCTTTACTATCACTTGTCATTAAAAAGACACCTAATGTCCAAGTGGAAATTGTATTCGTAATATAGTAAATCAAGAAATATGCCAAGGCATCATCCCCAAAAAGTGCGATATTTAGAGGTAACCCAATAAAAATCGTGTTTGCATTCACGAATGTATTAATGACAGTCCCTCTTCGCCCTGGAGCCACTTTAAAGGCTTTGACACTTAAGAAGGCAACTATATATCCAAGTGCAAAAGCTATAAACGTATAGATGAGTCCTCCAGACAAGCTAATCAATTTTTCTAGTGTTAAATATTTTAACACAGAAACAAAAATCGATACGGGCATTGCTACATTCATAATGAGTTTAGATAAATCATTGCCAAAATCATTATGAAATAAGCCTTTTACTTGTAAGAAGTATCCAAGCACAATTAGTGCAATAATTGGAACAATGGACTCAAGAGATGTTAAAAATAACATCAACATCGCCTCCTAATATTTTGGTGTCCATCTAAATTCACGAACTGCTTTTTCCATATCTTGTTCAGCAGCGCGTGCTAAGCCTTGTTCCTGTGCTTTTTTAGCTACAGCTGTTGCCACTTTCAATGATACTTCATTGACATATTTGAACGGTGGTAATACAGGTGCCCCTGGTTTTGTAATATCAACAATGCCATTTACAGCATGAGCTGCTGCACCAATCATTTCATCGGTTAATAGACTCGCTTCAGAAGCCAACATTCCTAATCCAAGACCAGGATAAATCAACGCATTGTTCGCTTGTCCAATGACGTAGTTTACTCCGTTGAACTCAACATCATCTGAAGGGATTCCTGTTGCAACAAACGCTTTTCCGTTAGACCATTCGATGATGTCTTTTGCTGTTGCTTCTGCTAATTTTGTTGGGTTAGACAATGGGAAGATGACAGGACGTTCTGCATTTTCACACATCGCTTCTACAACTTCTTTTGTAAATGTATTCGGTTGAGTTGAAGTTCCCACTAAGATGGTTGGTTTTACAGTTTTCACTACTTCTAATAAATCTGTTAATTTATCTGCATTAGCAAAATCGCTACGTTTTTTCGCAAATGGTCGTTGTTCAGGTGTTAAATCATCCATATCATCGAATAACAATCCTTGTTTATCTACCATGAAGAAACGTTTATAGGCTTCTTCTTCACTTAGACCGTCGACAACCATTTCACGAAGGACACGAGAAGCAATCCCTGCCCCTGCAGTTCCCCCACCGTAGCATAAGTACACTTGATCTGTTAATTTTTCACCAGCGATATCCATTGAGGCAAACACCCCACCAAGAGTTACAATTCCTGTTCCTTGGATATCATCATTGAAGGTTGGAATTTGAGTTTTGTATTTGTTTAAAATATTGGCCGCGTTGCCACGTCCGAAGTCTTCCCAGTGTAAGTATAATTTAGGGAAAAGACGTTCTGCCGTTTCAACAAATTGGTCGATAAATGCATAGTAACGGTCCCCACGAACACGTTCATGACGGTTTCCTAAATAGTTAGGATCATCTAATAGACTTTGACGGTTTGTACCAGCATCAATCACTAAAGGCAGAACACTTGCTGGATCGATTCCAGCCGCTCCTGTGTACACCATTAATTTCCCTACAGAAATATCTACACCGTTTGTACCCCAGTCACCAATTCCAAGAATTCCTTCCGCATCGGTTACGACGATTAAACGAATCTCACGGTCTCCTGCAGCGTTTTTTAATGTTGTTTCAATGTTTTCTGGGTGATTGATATCTAAGTAAGCCGCATATTGAGGATCCACAAAAAGTTCGCTGTAGTTTTCGATCGTATCCGCAATCGTTGGATCATACACGATTGGGTTGAATTCTTCTAAATGTTGTGAGAATAAGTAATAAAATAACGTACGATTTGTATTGAAGATTTCCATCAAGAAAAGACGTTTTTCAAGGTCACTACCTTTTTGGTGCATATGCGCATATGTTTGCGCTGCTTGTTCTTCTAACGTTTGAACGTAAGGTGGTAATAATCCTACCAATCCTAATTCTTGACGTTCTTCTTGTGTAAATGCTGTCCCTTTATTTTTAAAAGGATCATTTAAAATTTGGTGTCCACGCATGGTGATTCCTCCTATAAAATAGTCATCTGCAAAATGGTGTTTCAATGCCATTGATGCTTTGTTTAAGAGCATAAAAAAACGGAGACAGAAAAGCTTATCACCAATAAACTCTACCTCCCCATCCTGTGCTCCCTATTGACATTTTAACGATTCCCTTTTAGCATAGTCAAATAGAGGACGTGTTATAATTTTTTTAAATATGAGGAGCCTTACTTATGAAACTTCAACAACTAAAATACTTTAATGCTCTATGCCGTTTAAAATCTTTTTCAAAAGTAGCTTCAACTTTCAAAGTCAGTCAACCTACTGTCAGCTACGCCATTAAATCATTAGAAGAAGATCTCGGTGTGCAGCTTTTCCTACGGAGCCAATCTCATACAGATGTGTCTCTTACTAAAGAAGGCGAACTTTTTAAAAAATATTCGCTCAATGCTCTTCAACAACTGGACATGGGAATAACGGCAGTAAAGAACGCTCATGATGGACGTATTAAAATCGGTCTTACCGCCGCCCTTTCGCGTTTCTTCGATTTAACAAAACATATTTCATCGCTAGAAGAGATTTTCGGAACTGAAATCGGCTTATTAGAAGATGGCTCTAAAGAAATCACAAAGAAAATTATTTCAAACAAATTAGATATTGCTTTATTCGGAACGAGTAAAGAAGTTGTTAGTAGCCAACTTGATTTGAAAAAAATCGCAACTTTCCCGTTTAAATTAGCCGTTCCGAAAAAACATCCACTATCAAAAGAGTCTCATGTTCATCTCTCGCAATTAGAGCATGAAAAATTTATCCTCTTTAATGAACACTTCATTCATAATGAAGTGTTTTGGAAATTTATGAATTCATACGGAATCATCCCAAATATATTGGCCGAAGTTAGCGATATTCAAGGCTTCGAAAACTTTATCCAACAGAAAAACACTATCGGCCTTCTCGTCGATTTTTTAAAACTGGACGGTATTCAACTGATTGACCTGGACGAGCCAGAACCTGTCCAATTTTATTTATATTTAGCCAAACAAAAAAATGGAAAAGTTACAGATGAGGCATTTAATGAGATGGAGTTGTATATTAAAAATCAAATGTACGCTTTAAAAAATTAATTCTAATATGCTACTTATTCACTTTAAAAGACAATAGATGCGAAAAGGAACCTCTTTTATGAAGCGCACCCCAAAAGTTAGACAGAAAATCTAACTTTTGGGGTGTTTTTATTATGAAATGAACTTATGAGGAGACCGTTTGAATCTAAATAGAACCTAATGAATATAACTTTCCTTTCGTACTTCCGCTAGAAGTCAGCAACCCAACTTTGACAAACAACGATAAGTAGCGTCGGACAGTTGCGGCACTGAGCCCTGTGAGTTCTTGTGCTTGCTGATTACCGATATTCCCATACTGTTCAAGATAGGCCTTTACTTGTTCAAAGACTTCTCTCTCTTTTGGTTTTAAGGATGGCAAAACGATATACTCCGTATTTTCTTCTTCAATACGGTCTTGCACTTTCACCTCTTCCAGCGTTTCTAAAATCACTTCAAGCATAAACTCGACAAAGACCGTTGCGTCATTTTCCTTGTTGCTAGTGGCGAGTGCATCGTAGTACCCTTGCTGATGCGCATGAATCACAGACTCAATCGGAAGCCATTCGAATAGCGGATTCCACCGGCTAAGGATGAGACTTTGCCATAAGCGGCCCATACGACCATTCCCGTCTTCAAACGGATGAATGATTTCCAACTCAAAATGGACAAGACACGATTTCACTAAATCGAGCAAATCACTGTTCTTAGCCCAGGAGAATAACTCTTCCACAAGACCCGGAACAAACTGCGGACGTGCGCCCACATGAACCAATCGCCCACTCGCATCATAAACTCCGACGTCACTCAAACGAAACTGACCAGGATGCTTCACAAGGTCGTGCGTTAACAAGTGGTGTGCCTCCAAGAAATCCTCCACGCTATACGGGTCCATCGAAAAGACACGTTCATACGCCTCATATGCATTTTGCACCTCATGAATATCCTTTGGTGGTCCAAGCACACGTCTTCCCTCGATAATATCTGTCACCTGTTCCAGCGTCAGGCTATTATTTTCAATCGCAAGGGAGGATTGAATCGAGCGAATTCGATTTTCCTTGCGCAGTAATAGCGGACGTTTCTCAATGGAATATTTCGTTAGGAGTCCCGCAATATTGTGCACCAGCCCTAACATCTTTTCTGTAATTTGAAAATTCACTTGCATCCGTCTCACCTCTCTTTTCTTTATTGTACTGGTACTTTTTTATTAAATCAAGCGAATTATGAGCGGAAAGTGAGCGGAAAAGTTGAGTTTCCCTATTGATTTATTGTATACACAGAACTATACTACTGTATATACAGTAAACAAAAGGGAGAGTTTTATTCTGATGAAAAATGTTCGTTTTATGACACTAACCGCTCTATTAACCGCGATTGCCATCTTCATTCCTATCGCGATGCCATTAAAATTGGTGATTCCACCAGCTTCGTACACACTTGGAAGCCACGTTGCAATCTTTATCGCGATGTTTATCAATCCGTGGATGGCCATCTTCGTCGTTCTTGGATCCTCATACGGGTTCTTTATTTCCGGGGCATACCCGCTTGTCATTGTTTTCCGCGCACTTTCGCATATTCTCTTTGCGACACTCGGAGCCTTTTTCCTACAAAAATATCCAAAGACTCTTGAAAACCGCAAAGCGTCATGGATTTTCAACTTCGTATTGGCACTTATTCACGCAGTCGGCGAAGTATTAGCCTGCGTGCTCTTCTACTCCGTTTCAGGCACGGATCTACAAAGCATGTTTTACGTCCTCTTCGTCCTAGTCGGATTTGGTACAGTGATTCACAGTATGGTAGACTATGAAATAGCACTAGCGGTGTATAAAGTTTTACAAAAAAGACGTTAAAAGAGGGACACTATGCCAAAAGAACGAAAAGCTGAACTACTAAAACTACTGAAAAACGCGCCAAAGCCACTCAACGGTCAAAGCCTGGCGGAACATTTCCACGTAACACGACAAATTATCGTGCAAGATATCGCGCTTCTTCGCGCTGACGGAGCCACGATTCTATCGACCAACCGCGGATATGTCTACAAAGAGCAAGAGAGTTCGCCATACGTTCATCGCCTCTTCAAGGTCAAACATGATACCAAGGCTATCGAAAGTGAACTTCTAGCCATTGTCGATAATGGAGGTCGTGTCCAAAATATTCAAATCGACCATCCAGTCTACGGTGAAATCCAAACGCTCGTGAAGCTGACCTGTCGCCGTGACGTTCAGCACTTCTTGGAGCAAATCCATCAAGTGGACTTCCGCCCACTGTCGTCTTTAACAGAAGGTGTGCATTATCATCTGGTTGAGGCCGAAAACCAACAAGACCTCGACTATATCGAAGACGCCCTCGACAAATTAGGGTATTTAGTGAAAGAAGAGTAAATGAAAGGAGCACCACACGATGGTGTGGTGCTCCTATTTCATTCTTTAGAACTATGCCGTTTTCCTAACCTTTTCGCCTGCGCTTCTGTCATTTCTACAACATTCCCCCAATTTGTATTGTGCGGCATGTTCCCTTTATTGTACCAATACACATCTGACTTTCCTTTTTTAGCTACATATACCGTTCTATACTCTTCTTGATTTACGGTTGTTTCGGTTACAGCTTCAGTTACAGCCTCAGTCTGGGCAACAGTAGTTTCTACTTTTTTCTTCGCAAATAACGGTTCCGCATTTCCAGTCGCATAGTCTATTTTCGCATTTGGCGAAGTGTTATCAAGCATTACGTGAGTCACGCCATCTTTATCAATGTTCTCTTGTTTTGTTCCAAATGAAATCTTCATCAGAGTTCCATCACTTTTAATTCCAGCATACTGCAACTCAATTTTTCGAGGAATGAGTTCATCCCCTTCGTAAATTGGCGTTACTTTATAATCCAACCAATCATTTGGATGAGCATTAATCCAATCTGCAAGATTATTCTCGTAGAAAAGCATCGCGGTTTGGTTTGCCGAATCCTTATCGGACAAACTACCTGTATTTAACAGGGCTGTCATTGGTGTTAAATTCCGTAACTCGTTATCGAGTCCACTGAATTGATATCCTACTAAATGCCCGCGATTCATCAACCACGCTTCTTTACCACTTCCGGAGTCATCAATCGGCATCTTATAGTTATGCCAACCAACTGGATCTACACTGATTTTCGGCTCTCTTTTCGCTTTCGGTTTATCTTTGATATTCAGTTGAATATGAGCCGATGTCGAACGCTCTAATTTATCAAGGTCTCCCAAAACCAATTGCTTTTCCTTCTTAAACGGAAGTAACGAATCTGGCAACTTCGCAGGTGCCACTGTCGTCGTTTCAACCGTTGTAACCTTCGCTACTGTCTCTGTTGTCGCTTTCGACTCTTTCTTATGTCCCCCACATGCAGCCAAAGAAACGCAAGCGACTACTAACAAACCCAATTTCCATTTCGATTGAATCTTCACCCTAATTCCCCCTAATACACTTTGTTAAAAAACGCACTAACTAGATTTAGTATAGTACTCCTACACCCTGAATACAATAGAGTTTTTATTTAATTTTCGTCCTTTCGGGTGAAAAAACCGTATATGATATTTTACGAACAGAAAAAGACCTGACATTTCTGCCAGGTCTATAAAACTGCGTTATATTTTAATCGCACAGATTTATTGAGTAAAAACACGCCTCTCTGTACAGTTTATTCCTTGATTGAATACCACTGATTTGCCCATTCTAGCACCGGCAATTCCCGGTTTGCTAAGAGTACGCCCCACGGTTTCGCCGCGCATCGTTTGTACTCTTCGAAAGCTTCTTCATAAGTGAGTTTTAAGGTCGACAGCTCGAATTCCTCTAATTCTTTGGACGTCATCTCGGTTTTCCCAAAACTTGTCACGAGGCAGAGGAAATAGTGGTTCACATTATGACGGTGAATCTGATTGTAGTAATCGCTCACCGTGCCAATCTTGCACAGCACCTCCACGCTAGCGCCAAGCTCTTCCTTCATCTCCCGATGAATCGCCTCTTCGGGGGTCTCGCCAACTTCGACGCCACCGCCAGCTGTTTCGATAAAAGCTCCGTTACCGAATATATCGTCTCTAACGACACGGACAAAGTAGAAAAATCCTTCCTCGTCCACAACGATGGCCCGAGCAACATGCCGATCATGCGTAATCTCTGTCTTCTCCCACTGCGTATCTTCTAATGTTAATGCTAATTCCTTCACTGCCAAACTCTCTTTCTACAGTATTTCTCTACGTAAATATCATTAATAACACAAATAGTACAAGTAATCCAACACCTAAGGTTAACGCAATCTTGCCAACACGAATCGCATCTGCATCCGTTTGACTCCCTACCTTCTTACGAGCTTCAAAATCATTGATAAGCCCAAACTTCTTTTTGAATACTATAAGATATCCAAAAGCTGAAAATGTAATCCCTAATGCGAATAGGATTAATTTTAGAATTAGCATGTTTATCACCTCAAAACTAGTATGATTTAAGCTTTGATTTTCCTCAACAGTTCTTTGATACTCTTTTCAATCTCTGAAACATCGACAAAGAAGATATGGATTTTTGTATCCTCATCTCTAAATTCAATGATTCTATTCTCTAACTCATTCACTCTTGGATATAACACCCAAACCTCGTTCGCATTATATTTTTTCGAATATGCATACATTTGATACATATCCTGCTGAGATATACCATAGTTTTCTTGCGAAGAATCATATAACCTTTTCCACTTGGTATCCATAATAATGGTATTTCCATTGTTATCCTCAATAACTATATCCGGTCTTAGCGAAAATATATTGCGATTATCTTCTTTCAATAAATATCTACCAGTATCTTGAGTAGATACTGAATATCCATCTCCTTCGAAAACATCCACTATATGAATCGATACAAATGATTCGTATACTTTTTCCATCGGGAATAATAAAGCACGTGCCTTAGTATCTCCAGAAAAGGTCGAGAAACTCTTATTCATCAAGAACACTTTGCTCCAAGCCAGAATTTCTTCATAATCCTTTGTAGTTCGGTCAATCTGAACTTTGTCAAAATCACTTGCATAATTCCAAGAGGGATCAACCAACTCAAAATAGATTAATTGTTGTCGAATGGATTTTAAGTTGTTAGAACTTGTACTGATTTTCTGTAATTTTAATAGAGTCGATTTTATCAATCGATTCTCAGGTCGATTTAAATTAAACTCATCGTAAGCAAGACTAAATCTTTCTGCATGCCCAATATTTTCTTTAAGGTGTCGATTAATCAATAATTTCCCTTTAAAAACATTCAACGTATCTTCTCGAGAAATATATGCAGATTTCAATCCTTTGCGGGTAAGTAACGATAATTGATACAGATACATGTTAATAAAAATCTCATATAGATTAATACTCTCTGTTCTTAAATTTGCAGAACTAAACACTTTTCCTGGGAAATCTTTCATAGACCTTAACATATCTATAAATACTTCTTCGGTATTTTTCCCTGTATCGTTCGTACCAAAATCTACTTTTGGAAGAATCTGAATCTGATACCCGCTTTCTAGCTGTATGAGACCTACAAAGTTCTTTGCTTGAATGACATTCCCTATTCCTTTGATAGTTCTAGCTCTTAGGAAATCTAGAGGGTTCCCTTCATCATCTGTACTCTCTTGATTTCTAATAAAATCGTCTAGTTCATTAAAATATCTTTCTTTTAAGTAACGAACATTATCTTCTGTTTCGGCATAACTTTCGTTCGATGTGATAACATCAAACTCTTTAATGGATAATAATTTATCATTCATACAATCACCCGACTAGTCCTCTTGTTGAGGCAAAAGAATCCCTTGATAACTTTCAATCTTACCTAAAGCATCCTCGTTCAATGAGTACACAGCTGTACTTTCTAATCTAATAGACTCCCCAAACAATTCTTTTGGCGTAATATTTATTTTCTTAATAAATTGGAATTGGTCATCTTTTTTATGATTATCACCCAGCACAAGGCGAATTTTTTCGTAATCATCGTAGAAATACTCTTGTAAGAGAGGAATGATTGAGTTTTTAAAGATATCTGCTAGTCGTTCAATTGAGTTTGAATCTCCATTTTTCAGAGAAGTGAAAAAGGCATGTCCAATAGTATGCTCTCTATCAAAAAGAAACTCAATTCTTCGGTTAATAATATCTAAGACATCTCCGACATTAACTTCTTTCCCGTTTTGACGGATTACAACATCTTCAACGGTTCTGCAATCTGGCATCATTTCTATGAAGTTGAATCTTCTACGTAATGCTGTATCCATCAACGCAATTGATCTATCAGCAGTATTCATTGTTCCTAGAATATAAACATTATTCGGAACTCCAAACTCTTCCTGAGAATATGGTAAGAAAGCACTCAACCCCTCTGTTTCACCTTTTCTCTTTGTTCCCTCAATTAAAGTAATTAACTCCCCAAAAATTTTAGAAATGTTCCCTCGATTAATTTCATCAATAATAAAAACATAAGGTTTATCATCAACGAGAGAGGCCTCGTCACAGAATTTCTTAAATACTCCAGGGACAATTTCATATTCTATTGATTTCTTTTCTTCCTCTCCTGCCATTACAGGTCTAATCCCTTCAATGAACTCCTCATAACCATACGATTGATGAAAGGTTGTAAAAGCAATTCTCCCTTCAGTTTTTAATGTATTGAATCTATCGAGCACTTCTGCATAAGATTTTTCTTTCAATTTTTCAATTGAAAGCCCATCACAGATTGCAACTGAATAATAGGCAGTATAGTACGTTTTCCCTGTTCCTGGAGGGCCATATAATATAGAGTTTTTCGCGAAAGCATTTCCTGATTGATTCAAATCATATGTCGTTACTGGTTCTTCATTAATCATTAAACTACCCTCTTTTTCTTTAATTCTGTTTTCTCTAACTTCTAAAATATGTTCATAGTAAGGCATTAGTTCAGCAATTGCTTGAACAGTTTGCATTAAAATGTCTGAGGTATTTCGGTCTATAAACGGTCCAGTTATTTCCTTAACAATCTGAACTTTTTCTAATTGGTCAAGTTCCTTACGTACTTCCTGAGTATCAATACCAAATTTTTTGAATGTATCCGTTTGTCTAGCTTTCACACTTGCTTGATAATACAAGTTGTCAGTTTTTTCGATAGGTATATCTAGAATACTATTATGAATTTTATAAACTTCTTTGTCAGAAAAAATGGAATCCTTTTTACACTGAGAATCTTTTGCTTCCACTCTGACAGATAGAGTTACTCCCTTTTGCTTGTTATATTCTGGATATGCATTCATTGAAATAGAAATACTATGCGCTAAATCATCGTATCCGGCTTTCTTAAATTCTATCCAAAAGTACTTCATAAGATTTCCCGAATTTTGCCAACCTGTTGATTTCCCTGCTGTATAACCAGGAAGTAACTTCTCGATATATTTCCCATATTTGTTAAATTCTCGATAAGCTGTTTGCCCAACTTTTTTTATTTCTTCCATTTCAGCTTTTTGGTCACCAGCTTTTTCAGGATCACTGTAAATTCTTCTACAATAATTTTTCAAAAAAGTATATACAGTTCCAAAATCAATGCGAGAGTTTGGAATTGATTTTACTTGTTGATAAACTTTCTCTAAATTATTTATATATTCTCCTTTGATTTCGATACCTGAAGCTTGTGGTCTCCATGTTTGCTTCGGAAACACAATTTCTAGTAAATCAAGCGAAATATAATTATTTTCAGTTTCATCCTTCAGCCAATCAAATTTAACATCAATATGATTCGTTGTCAGTCCTTCTTGGGCCTTCTTAGAATCATAATGAGGTGCTTCATATGAAGCTCTTTCAACATGTCCGTGACCAATGATTCCCACTTGGCTTTTTAATAAGAATACTTGGTCTCCTACATTGGGTTGTTTACTACTACTCGTCCACGATTCAATGACTGCCTTACCTTCTTTTGCAGCTTGCACCTTTTCCTTATAATCAGGCCAGTTCCAATTATCTGGATTCCAAGTTAATAAATATGCCTTTTTCATTCTTAATCCCCCCACGAATATCTAAAAGTTGATGATAACGGTTTCTTTTCAATTATAATCCATCTTATCACTTATGTGAATAGGAAAAAATATGAGTTCCGTGTATATTTTTCTGCGCTTTTCATTTATTAAATTGAAAGTGTCTTTAAAACAAGAAATTAAATTGGTAAAATACAGATGTACGAACCACTTTAAGGAGAACGAACATGATGAAAAACAAAATTTTATTAGGTTCTGTAACGCTTCTATCTGCTTTATTAGTAGCGGCTTGCGGGAACGACAAAAAGAATGCGCCCGAAACAACTGCGGCTCCAACAACAGAAGTAACTACAACTGTAACAACTACAACCACTCCTACAACAACGGCTGGAACTTCTGAAACAAAAGAAGTTTCACTTGCAGACACTCAACGTGTAGGCCGCGGGGATGTCGGTTATTTCAACGTTCCTAAAGACTGGGTAGAATACAAAGACCCAAACGGTGGCCCTCAATTCCAATACGCTACAAAAGATCCATACAATATGATTACAATCAATGGATATGGCAAAGACCAATTAACCGTCAATGCTGGGGAAACTTTCGGGGCTGAGTTACTAGCTAATCGTTTGTATGAAGGCTGGCAACACAATCCTAAAGTCGAAAAAACGCAAAAGGAAAAGACAAAATTTGCTGGCGAGGATGCTTTCCTTATTAAAATTCAATTGAAAGAGGACAAATACATGTTCCAATGGGTTTTCCAAAGAGGCGAAAAAGTATACGACGTTTTACTGGAAGGAACAGAGAATACAGTCGCAACATTAAAACCTATTCTTGAACAATCTTGGAGCTTAGACCCAAAATTTCCTAGACAATACTAAAAGAGACTGATTCGCACATTTTCACAGTTCGAGAAAAATTGGCTCTCTATTTAAATTCAATCTAAAGAATGGTAAAATAACCTTGTGACAACAACTTTTAAGGAGAACAATCATAATGAAAAATAAAATTTTATTAGGCTCTGTGACGCTCCTGTCTGCTTTAATGGTAGCGGCTTGCGGAAACGGAGAAAAGAAAGCAACGGAAACAACGGCAGCTCCAACAACAGAAGCAACTACAACTACAGCTGCACCAACTACAACAGCACCGACAACTACTGCTGGCGCTTCTTCTGAGACGGCTGAAGTTTCACTTGAAGATACTAAACGTATCGGACGTGAAGATACTGGTTATGTCAATGTTCCTAAAGACTGGGTAGAATTCAAAGCTGCCAATGGTGGCGATCAGTATCAATATGCTGCATTAGATGGATATAATATTGTGACATTAAACGTCTTCACTAAGGACAAATACCAACCTGTCGAAGGTGAAACGTGGGGCGCAGAAATGATTGCAAACCGATTATATGGTACATACCAAAAAAATCCTAGCATCGAAAAAATCCAAGGTGCCAAAAGAAAAGTGGTCGGAATGGATGCTTTTCTAGTTCAAATTCTTACAAAAGATGGTAAATATTTCTTCACCTGGGTCTTCCAAAAAGACGACAAAGTGTATTCAACAAGCTTTGAAGGAAATAAAGAAACACTTTTAAAAATGTTTGACTTAATTGAACAAACATGGGGATTAGATCCAAAAACTCCTGGAAAATAATCAATCGTTACTGAGACTAATCATAGTGATTAGTCTCTTATTTTATACTCTTTTTGCTATTATTTAAATTCCATCACATTAATGGTAAAATAGACCTATAACAACTGTTAAGGAGAACAATCATGATGAAAAACAAAATTTTATTAGGTTCTGTGACGCTTCTATCTGCGTTAATGATAGCGGCATGCGGAAACGGAGAAAAGAAAGCAACGGAAACAACTGCAGCTCCAACAACAGAAGAAACTACTGCTACACCAACTACAACAGCACCGACAACTACTGCGGGCGCTTCTTCTGAAACAAAAGAAGTTTCACTTGCAGATACTAAACGTATCGGACGTGAAGATACTGGTTATGTCAATGTTCCTAAAGGCTGGATAGAGTTCAAAGAAATCGAAGGAAACAACCCACAACAGTATCAATACACAGCAGATGGATACAATGTTGTGACATTAACTGGCTACTCTAAGGACCAAGTAAAACTTGGGAAAAATGATACCTGGGGTGCAGAATTGGTTGCGAACCGTTTATATACTACATACGAAAACAATTCTGAAATCGCTAAAATTCAAGGTACGAAATCCAAAGTGATTGGAATTGATGCTTTTGTCATCCAATCTCTCACAAAAGATGGAAAATATTTCTTTACCTGGATCTTCCCAAAAGGTGATAAAGTATATACAGTAGCCTTTGACGGAGACAAAAGCACTCTTCAAAAAATGATTGACTTGATTGAACAATCATGGGGCTTAGATCCAAACACTCCTGGTAAATAATCAATCGTTAAATACCTGAGACTAATCCATGCGATTAGTCTCTTTTCTTATGCTCTATTGTCCCTCTTTTTAGCCAAAAATTTTCCTAGTTGATTTTTTATTCGCACGTGATATAATACAAGTATAATAAATTCGTTAAGGAGAACAATCATGATGAAAAATAAAATTTTATTAGGTTCTGTAACGCTTCTATCTGCATTAATGGTAGCGGCTTGCGGAAACGGAGAAAAGAAAACAGCGGAACCTGCTGCTGCACCAACGACTGAAGTCGCTAAAGAAACTACAGCTGCACCAACAACTACTGCTCCAACGACTACTGCTAAAACAACAACTCCTGGGACTTCTTCAGAGACAAAAAAAGTATCACTTGAAGACACTCAACGTGTTGGGAAAGATAATATTGGCTATGTCAACGTCCCTAAAGACTGGGTAGTATTCAAAGCCTCAAACAACCCTGATAACTTCTATTATTCGTCACCAGATCAATATAATATTATGTATCTAGAGTCTTATTCTAAAGATAAAGTTAAACTTAATGATGGTGAAACGTTTGGCGCAGAGTTAATTGCCAATCGTTTGCTCAATGGCGTTAAAAATGATAAAGAACAAACTAGTGTTCAAGGCGTGAAAGCTGATTTTGCGGGAGAAAAAGCTTACTTAATAAAAGCAACATTCTCCGATGGTAAAACTATGTTCGAATGGATTCTCCAAAAAGGGGATATCGTTTATGTAGTCTCAATCGAAGGTACAGAAGACATGGTTAAATCGTTAAGACCAGTTTTTGAACAATCTTGGGGCTTAAATGCAAAAACTCCTGGACAATAATATAAAAACCAGGTATTAACCTAATCAAGGAGAAAAACAATTTGAAAAACAAAATTTTATTAACCTCTGTAACGCTTCTATCTGCATTAATGGTAGCGGCTTGCGGAAACGGAGAAAAGAAAACAGCGGAAACTGCTGCTGCACCAACTACTGAAGTAACGACAGTTGCACCAACGACAACCGCTCCAACTACAACTGCCAGCGCTTCTTCTACAGAAAAAAAAGTATCATTTGAAGATACTCAACGTGTTGGACGTGAAGAATCTGGTTATATTAACGTTCCTAAGGACTGGGCCACATACCAAGATAAACACACTGGTTCTCAATTCCAGTTTTCTTCACCAGATAAATACAATATTTTATCAATGAACGCGTACACTAAAGATTCCGTTAAACTAAAAGATGATGAGAAATTCGGTGCAGAATTACTTGCCAACCGTTTGTATAATAACTGGGAAAATAACAAACAAGTGAAACAACTACAGGGAGTAAAAGCTAAATTTGCTGGAGAGCAAGCTTTCTTAGTAAAAGTAGTATTTACGGACGGAAAATACATGTACGAATGGGTTTTCCAAAAAGGTGAAAAAGTATATGCAGTTGCCCTTGAAGGCACAGCAGATACAATCAATACTTTAAGACCTTTCTTTGAACAATCATTTGGCTTAGATCCAAACACTCCAGGAAAATAATGACTAACATACTAAAAGAGACTAATCACACATTGATTAGTCTCTTTCTTTATCCTTATGCTCTTGTAGCCCACTCTTCTCGTAAAACTCCATACTTCACACTATCATAATACTGCCCTTGATAGTAACGGACTTTACGAATTTGCCCTTCTTTTAGGAATCCTAATTTCTCAGCAACGGCCATCATCGCACCATTTCCACTCCAAGTCGTCATGCCAATATGTTCAAGCGCATCAGTTTCGTGGAAAATGGCATCCACCCACTTCGTTAGCGCAGTAGTCGCAACCCCTCGGCTCCATAACTGGTCGTCATAAATCACAATCCCGATTTCTAGCCATCGTGTTGCTTCGTCCACCCATGATTTTGAAACCATCCCAACAGGCTGACCGTCAACTACAATACATCTGCAATCTTCGCTCATTAAAAAGTCCGCAATCGGGCTTGCTTCAAAACTTTCCGCATCATCAAACTTGCGATAGTCATTAAAATACGGCGCGTTAAACTTCGTCCACGCTGGATGGTCTGTTGAAAAACCACTCTTCCAAATCGTTTCAAGGAAGCTTTTGTTAAAAGGAACTAGTTGCACCTCGGTCGTTTGCTTTAAGCTTTCCACTGATTCATTCCTCCTTCAACGTTTACCACATCAAACCCTTTTGTCTCCAAGAACTGGCAGGCCCGTTCAGAACGCATGCCACCTTGGCAAATCACATAATAGCGTTTCGATGAATCCAGTTGCTCATATTCTTTATCCAACGTGCTTAGCGGCGCATTCAATGCACCCTCGATATGCCCTGCTTGGAATTCATCCACTTCACGAACATCTAAAATCGTGATATCCTCTTTTTGATGCAACGCTTGAAATGCTACTGGTTCAATTCTTTCCATTTTCTTACTCCCTTTCTCCTGCTTCATTTTCTCTCACTTCCTACTGTATCGTATTCCAGCGAAAATACAAAGCGCCATGCACGAATCCATGCACGGCACTGTCATTATTTAATGTTATGTTTGTTCATCTTTTGTTGGAAAATTCCAGTGATGATTTCACGCAATTCTTCGCGTTCTTTTTCAGGAAGTTCTCCTTCTTGTTTTGCGACTGCGTAAAGTTCAGGATTTTCTTTCGCGATGCGTTGAACAGTTTTGGTTGTCGCATGACCTCTGACTAAGAACGGAATTTTCTTAATCCATTCTTCTGGCACTAACGCTAGAATTTTCTTAGCCGCTTCTTTATCCGTCAACACCGCTGTGCTCAACCCTTTTTTAATTTGTTCTTGCTCTTTTTCTGTAAAATCTTTTAAATCCATCTTTTATCCCCTTTTCTAACTCTAATCTCTACTCTATTTATTATAATCAAATCGGATTACTTGTGCATCCACATCAACTTGAGCATGTACTCCAAAAGGAACAATACAGCGTGGTGTAGCATGTCCAACATTCATATTGTAAACAATAGAGACCTCTTTGTCCTCTAGCTCCTCTAGCAGGATTGCTTTGTATTCTTCATAATGAATTTCATTTTGAGGTTTACCCACCAACACACCAGAAACTACATCAAAGATTCCATACTGTTTTAAAGCTTGGATCATCTTTCGATACAACTCAACACTTGGTAGTTCCCCGCTTGTTTCCAGCAACAGAATTTTCCCACTCCAGTCTTCAAGCGTTGGAAATAGCTTATATTTCTGAGTAAGCTGTACAGAATCTGCATATAATGAAGAATCGAAACAATCATACATTGATTCCAAGCATCCTCCTAGAATTGGCCCGCTAAACTCAGCATTTCCTTTTAATAATTCGAACCCTTGATTTGGAAAACTTGGCGTCGAAACGCCTAATCCCTTTTCACTAAAATCTTCTCTTTCTTGATACCAAATGTCACTTGGACGAATTTCTTTAATTCTTCCCGTTGTCAGTAATTCCTCAAAATACGATTTCGTATATGGGAGCATTTCCGTTGAAAGTTCACATACATCTGGTAAGAAAGCCTGTCCATAAAAGCTTTGAATGCCAACTTTATGTAACATTAAATGATTCATTGTTGTATCTGAAAAGCCTAAAAAAATCTTCTGTTTAGCAACCTTTTTAAGCGCGTCCTGTTCAAATAAGTAAGGGAGTAGGCGATACGTATCATCCCCGCCAATCGCAGTTAAAATCATATCAATCGAGTCATCTTGAAATGCAGCTAGCAAGTCTTGCGCTCTACATTCTGGATGCTGCTTAATAAATTCAAGCCCTTTTAAAGCATGGGGTAAAAATTCAACTGCTACACCGTACTCTTCTAAACGTTTCTTTCCAAGATTGAGTTCATGCTGAATGAAGTTCTCTCCCATTATTCCGCTAGACAAACTAACGATACCAATCTTCTTTACTTTCATGTGTAATCCTCCTTAAGTGCGGATTAGTACTCTCTATAGAAACAGGATTCGGCTCACTACGTTAATGGTACCGCAGTGATTCCAAACCCTGTCTCTTTAAGTTTGCTATTAATACTACCATAGGTGCTGTTAGGATTCAATCCCACATCTTATCCTATTTTTACGTTCCCTAAAGGATTCCTACGACCTCTCCACATATTTTGCATTATCCATAATAAACGGCTTCGCTAGGCCTTCTCCGGTATAGTCTTGATATTTCGTTTCAAGATACTTGTAGACATCTTCTTTCGTCTTAAATTTAATCGTTTGGTATGGTTCCTCGAAGGTGAGTTTTTCAACAAAGAGGAACCCGTCTCCCGTTGGTACTAAGACTCCCACGTGGCCGATAAAGAGCGATTCTCCGTCCAAATTATCGTGAATCACGACTGAGAGCATACGCGCATTCTCGTCAAAAGTAAATTGCGACAAGAACTGTTCCATCTTCTTAGCATGCGTCTTCACGTCTGTTGTCGCTTCCGTTTCCACACGCGAGAACAAACGATTCAAGTCTTCTTTTTCATCCGCACTAAAGAGATGTCCCTTGTCAATCGCATCATTATCGATAAATAAGAGCTCGCTATCCGCAGCAATCTTCGGAATCGTAATCTTATTCTTCAACAACGCATACGTATTGATACGGCAGTTCGTTCCAACAAATTCGCCGTGTTTTGCAGTCCAGAGCGCGCTGATTTTTTCGACGTCATATTCCGTTTTTGTAAACGACGCAAAGTCCCCTTGCAAACCTGTCTCGCCGACAATCTCATTATAGTCATTCACGAACTCGAAGAACTTCTCCACACTTTCTTTATCTAAATATGCGGACAACAACGCCTTCACTTCTTCAACGCTTGAAGGATTGCTGATATTGGTATAGGTCGCAACCCATTGCGGTGCTTCCTGCGATTGTGCCGCTACGGTTGTCGTCTCTGGAGCTACCTGTGTCGTCGTTTCTTTTTGCGTCTTAGCGCATCCTGCTAAGCCAATCAGAACGGCTGCACAAAGTCCTAATTTTACTGTTTTCGAAATACTCTTCATTCTTTTCTCCCTCTCACTGTCGTTTTCTACGATTACCAAGCGATTCATCCTCAACTTTAAGTTCTCCACGGCATTTGTGGATATTCCCTCCATACTTCTTTTCCTAGAGGTAAGTCTTTGATTTCCCCGATAGACGGATCGAGCTCGTAGGCTTGTTTCAAGGTCACTAACATCAAGTCCTCAATGGTATGCTCCTCGTTGCATAGAAACTGCCACATGCCATCGTCCTCGTCGTGACTTACATATAGAATCGGTTGTTCTCCTCTTGCAATATGCTTGCACAGTATCGTTGCCGTATTTGAATCTTCACGAAATGGAAAACTCATAACCATCCTCCTAATCCTACTTGTATTGAGCAACCATTGAATGCGGTTTCAACTCTCTCACTTATAATCTATCCTATTCTCTAGAAAAATACAATAAAACCTCTGTGAAATTTAGGAAAACCATATAAAAAAAACGAGCACCCGAAGATGCCCGTTTCGTTTTAGAATAAATCAAAAATTAACTTGAAGTTTAAGATGGTTAGGATAACGGCTACCGTGTATCCGAGGAAGGTATTCCATTTGGCGTTGGTAAACTCGCCCATGAGTGATTTCTTCGAAGTGAAGTAAATCAATGGGAAAATTGAGAATGGTAACGCCACTGATAAGAATACTTGTGAGTACACCAAGAGTTGGTCCAATGTTTTTTCTTGCGAACCGAACAACATCGCTACGACGATTACCGGTAGTAAGGCGAATAAACGAGTCACAAGACGGATAATCCATTGTGGAAGTTTCATATGTAAGAAACCTTCCATCACGATTTGTCCTGTCAATGTTCCTGTGATGGTTGAGTTTTGACCACTTGCTAAAAGCGCCACGGCAAAGAGTGTCGATAATGTCGAACTTGCGACCGCACCGGCAATCTTCGAATCTTGCAACGCATTGTACATTTGCGAGAAGGCAGAGATTTCAGATGCGTGTCCGAAGAATAACGCTGCCCCTAAGATTAATAAGAGTGAGTTCACGACGAATGCTAAGCTCAACTGAATGTTTGAGTCCCATGTCATGAAACGAACCGCTTTACGCACGTTGTCTGGATCCGTGTAGTCCACTTTTCTCGTTTGTGATAGTGATGAATGCAAGTATAAGTTATGCGGCATTACGGTTGCCCCGATAATCCCTAGTGACAATGTTAAAATGCTATCGTGTCCAGGAGTTGTTGGTTCGAATAACTGCGCCGTTGGTAGGAATCCTGTGAAAATTCCTGAAATACTTGGTTCTGCTAACGCTACTAAATACACGAAAATTAAAAGGATTGTTAAAATCAACGTTGATACAATTGCTTCGATTTTCTTAAATCCAAGCTTCATAATTCCAAGAAGCAAGAATACGTCCAGAACCGTAATAAAGATGGCCACCATAATTGGAATTCCAAACAAGAGGTTCAAGGCAATGGCTGATCCAAGTACTTCCGCTAAGTCTGTCGCCATCAGTGCTAATTCGACGATCACCCATAAAATGTGACGAAGCCATTTTGGTGCGTGATGCGCTGTGGCTTGCGCTAAGTCCATACGCGTTACAATCCCAAGTTTTCCTGCCATTTGTTGCAACTGCATTGCGATTAATGACGAAATAAGGATTACGAAGAGCAATGTATATTTGTACGAAGCCCCTCCGACCACGCTAGTAATCCAGTTACCTGGGTCCATGTACCCTACTGCTACAAGCGCTCCTGGTCCTAAGAAGGCTTTTAGGTTTTGCCAGAAATTATTATTCTTTGGCGTCTCAATCGATTGGTTTACTTCTGAAAGTGATACTTTTTTATGAGTAGACATCATTTTCTCTCCTTTCTGTTGTAAATAATTTTCAATTTGTGTAAATAATCTGAAAACAAGTCGTGTCCAATAAAAAGCAGTACCTATTATAGCACTCACGCACTCATCGTGCAATGTGAGATGTTACTATAGGTACTGCTTTTTCAAATTATTTTAGGGAAACCTTAATCGGATACCGCTTCACAGCTTGAGGCAACTGCTCTAGCAACGCATCATTGGTTTTGCTTTTTCCCATGAAGAACATGGTCGTGGTTCCATCCTTTTGTTCAATGATGACGACATAACGGGCGCCTCCACCTTTTCGACCGCGCATGAAATCAATCGAAATCCGGCGAATAGATGATAGAGGAATACGACGCTTTTTGAAACAGAATGCCACATGAATGTAAAATGTTCCATTCGCGATATGAAAAGCTGCCATGAACGGACCTCCGCTTTGTTTTGCGGCTGTCCATCGGCGAACGAAAATGACAAGCACACATGTCGCAATAAACACATAACTCACTAGGAATACCAGCGGAATCCCAAATCTCGCTCCACTTTCTATTGTTGCCATTGTCGTTCCTCCTTTGCATCAACGATTCATTATGCCAATTTGTTTTTATATATTTTTGTCGCAATCCATACAATGACGATTGCCATAACTAAAATTCCAGTTTCAGCGATTCCAGCTCCCACGACATTTCGTTGATAGAGCGCTGCAAAGCAATCCGCCATCATATGTAGTAAAACGGCCCCGCATAAATACTTCTTATTTTCTGCGATGACACTGTAATACACGATGATGGTACAGCCAATATGAATCCCCATTGAACTGATTCTTTCGAGAACGGTCATCACAGCTGTTTCAACATTAAATTGTGCCGCCGCTTGAAAACTTTGCATGGCGAAGGCTGCATTCTTCTCAGTAACATGTAATGCAGTTAGCGTAGAATCGACACTTCCATTCTGAATCGATGTCGCAATCACTAAGTAAAGCAGAATTGATGGAAGAACAACTGTTAGAACTTCGATAGCTCCATGCCCAATTCCATACAAAACTGCATTTTCACGGGTGCGGTGTTTTTTCATAATGTATTTTAATACAATATAGCGACCACATTCCTCAAAAATCCCTGCCATCAACATTCCATATAACACGAATGCTACAGTATTTCCATTTAAAAACTGAGAAATAGGATTATCTGCCAGTAAAAAGAAATAATGGAAGACCGATTCAAGAATACGGGCAGAAACAATAAAGCCTAATGCCCCAGCAATGAAATAACTGATTTTCACTTGACCTTTATGACTTTTCATCCAATAAACGGTCGGTAAAATTCCTATTAAAAGAAGCAAAACAATCGTCACGATTAATGAAGGTATCGCCGTTGGTCCAAGAACGATTTGATTAAATCCACTCATGCTTGATCACCGTCCCAAATTTCAATACAGAATCCTTTATGGCCACACTCTGAGCAAGTTAAATTCCGAGTTGTTGGCGTATGCTTTGCAAAGAAAGCTTCTTTCTTTCCTGGTTTAAATTCTTGATGGCACTCAGGGCAAATATATTTAACGTGTTTATAGTAATAGTTACATACCCAAATAAGCCATACCGTTGCCAAAAGAGCCCATAGCGCAAATCCCCACCACATTCCTTTGAAAATCCAGAATGCAATCGACACCCACTGAAGTACTCCGACCACCAATCCTGTTGAAAGGATAATCCTGTAAAGTTTTTTGAGTTGTTTCTTACCTTTCATCACTACTGCTATGTCCGCGATAGATTCAATTGAGAAGGATTCTTTGTTTTGGACTGTCGACTGTAATTCACGCAATTTTTCCAATTGCTCTTGTTTCTCTTGAATTTCTTCCATCAATAAACTTTCCTGTTGTTCTATTAAAATCGAAATGACTTTTTCAGGATGTTCTTCTTCTAACAATTGAGAAATGGCATCGATGGGTACATCCACCTCTCGAAGAAAACAAATCACTTTTAGACGTTGAAGATCACTTTCAGTATATAATCTTCTACCTCCTTCAGAAAGTTCTGTCGGAATCAAGATACCTCTTTTGTCATAATACTGAACGGTTCGAACAGTCACATTGCAAAGTTTCGCAAGCTCACCTGTCGTGTATTTTGACATAGCTTTCACCTCCTTATTGCCTGCATATTACTACATGACGTAGCGTTACAAGCAATACCTGACGCTAGGGGATTTTTTATTTTTCTATTAAATACTATATTAAATGTTCATTTTATTTTTTTCCACCTCTTTTAAGTACGTTTTAGGTTCATGTTGCAAATTATAGTTAACCAAACGGAAAGGAGAAGCTCCCCAACCAGGCGAGCGGTGACAAACAATGAAAACAATCGTAATTATCCCTTCATATGAACCAGAGGAAAAATTAATTCCTTTAACGCAACAACTAATCGCCAAAGACTTAGAAGTAGTCGTTGTCGATGACGGCAGTGGGGAGAAATATCTTCCTATCTTCAACCAACTCACAGGGTCGACCGTTTTAACGCATCCTGAAAATAAAGGGAAAGGCGAAGGCCTAAAAACAGCTTATCGATACATTAAAGAAACATACGCAAACGAGGAAGTGGCTATCGTCACAGCGGACTCTGACGGACAACACAGTCCAGAAGACATCGTGTGCATCGCCACCAGGGCATCCCTTGATAAAGACAGCCTCGTACTCGGCGTTCGAAACTTCGACGGAACCCACGTCCCACTCAGGAGTCGTGTCGGAAACAAAATCACCTTGAAAATTTTCGAACTCACAAGTGGCACGAAAATTAGCGATACACAAACTGGTCTGCGTGGATTCTCAAGCGCCCATTTAGAAAAAATGCTTGAGATTTCAGGATCACGTTTTGAATACGAAATGAATGTGTTGATGGTTTGGGCAAAAGAAAAACGCCCATTCTGCGAACTAGAAATTCAAACGATTTACGAGAACAAAAATGAGGGCTCACACTTTAATCCTCTTCGCGATTCATTCAGAATCTACAAAGAGATTTTCCAATTCGCCCTATCATCAATTCTCTCGTTTTTTCTAGACTACACCGTCTACCCTTCCAGATTTTTATCGGAGTACCACTCGTGACCGCTAACGTCGTCGCAAGGGTGATCAGCGCAGGATTCAACTTCTTCGTGAATAAGAAGTTCGTCTTTGCCAGCGACAAACCGTTTCTAAAAGAACTCGGCGGCTATATTTTACTCGCCAGCTTCTCATTAACGCTGAATACATTGATTTTGATGGGCCTCAGCTACGGATTCGGCATCGGACCACTCATTGGTAAAATCATCACCGAAATCGGGGTGTTCTTCTTTAACTGGTTTGTACAGAAGAAAGTCATTTTCGGACAAGAGAAAGGTGTGCATTATGTCAAATAACAAAAAAGGAAAATCACTCAGAAAAATCTTAACGACCGCTTATACGGCAGTCCTCATCGGGGCTTCGGGAATGGTCGTGGCCGATACGCTCTTCATCTCAAAGAGCCTCGCAAAGTTCAGTAATGACACGGCCGCGGCAACGAACACAGGAACTAGCGCAAGCGGCACGGGAACATCAGGGAACTCAAGTAGCTCTAGTAGCACTGGCACTTCTACAACGCCAACCGTGAGCACGGCGACTGCCTACGAGGACGATACAAAGTCCATCACGATTGACACGTACGAGCGAAATAAAACGCAAATCCACGTCGCAACGGTGAAAATTAAAGGGAACGCCTCGATTAAGACAGCCTTGGCCAATGAAACCTACGGCAGAAACGTAGTCGCGAAGACTTCGACAACCGCTAAAAGCGTGAATGCTGTTCTTGCGATTAACGGTGACTACTACGGCGCTAGAGATGCTGGATATGTGGTTCGTAATGGACAACTGTTACGAAGTGAGAGTCAGAATGCTAGCCAAGAGGATTTAGTCATCTACAAAGACGGAAGCTTCGGCATCATCAAAGAAGGTGACATCACAGCGCAACAGTTAGTCGATAACGGCGCGATGCAAGTCTTGTCATTTGGCCCAGCGTTGATTGAAAACGGCGAAATTTCTGTAGACAGCTCTGACGATGTTGGGAAAGCCATGGCGAGCAATCCGCGTACAGCCATCGGAATCGTCGACGACAGCACTTATGTATTCGTGGTATCAGACGGACGAACCAGCGAAAGCCAAGGACTATCGTTGAAACAATTAGCTGAATTTATGAAAGAATTGAACGTCACTACCGCCTATAACTTAGACGGTGGCGGATCATCATCGATGTACTTTAACGGACAAATCATTAACAAACCGACAACAAACGGTCGAAATATCGAAGAAAGAGAGGTGAGTGACATTGTCTACTTATAAAAAGAAATCAGGACTGACATTCTACACAGTCGCAACGGTGGTGACACTGGTCGTTGGAACGGTGTATGAATTCTTCAGCCACCAAGTCTACTCCCCATTCATGTACTTGCTGTTTATGATTCCACTCGTGCTTGGAGTGGTGCCAAATCTCATCGCAAAAATGACCGGGAAAACTTTCTTGGAATCAGAAGACGCACAAGCAGCCTATAAGATGGGTGTCCTCACCTTCATCTTCGGCAGCTTCCTCAAAGGAGTCTTCGACATCTACGGAACCAGTTCCGTCTACCCAACCCTCTACTTACCAGTCGGTGTATTGCTGCTAGTTGCAGCACTGGGGTTAGAGATGTACTACAAGAAGGCAGTTGCTAAATAAAAAGAAGGCCGGAGCCCTTTATGGGGCTCCGGTTTGTTGTTGTTAATAGATAGTGACTACGCAAAACTAAAAATAAGCAATTTCTGCATCTCCATAATCAATAATATCCATTGTATTTAATGACATTTTCAAGCCAATTCCATGCTCCGATTCTCTAGGAGAACCAAATACTAGCCCAAAAATAAAATCTGGTTCGTCATCTTCTGATAACAAATGTATTCCAAATAATTCTAAAGGTATTTTTTCGCCAAATTCGTTAAAAACTTTCTCTTCTGCTTTATAAAACCACACTCCTGATTTCTCTAACAGTTGATGTATTTTTGTTTGATAACTGTTTGGAAGATTCGTTGCGAATTCAGATATTTCTAAACCATCTGATACCTCTAACCATACTTTTCTGCTTGCTTCTGGAATAGTTACATATGTCCCGAAATTATCATCTAAGACTATTTTAAACTCATTCATATGTTTCTCCTTTAACTATTGGTAATCATTTATACAGTTCTTTCTATAAGTTCTTTCCCCATCCTAACAACATACAACCTCTCATCTTCACCGACAAGCTGGCTAAGTAGCTCAGTTGCTCGCTCTGTTTCTCCTTTAATAGCAGCGTTCAACGCCTTGTAGTAGATGATTTCTAGCTGTGGGTACTTGTATTCGTTCGTTAACGTTTCGAAGTAGTCGTTGCTCTCGTGTGCGATCGTTAGGTCATAGAGAGCCACACTCATCTTTTGCGTCTTTTCGGCCAGCGTAGGGTCTGTTATCGTCAGTCCGCTAATCATCGCATCCAGCTCTTCTCGGCTCAACTCCGGCTGACTCAACACGACTGAACGGATTAGATAGCTTTGCAAGACGTTTCGATATTGCACTTGAAGTCCGTCCCGACTCAAGATTTCTTTGGCCTTTCGAATCGCCGTCTCGAAGTCCCCTGTCATGTACGCCAAGGACACTTCCGACGTTGCCGCGTCTAATCGAAGGACCGCTCTTTTGGCCTCTTTATTCGTCTCGATATATTGTTCCCACGATGCAAAATCCAAATCCACATGCAGCAATTTCGCCACAGTGGTTAAATACCATTTATTAATCAAATAGATGGCAATGGCTAACCCGGCGACAATCACAAGAACGCCCCCTGTTCTCATCGTAATGTCACTGACTGCGAACGTGACGCAAAGAATGAGGAACATTGTCAAAATTCCCGCAACTCTTGTATAAAGCGTATATTTTTTTCGTACTGCTTGATAATCCATATCGTTCCTCCAAAATCGCAATCTGTGTATGATTGCGGTTACAAAATTGTTTATATCTTTAATCAAAAATGACTGTCTTAGCCCATTATCTCATGTTCTCTATTCAGCTTCAATGGCAAACTGCATATTCTTCGGGTCTTTTTCGACAAAGATTTAATATTTTCGCTCGTAATACTTGCTGATAAAAAGCATGATAACGGGAGAACATGCAAGTGAAACTGTTAAAAGAGTTGCCGGCAAATATGCCCCTACTGAAATACAGATAACTGCAATAATTCCCATCAGAAGCATTAGAATTGGAGACATCGTTGCATTGACTTTATCTCTGATTTTTTCATTTCGTTCATCATTCATACTAATTTTGTAATCGCGATCCGTTTTCAGCAGTTTGTGGTGCGTCATCTCTACATATGAAACAGATACACTGATGGAAAAAACAAAAATCAATAATACTCTAACCACTTCATTCAAGTTAAGTGTAAATACTGCCAGCAAACTGCAAATCCCTACTAAATATCCTAGACACCACAATTTATTCGTCTTCATGTTGACCCTCCTCATAAATAAATACTTCTTCAATGGATACCTCAAAGAACCTTGCTATTTTAAATGCCAATATAATGGACGGATTGTATCTTCCGTTCTCTAAAGATCCCACCGTCTGCCTAGATACTTCCAGCGCATTCGCAAGTTCTTCTTGTGTGATTCCTTTTGCCTTCCGAATTTCCTCAAGCCTATTTTTCACATCGTATCACCTCTCAAGATGGAAAGTTTACTTTACATACAATATAATTATTTTTCAATAAAATGTCAAGCTTACTTTCCATCTAGACCCAAAAATACCGGAGCCCTTCGACGGGCTCCGGCTTAGTTAGTTTGGAAAATAATCTATTCTAACCCTATTTCAATCTGTTTTATTCCAGATTTCCAAAGGGGTAATTCTTTTATTAAATATTGAGGTCGTATATCATACTCACTTAATTTTTGAAGGTCTACCCATTCACATTCATATTTTCCTTCATCCAACGTATGAGACGGAACCTCCCCTAGAAGAGTCACTTTATAATGAAATTCAATCATATGATGGAGTTCGCCTTTATAATCAAATCGATTTTCAACAACGAACATCAACTCTTCAACTTCACAGTCTACACCTAGTTCCTCTTTCACTTCTCTGGCTACAGCTTTACGGCTTGCTTCGCCTACCAATATCGCCCCGCCAACTAAGTGATTTTGGTCTTCTACTTTATAAGTAAGCAACTTGCCATCCCTCACTACAATCGCCGTTACTCTAACGCCATATCTATACGTATCTCCTTTTACTCGAAAATCCACGGTAATCACTTCTTTCTGAAAAAATGAATACAACCATTATATCACAGTTCTTTTTGCTTTTGTCTTCCTTGTTAAAAAATGAAGTCTCTCAACAGTTCTTAAAATTGTTCCATATACTATTCGAAACAGCACACTTTTTCTGGTTGTTTTCCCTTAAATCACATCCATTTTTAAGGGATAAATCAAAATGTAAGGGATAATTTGCTTAATTACACAAAAAAACAGGCAAATTTTACTTTGCCTGCTTCCATCAAATTCAACTGTTACGCTCTCTCTTTGAACTCATCGAAGTATAGAACCTCGACTTGTCCAGACCAATCCAAGACACAGCCAACGAAGTCCACAAGGTCTAGCCCTGGCATTTCATAAGTGTCGCCGTCATTGACGCTCCCCGTTGCATCTTCAATATAAGTCACCTTATAGCCTCTGTCTGAAGCGATAATAGCAGAAAATAAGCAGCAATATTCCGCGTTCAATCCCGTAATCACCACTTCATCTACTGGATGGTTCGCAAGAATCGCCTTTAACTCTTCACTCTGGAAAATATTTGGCGAGTCTTTCTCCACGATAAAATCCGCATCCGCAGAAAGCTCTTCATCAAGCGCTCCTCGCTCGTCGCCATTGTAAATAATACTCTCCTCATTCTCATCAATATGACGCGTATGAATAATGAGGTCCCCGCTCGCTTTAAACATCTCTTGTAACTTCAAAATATTCTCTCTAAGCAGGTCAAAATCCCCTCTAGCTAACATTCCTTTTTGACAATCTAAAACAATTAATGCTTTCACTAATCGTACTCCTTTATATGTTTTTAATGAGTTAATTTTCAATTTGATGTTCTTTGATATACAAAATACGGACCAGTATTTAAATATATAAAATGATCTACAACTACCCTAAATCAACTTATATTCATACCACTCTTCATCTACCTTCTGAAATCCCAAAGCCAAAAACATTCTTTGACTTTGAGTATTAAAAGGATATATTTGTGCAGAGACCTTTACCATTTTTTGTTCTTTCGCCAGCTGTATCATTTCAGAAATACATCGTCTTCCAATCTGTAAATTCTGATACTCTTTGCTGATAACTATAGAAAGTTCCGAACTATCTTGGAGTGTCACATCTCCAACTAACACTCCTTCATATTGGATATAATAGCAAGAACCATGTGAAGTTAGGTAATCATACATTTTATGAAGTTTTGTTAGATCGTAAATCTGATCAGTATTATCTACTTGTTTGCATACCTCACTATCTTGATACCAAAGAAGGGAGATGTCATCATTTCTATAATAAGGAATAAGCGTTATCTGATCGTCTACTATTCTATTCAACTTTATTTTTCCTTCTTTCTATTTAGACGCTTCTTCCGATTCTTCAATATTCTCCACAAACCCTTCAACATCTTCAATCTCTACAAACAGCGGGTCTAAGTGACATAAGAAGTGCCAATCTTCGGTGCCGCGTTTTCTGTAGAGAATCGCTTCGCCGTCTTCACTTCCAAAATAGCTTCTATCGACTTCATACCCTTTACTTTCTAAGAAAGCTTTTGCCTTGCGGAAGTTTATCTCTCTGGCTTCGATATAGGCTTTAACTTCATCGTTATTCACGACATAAGCATCGACCTTTGTAGCTCCTTCGACCACTTTATCGTTTTTAACGGATAGATTCGAAATTTCTTTCCAAATAATCTCGACATTTTCTTCAGGTTCAAACGAAAATCTAGATAAAGGGACAATATTTCCATTGAAGACAATTTCCATATAATCCGGCAAGTGTTTAGGATTCACATACTCCACTTCAAACCCATCTTCGTTTTCTAGAGTATACCCTGGAATTTGAGCGACAAAGGCTTTCCCTTCTTCTAAAGAATCAAACGCGACTAAATCCTTTTGATAATCACCTTGATACAATTCCAATATAACCATCGATAACCCTCCTAAACTGTCCTTATCATGATTGTTCAATTATGTTCGCTAAATCATTCTTTTCCACACTCATGTATTCAACTTCTTTTGTTCCTTCATTGTATTGATAGCATCTAAAAATCAATTGATTGCTTGTCTGAAACAGTGTGTCTACCCCAGAGTATTCTCCTCGGCACTTATCTAGCATCATTTCATCAACGAGTTCCAATGTTTTCAAATGAAACACAAACCATCTTTCTTCCGTTGTAGAGAGTACACCATAAGAATTGTTAATCTTCCATACGTTTGATAGCCCGTCCTGTGCAAATACAGGAAATCGTTGACTAGATTTTATTTGGAAATCATGATTCGATATTTTATAAAATTCTGTCGTGTAAAAATTTACCAGCAGCGAACTTTCCTCGTCAATCGTAAAAACATACGCCAAATCCCGTGGAAATTGATGTCTCACACTTAGCTCATGATTCAAAAATTCAAGGCAAAAATCCTGTGAGCCATCCTGTCCTGCTGTCAATGAAACGATGATTCTATTATCAGAGAAGCCCTTAAAAGTTACTTCAGAACCAACAAAGCAATCTTCCAAATCTAAATAAGAATATTGAACATTCTTTTCGTCTCTCACTTCAATCCGAATTTTATGGTCATTTTTTCGATAAACAAACCAAGTTAAGTTATTTCCCTGAGATTGATGGCAACAGATCAAAGTACCTTCTTTGGTATCTAGATTTTCAAAAAAATTTTTGAATTGGTTAGGGTAGTCTATTACAGTACTTTCATTCACTTTTTTTAAACGATTAAGATAAATCACTTATTGTCACCCTCTATCTGAACCTGTGTATGAGCTAGCAAATCTCCTAGATGCCTTTTATCTTTCCTAAAAATTGCCATTGCCAGTAACAACAGTGCAAGTAAAGTTGCTAAAGACGAGAGGATAATAGATATTAAATCAAAATCACTATAGACTCCATGAATAGTTCCCATATGTCCTAATTGCCAAGGTAAAAATTTGATGAGATTTCTAATAAAGCTGGCTTGAATTGTTTTTTTCTGATAGACCAGACGAAGCCCTGCTTTTGATTTCCCAAAACTTCCATTTTTTGCATAATCCAAAAATGTGAAATAAAGCATGATTGGCAGAACACTGGTAAAAAATGTAAGAGTCTGCGCCTGAAATTCTGTTTGCATTGGCACACCATTAAAAACAATGTAGTAATAAGTCATAGCGCAAAGAAACAGAATACCCAAGTAAGTTATGATTATAAGATAATCAAATAGTAGTTCGGTCATTCTTTTTTTTACCGAAATAGGATTAATTTCCAAAATCTCCATTATTTTATCCTCCTGTCTAAGAACGTACAAGTAGTGATATCCTCTCAACATGAAATAAGTGCACTTTAAGTATGCCAAGTGAATCTTTCTGTATCTGGACACATAGCTACAAACTGAAATTTACCATTTCTCATCATTACTGAAAATTTTTAAGTTACTCCAAGCAAATTTCTATTTTAATCCTATCCGGATCTTCGAAATAGACTGCATAATGTTCAGTACCTCCGGCATATGGATATTGATCATCATAAAGCAAAACTATATTCCTCTGAATAAGATTCTTCCTAATTTGATCGATTTTATCCTTAGTTTGACAACGAAAAGCAAGATGATTCAAGCCGATATTACATCTATTGTATCCGTTATTAAGATACTTTTCTTTTGTCTGTACAAAAACAATATAAAATTCGTCCTTTTTATAGGAAAATCCGTCTTTCCATTCTTGAAATAACTCAAAACCTAAAAAGCTAAGTATCCACGAATAGAATTCCTTGGTTTTATCTAAATTACTTACATAAATCTCAATATGATGCATTGTTTTCCCTCCATCTGGTGCCGGAAATATCAATATATTCAATTTTTACTTTGCTGATGCCTCAGCTCGCACAAGCAGTGATACCGCCTCAACATGCGCGGTCATGAAAAACATATCCACATACTTTTTAACAATAACATAAGGTTATCGTTAAAAAGGTTTACCTCTACAAACTGGAATTTGCGTATGGAATCAGTTTTTGCGAAGCTCCATATAGATTGAGGTTTTCTCCTCACCCTCAGAAATCAGGTACTCCGGAAAGTCTTTCTGCTGAAAGCCAAGCCTCTCATACAACGCGATTGCTTTCACGTTTTCCGGATTCGGATCGACCCATACAATCTCTGCACCGTTTAGGAACGCTTCTTTGATTGCATGGGAGAGTCCAGCCGTTGCAATTCCACATCCCCGTGCAAATCCAAACAATTTTATGTCCAGAGCGGCGCTTCGATGCTCTGCGTTGATTTCATAGAACGATTCTCCGCAGTATTTCCCGTCTTCAAAAATTGAATAGTGGTTTAAAGTCGGTCTGTTCGATTTAATCCACTGAAACCAATTTTGCATTCCTTCATCTGTTTGATGTAAGCCGTCTGGAAAACCGACGAACTTCATGACATCCCCATCAGCCCAGAGCTGCTGAACACATTTGATATTCTCAATCATTGTTTCTTTTATCTCAAGCATTTTAAGTCTCCTCAAATTCGATTATTTCTTCGGTTTTGGTGCAGGCAACTCATCATACATTGAATTGAATAAGCCAGTTAAAAATTCTTTGTTGTCAACATTATCTACCAATAGCATTTCCTTTGCTCCATCATACGGTAACTCATATTTTGCATTTGGCATATATGCTATTGCGGATTTAACAGGCTTCACTAAAAACCTATCATCATAAATTCCACCAACAATTTTTCCTCGATAATAAATAATATATTCGCCCATCATTGACCTATATGTTATTTCTTCCAACTCGGATAGTTGTTCTAAAATGAAATCTAAATACTCTTTACTTGAAGCCATAATATATACCTCCAAAATTTGCATTTGTCTACACCGATTTAATCCATGTTACCCGAAAACTTATGAGCATTTTTCCAAGTCTTTCCCTGGTTTAAAGATTCATAATTGGTTTGATTATTATTAATATCCGTAAATCTTAAATGTATTTTTCCTTCAGAATCAATTTCTCCCTCAACTTTAAGAGATGTATCCGGAGCATCAGAAATATAAATCATCCTATTTTCCTCAATTCTTACAAAATACCATAGACTTCTAGCCATAGCCCTATCAACCTCTATAAGTCCATAGTTAGAATTTGGTATTATGATAGCATTTTCAAGAGATAAACTATCTAATATTTCTTGTTTAGTTAGTGGTTTATGAATGGTATCTTTCGCAGGAAGCGTAGGAGAATAATTTTCCTCATAGACAATAGGCTTGCCCTCAGAGTCTAAATTATCATGTTGAACATTCCTATCACTATCTCCTAAGGAAACTTTTACTACATGCCATGTCCTAGTCCCAAGTTCATCCAACATCGCAAGGCTAACCCTATTTCCATCCCACTTTATCCAGTACTTACCTGCTGAAATTGGTGAAAATCCATCATCGAGGGAGGTTTTTGCGCCTAAATCTTCAATAAATAAAGGATTTATCCTTTCAAATAAACTTACATTTGACAAAAGCAAGAACGAAGCCTCATCAACTACTAGCGTATGTTTTTTATCAGGGGAAATAAAAGTATAGTAGGTACTTACAAGATGACCACCTAAAAAAATTAAAGACCCAAATAAGAATCCTGCAATTAATAAAATCCAGCCTGTTACCAGAATAACTCTAGCAATGGTACTAGAATATTTCTTCCAAAATAGCTTTAGAAAAAAGATAAGCCAAGCTACAATCATCAGTAAAAGAATAAATAGGACATCTTCTTGCCTTAATTGTAACCCAAAGAAATCAATTAATATTCTATAACCAGTCCTACTTTTTATATATAAAAGTATCATGGAAACTGCTAGCCATATTAATGTTATTGCTGATAGAATGTATGTTTTTATCTTGTTATTTTTTACTTTTACCATGTTTTTATCCTATAAATTCTAATTTATATTTATTATACCATAAAAAATAAGACTACAGATTTTACTCCGTAGTCTTAGTATATTTTTATATTAACTTATTAACTTCGTTTTGAACCTCTAAATATCCTCTTTTTTGTTCGCTTTTAGAAATTCAGATTTTTCCTTAGCTATCCGCTCTGCCTCTTGTTTAGCAAATAATAGCTTAATTGCCTTATCCCTACGAGCCGCTAAAGTACCAACATCGTGCCGTGTTTTACGCATAATTCCTTCATCAAGAATGAGAATTTCATTATCGTAATCCTTAATTTTTCGATAAGCTTTAGCATAAGAATCATATAGCGCAGGAGCATCATAGCCGTTATATCGAGCTTTATCAAAAAGTGCAATAGCTTCATCTACTTTGCCATTTTTCCTGCGAGATCCCTCTCTATATCCTACGTGCATAATTACACCTCCATCAGGTGTTTATGTTATACAATAAAGGCATTGTTTTTTCAAGTATTAAAAATCCCGATTTGATAAATATTTAGAATAGTAAGCAGTTCAATGTTACGAAGAAACTTTGCCAATCATCTTATCAACTCACCATTATTTAGTCAACCATCTTATCAACTCACCAAATCAATAACCGTATTGGCTGATTACTTTTCAAATTCTCCAATTTCGGATATCTTCCCTCAAAACAAAAAACCGTGATTATCCTTCCGGCTTAAAACCAGACCTCAAATCACGGAAAGCCTTTATTTACTTATCTTATTACACTCTTATTTATCAACCCTTGACATTAATACTACCGTCTCAACATGCGCGGTCATCGGGAACATATCCACTGGTTGCACGTATTGCGCCTCGTATCTGCGTTCCTTGAAGTGGACAAGGTCTCGCGCGAGTGTTGCTGGATTACAGCTCACATACACGATACGTTCTGGGCTAGTTTCACATGCCGCTTCGATAAACGCAAGGTCGAGCCCTTTACGTGGTGGATCCACCACAATCACATCTGGCTGGATGCCTTCTTCCTTCCAGCGTGGCATAATTTTCTCAGCCGCCCCCGTTTCAAAGTGCACATTCGTCACGCCGTTCAGTTTCGCATTTTCCTTGGCCATCACAATCGCATCATCCACGATTTCCATGGCGTAGACTTTCTTCGCATCGCGGGCAAAGGCTAAGCTCATCGTCCCAATGCCGCAATACGCATCCACGACGGTCTCGCCGCCCTTCAAATCCGCAGCGTCAATGGCTTGTTGATAGAGCACTTCGGTTTGCACGGTATTGACTTGGAAGAACGAACGCGCGCTAATCTTGAACGTGAATTCGAACAACTTCTCTTCGTACACATCTTCCCCGAATAGCACTTTCGTCTCACGTCCCATGATGACGTTCGTTGGCTTCGGTTGGATGTTTTGCACGATAGACACCACTTCCGGATGCGCTGCCGTAATGTCTCTGACAATCGCTTCTGCTTGCGGCAACACCTTTGTTCTCGTCACAAAAATAATCATCACTTGCTTCGTACGCAAGCCGCGTCGCACGATAATATGCTTCAAGTCGCCAGTATGGTTCGCTTCATCATACGCCACCACTGGATACTTTCTCAAAATATCACGTACGGCCACAATCAAGCGGTCAATTTCAGGGTCTTGAATATGGAAGTCTTCAATAGGAATTAAGTCATGCGAGTTCTTCTTGAAGAAGCCTGTCGTCAACTGCCCGTCTACCGTACGTACTGGGATTTGCGCCTTGTTTCGGTAGCCCAGCGCACACTCCATTCCAAGCGCCCTACGCACTTCTAATGCTGGCATCTTCGCGATTTTCGTCATCACATTTTTCACTTGTTGCTGCTTGAAGGCCAGCTGACTCTCATACGTCATATGTTGCAGCGGCATTGTTCCCACACGTGTTCCAAGGGAGTCTTTGACCTCCACGCGATTCGGGCTCACTTCCAACCACTCCTCCACACGCGCGTAGCCATAGCTTTTTCCAATTTTCATCGTCTTCACACGAACGACTTCTCCAGGAATACTATTTTCGATAAATAGCGGGAAGCCATCGACCTTCCCGACTCCAAGTCCTTCATGCGTTAAATCTTCAATTGTTACTGTATAAAATTCGTTTTTCTTCATTTCTGTTCCTCCAGAGTTTATCACGTTTATTATACCGTCTTTTAGCGGAAATAAAAAGGCTACTCCAACA
>NZ_JAPWBS010000017.1:0-41010 GCF_041433575.1 Granulicatella sp. 20925_1_28
TCATACGGTTAGATTTCTATTTTTAAAGTTTTGAGCATCAAAAAAGCACTTAGATTTCTCTAGGTGCTTAATTGTTTTATACTATACTGCGTAATCAAAACCAATTTTAGATTTAATAGTATCGAACAAATCCAAAACAGACTTAGGAGTTCCTTGTTTAAAAGATACAAGAGGTTTATCTTGATCTGGATAAACTTGGTCAACCCACTCATCGATTTGATTATAAAAAATTAACAATTCGTTATTTGGAACAGCCATTACTTCCATCTCAATACCTCCTTTACCTTTTGTAGTAATATTTTATCAATTACATCGTCTCCAATAACCCCAACTTCTGCAACTAGTTCATTGATATTGTTGTGATACATAAAGGCGTTGTACGCGTTCAAGCTAATATTTTTTAAGTAACCGCGATCTATAGATTGTTGTTGTTTTACATAAGTAACTAAATCTGAATTCAACGCAGTCATCGCTTGTTCAATATTATTATAGCGCTTTTTTATTTGCTTTGTAAAATGCTTTAGCAGAATCCCAATGTTTTTTATGCGTTAGTTCATGAACCATGGTATCTTTAATGTTTTGAGCAGCAAAAAAGCACTTAGATTTCTCTATGTGCTACTTTTTCTATTTCATTGATTGTAATTGTTATGGTATCCCAATCTTTGGGTGAATCGCCTATATCAGCAATAAAAGTATCTTCGCTTAGCTTTTCTACAACTGCTGCAGATTGGCCGTTTTTTAAAATGACTGTATCAAACTCTTCTATCTTCATCAGAAACCTCCTTGATATAAGTAGACGTAAGATGGGCACCTTCTTCAGTAACATTCCATGCAACAACAACATTTACAGGATTGTTCTTTATACCATACATTACCATTTTTTGTTCATATCTATGTCCATATTCATCTTTAGTTTTCGCTTTCGTTGGATATTTGGGTGCTCTATTTGATATTTCTTCAATCATCTCGCGATAATTGTTCAAGTCATATCCTAAAAGACGGGTAAAATTCTTACCTTTAGCAAAACCTTTTGGATTATCAGGATTGAAAAGATAATGAGTAAATTTCTTCTCATTTATGATCATATTATCTACCTTAGGTAGTGTTAGTTGCGGATTTTTTTGTAATCTAGTCTGACGCTTAAAATCCAATTGAATCATACTAAACTTATTAACATCATTATACTTCAAATCATAAAAATCTCCAAATGATTGTGGAATATTTTCAGAATCTTAGACCAGTCTGTATTTCATGAATTGCTCTTTAATTCTACGGACTTTTTCC
This sequence comes from Granulicatella sp. 20925_1_28, assembly GCF_041433575.1. NCBI lineage: Bacteria > Bacillati > Bacillota > Bacilli > Lactobacillales > Carnobacteriaceae > Granulicatella > Granulicatella sp. 20925_1_28. The sequence continues at coordinate 1,285 of NZ_JAPWBS010000017.1, forward strand.
TTGTCTGATTGTTCAAATTGCAATATTTCCTTGTCTACTTTTTCATCTCTACCTAAGCGCTTTGAATCTTTCCTAAAATGCGGAACCGTCGTGCATCGACAGTTAGGATGAAATGGTGGTGCGTTCAATGCTGGAACCAACTCAGATACTTTAAATATCTTCCCGTTGAACGGTTGGCAAATCTGACACGCTTTTAATTCGGTCATGACTTCAAACCATTCAACACCATTAGCCTCATAGTTGGCCTTCTGTGCCTCTGAGTATACCCTTGCGGCTTACAAAATACTTCGCGCTACAAACATTGTTTTGTAGCGTTTTTTGATGTGCAAAAAATATCCACCGGCTAAGCCGGTGGTTTTTCAGTTTCGGGCATAGCCCTGATCTCAGAGCGACGCCTCAAGGCTCTCGTGTTGCCTGCGACGAGCACCTATTTACGTTTTCCTGTAAACGAATCTTCCCATTCTAATTCAAATTTTTCTGCTATATAATCCTCTTTTAATTGATTCCGTGTACACTCTCCAATAGCTTTAGAATTCTTTCTCACCGCATCTACATAATACCCTCTAGACCAAAATGATCTATTTTGATACTTACAGTTCCATTTCGTGTGTGATAAACTGTGTAAGTCATCGGTATATCCTATGACAAAACCTCCTTATTTTTCCGTTGTAGTTTGCAGACCACAAACGAATCACAACTAAGGAGGCTTTTTTCATTATCACTCCGCTAAAGCCTTTTGGCCCCCGGACAATCCGGGGGTTTTAATTAGACCAAAAAAGCAGAACTTGAACTAAATTCAAGCCCTGCTTCGAAAACGGTTGTATCAACTTTCTTCCCTAAAAGTGAAGATTTTAATTTTTATGCGAATTTTGAGAAATCCCAAATATCTGTCACTAATCCTTCGTAAAATTCAGGCTCGTGACATACCATTAATATACTTCCTTTATATTCTTGTAATGCACGTTTTAACTCATCTTTAGCATCTACGTCTAAGTGGTTCGTTGGTTCGTCAAGTACGAGCACGTTTGATTCTTCGTTCATCAACTTACAGAAGCGCACCTTTGCTTGCTCTCCCCCACTGAGTACTTGCACTTGACTCTCGATGTGCTTACTTGTTAAGCCGCAACGAGCGAGCGCCGCACGTACTTCTGGTTGTGTCATTGATGGGAAGGTATCCCAGATTTCTTCTAGGGCTGTCTTACGATTGCCTTTTGGCGTTTCTTGTTCGAAATACCCAAGATCGATATAGTCACCACGCGTTACTTTTCCATTCAATGGCTTAATAATCCCTAATAAGCTCTTGAGTAGTGTCGTTTTACCGATACCATTCGCCCCAACAATCGCAATTTTTTGGCCACGTTCCATCTCAAGATTCACATGTCCTGTTAATGGACGGTCATATCCAATCACTAAGTCTTCGGCTTGGAAGATGTAACGACCAGGCGCTCTAGAAGTCTTGAACTCGAATTTTGGTTTTGGCTTCTCACTAGCTAATTCGATGACTTCCATCTTATCCAGTTTCTTCTGACGAGACATCGCCATATTACGTGTTGCCACACGCGCCTTATTACGGTTTACGAAGTCCTTCAAGTCCGCAATCTCTTTTTGTTGACGGTTATACGCCGCTTCTAGTTGAGATTTCTTCATCGCATACACTTCTTGGAACTGATCATAGTCCCCAACATAACGGTTTAACTCTTGATTGTCCATATGGTAAATCAAGTTCACGACGCTGTTTAAGAATGGAATATCATGCGAAATCAGGATAAATGCATTCTCGTATTCTTGCAAGTAGCGTTTCAACCATTCGATATGTTCTGCGTCCAAGTAGTTTGTCGGCTCGTCGAGTAATAAAATGTCTGGTTTTTCTAATAATAGTTTTGCCAGTAACACTTTTGTACGTTGCCCTCCACTGAGTTCACTTACGTCGCTATCCATCCCAAATGCTGCAACGCCTAATGCACGCGCTACTTCATCGATTTTGGCATCAAGAATATAGAAGTCGTGGCTATCTAATCGCTCTTGCAACTCGCCCACTTCTTCCAGCATTGCGTTCATTTCGTCTTCGTTTGCGTCTCCCATCGCCATATACAGTTCATTAATACGCGCTTCTGCCACAAATAAATCGTCGAAGGCTTTTTGAAGAACACTGCGAACCGTCATTCCTGGTTCAAGGACGGTATGTTGGTCCAAGTATCCCACCTTTACATTTTTAGACCACTCGATTTTCCCTTCGTCGGGTTGTAATTGACCTGTCACGATATTCATGAAGGTTGATTTCCCTTCACCGTTTGCTCCAACGAGTCCGATATGTTCCCCTTTTAATAGACGGAAGCTCACATCATTGAAGATAGCTCTTTCGCCGAAGCCGTGTGTTAATTTTTCTACATTTAAAATACTCATCAACGTTCTCCTTAAGTTTTCTCTGGGTCATTGTATCATAGTTTACGATAAATTCAAAAAAGCTAAAACAAATACGGAGCAAGAAACGAATCCCTACTCCGCATTTTTCTACTATTTAAATTGTGCTTTGTATAAAGCCGCATACGCACCGTTTTTCGCGAGCAATTCTTCATGCGTGCCGTCTTCTGTCAGTCCATCTTCTGTCACCACAATAATACGATCTGCATTTTTAATCGTAGCAAGACGGTGAGCAATAATAAAGGTCGTTCTACCTTCTGCCAACTCGTCAAACGATTGTTGAATAAACTTCTCGGTTTGCGTATCGAGCGCGCTCGTTGCTTCGTCCAAGATTAAAATAGAAGGATTCTTCAAGAAAATACGAGCAATTGAGAGGCGTTGTTTTTGTCCGCCTGACAATTTCACACCGCGTTCTCCGATATGTGTATCCACGCCATCTTCTAAATCTTCAATGACTTCTTTCAGTTTCGCTTGCTCGATGGCACGATCTACTTCCTCATCTGTCGCATCGAGTCTACCGTACAATACATTCTCGCGAATCGTTCCATTAAAGAGGAACACATCTTGTTGCACGATACCGATTTGTCGGCGAAGAGACTGTAAGGTGAAACGATTGATGTTGGTTCCATCAACCAAGATTTCCCCTTCTTTTAAATCATAGAAGCGAGGCAATAAGTTCACGAGCGTTGTCTTCCCAACCCCACTTGGTCCAACGAAGGCAACCGTTTGACCTGGTTCCACCGTCAAGTTGATATGTTCCAACACCTTCTTATCTTCTTCGTATCCGAATCCAACATTTTTATATTCCACACGTCCTTCAAACGCAGGAGCCGGAATGGCATCCGGTGCATCTTTGATATCGATTTCGACATTCATTAATTCTTTGAAACGACGGAAACCTGCGAACCCTTTTGGATACAATTCAATCATCGAGTTCATTTTATTAATCGGTCCCACGAACACATTGGATAGTAAGATGTAGCCGACTAATTCTCCCGCTGTTAGATCACCAAGGACCGTGAAGTACGCTCCTACGATTAAGCTGAAGAGATTAATACTGCGCATTAATAAGTAGTTGAAACTACTGCTTGTCCCCATCGTACGATAGAACGCGATTTTATTCGAGCGATACTCTTGAATGAGTTCTTCGAAGAGTTGTTGCTCATGACTTTCATTCGCAAAGGCCTTCACCACACGCATTCCGCTCAGTACATTTTCTAGTCCTGCCGTATAGTTGGCTAACCCCTTATAGATGTTTCGATTGATACGAGACATGCGACGATTAAATACCGCCAGTGCCACCGCAATAATCGGAACGAAGAAAATCGTCAATAGCGCAAGCGTTGGATGCACTTGATACATCAACACAAACGAACCGATTAAGGTCATAATGGCGATGAAGAATTCTTCTGGCCCATGGTGCGCTAATTCGCTAATATCGAATAAATCACTCGACAATCGGCTCATTAATTCCCCGATTTTCATATTGTCAAAAAACGAGAAGGATTGTTTTTGAACCTTCGCGAATAACTCACGGCGCATATCCGTTTCGATGTTAATCCCTAAAATATGCCCCATGTACACTACGATAAAGTTCAAAGTTGTCGAGAAGGCATACAGCGCAAGTAGCCCTGCACCCACGAGTATAATTTGTTGCAAGTTTTGAGACGGCACGATGTTATCGATGACACTTCTCACCATTACTGGAAAGGCAAGTTCGAGAATGGCCACGATTACCGCACAGGTAAAATCGAGTAAGAATAATTTTTTATACGGTTTGTAATAATGAATAAAATCTTTAATCACGACTGCTCTCCTTTCGCATAATGTAATGTGCTCCAGTCTTTTGTCTTATAGACGATATGTCCATAAAGAACCGTTAACGCGTTTGATAATAACATGGCAATCCATACACCGGTTGCCCCGAGTGCTGTAAAGGCTCCAAGCACCCAAATAATCGGCAAGCGTAATACCCAAAGTCGTCCCACTGACATATTCATCGAGTATTTCGTCACGCCACACCCTTGGAAGAATCCGTTGTACGCCGAGAACATTCCCATGAAGAAAATGATAAAGGCGGTATAGTTTAAATACTCAACGGCATTTGCCCAAAGAACGGCATCGCTTCTATCTTTAATGAAGACTCCAAGAATCGGAGACTGGAAGAAGAAGACGATGATACAGCCAACTGTTGAAATCATGAGCACCCATAGTAGCGCTCGTCTAAAGATGGCGTGTGCACGATCATAGAGACCAGCACCCATGTTTTGTCCGATGATAGCTGTTAGCGCCGCCCCGATTCCCATCTGTGGTTGCGTTAGTAAATCCGAAATACGGTTTACCATCGAATACGCAGCAAGTACTGACGTTCCATACGACTGAATAAGTCCATTTAAGACGGTGAATCCTAATGCAGCTCCACCATACCCGAAGGCAGATGGCCATGCGACTTTAAGGATTTCTTTCATCACTTCTTTGTCAATTTTGACATGTCTTAAGTAGATTTGAATATCTGATTCCTTACGAACGGCACGAATGGCAAGCGCTAATAATAGTACTTTTGCAATAACAGTCGCCCATCCTGCCCCTTCAATTCCCCAGTTCAAGCCAGTGAGGCCGACAAAAGGAATCGTCGCAAAAATAAAGATTGGATCTAGAATAACGTTAGCAATCGAAGACGCCGCACTGATCATCGTAATCGTACGCGTTCTTCCTTGTGCATTTAATAAGGACTGATAGCCGAAGTAGCAGAAATCAAAGAACAACCCAATGAAGTTAATCTTCAAATAAGCTACGGATTTTGCCAGGAAGGTCCCCTCTGCTCCCATCAATTCCACGAATAATGGTGCAAGGAAATAACCAAGTACGGATAGCACAAACCCAAAGAAATACGTTAACACCATCGCATTCCCTGCATAACGCTTCGCATCTCTATATTTTCCTGCTCCAAAATACTGAGCAATAAGCGCCGTCGCTCCGACACTAATCCCCATTCCAAGAGAAATAAATAAGAAATTCAACGGCCAAATAAACGCGGTTGCCGCAAAGTCTTCTGCAGAAAGTTGCGCCACATAAAGCCCGTCTGTCAAATTGTATAAAGTTCGAATTAAATTATTAATCATTAACGGAGTCGCAATCGTTAAAATCACCCGATTAATGTGCCCCGTCGTTATAAAATTTTGTTTTTCCAAAATAATCACCTGTTCTAGTATACATGATATCCCCACTGCTGTGAACACATACAGTGAACAAATCCACTTTTCTGCTTTTCTCTAAGAGTATTTGAGCTCGCTTTTGGGACACGGGATGTCTTCATAATAGCTGTAATAGGGCACCGGTTCGAGCCGAAGTCTCTCACCTCTAAAACTCAAAGCGGGAGTAAGGAAACCTTCCTAACTCCCGCTAATTCGCTTTTAGCGCCATCCCCTATTACTGCTATTATAGAATCCCATGTCTCCTCGCGAGCCTCACTGCATCTTATAAGGTAGAAAAAGTATCCTTCTCTGTCTCTATTCACCAGATTTGGTGAATAAACTACTTCTTATGATTTTGCAAAACAAAATTTCAAAGCACGTGATTTTAAGTAGTACCTTATTCTATTTCTAGCCCGTACGAAGCACGCACTACCTCGCTTCCGTCCCTCCGAGACAAAATTTCTAAACACCTTGTTCAAAGAAACAAAAAATAAGTAATTCAAAAAGTTAAGCACTCCCTAACTTTTTTTGCAAGCAGGTCTGAAGAATCATTTGGTCCATAGTAGCAACAATAGCGAGTGTAATCGATGCGAATTAGTAGGAGTTAGGAATTGATTCCTTACTCCTACTTTGAGGCTCGATAGGCGGTGAGACGAAAGACTCACGCCGGTACAGCTATTGTAGCAACTATGGAATATCCAAATGATTCGTTAAAGACCTGCGGTCTTTTCTCAAAAGCACAAAAAACAAAATAAAAAGAGTTAGGCAGCAGCCTAACTCTTCCGAATTTCTCAAAATTATTTTTTAGTTTCTTTGAAGACAACGTGTTTACGTAATTTTGGAGAATATTTTTTTAATTCTAAACGCTCTGGATTGTTACGTTTGTTTTTGCTTGTTAAGTATAAACGTTCACCTGTTTCAGCACATTCTAATAAAATGTTGATACGCATGGATGACACCTCTCATTCAATTTATTTCATTAACTCATTGAGTTTCATACTGGTATATATTAACAAATGCAGTGCACTTTGTCAATTCAGATTACCACGGATTTTTTGAAAAATTTATTCTTATAAAACTTTTTGAATCCAACCTTCTGGAGCCTCTACATCTCCGTATTGGATGCCTACTAATTCATCGTATAAACGACGTGTGACAGGACCTACTTCTGTTTCAGAATAGAATACATGGAAGTCGTCTCCGTTTTGAATACCGCCAACTGGAGAAATAACAGCTGCAGTACCACAAGCCCCTGCTTCTGCAAAGATATCTAATTGGTCTACATATACATCGCCTTCTTTAACAGTCAACCCAAGACGGTGTTCTGCTAACCAAAGTAATGAGTATTTTGTAATACTTGGTAAGATTGATGGAGAGTAAGGTGTGATAAATTGGTTATCTTTAGTAATACCAAAGAAGTTCGCAGCCCCTACCTCTTCAATTTTTGTATGTGTCAATGGATCAAGGTAAATACAGTCACTGAAATGACGTTCTTTCGCTTCTTTACCAGGAAGTAAGCTTGCCGCATAGTTCCCGCCGACTTTAGCAGCCCCTGTACCTACGTGTGCTGCACGGTCGTATTCAGAAACGATGAAGTTCGTTGGTGTTAATCCGCCTTTGAAATATGCCCCTACTGGCATTACAAAGATTGAGAAAATATATTCTGTTGCAGGACGTACCGCAACATTATTTCCTACCCCAATCATGAATGGACGGATATATAAGCTTCCGCCAGTTCCGTATGGTGGTAACCATTGTTCATTTGCTTTTACCACTTTTTTCACGGCTTCGATAAAACGTTCTTCTGGAAATTCAGGCATGAGTAATCGACGGCATGAACGCGCCATACGAGCAGCATTTTGGTCGACACGGAATAAATTGATGCTACCATCTTTACAACGGTATGCTTTTAACCCTTCGAAACATTGTTGTCCGTAGTGAAGTGCTGTTGCAGCTTCGTCTACTTTTAAGACATTATCTTCAATCAACGCACCTTCGTCCCACTGACCATCTTTGTAATAGCTGATGTAACGTAAGTCTGTCTTAATGTAATCAAATCCTAAATTATTCCAATCTAAATTTACTGTGTTTGTCATATAAACCCTACTTTCCGAGATTACTCTACTGATTTAAATTCCCCAGTGGTACTATCCATCTCTTCTAACTTTTTATCACTGGCATGATAGCGGAAGAACCCATAAATGGAGGTGTTCGAATTCTCTACATGACGTACTTGTACGTCAACCGAGTCATTCGTTTGTGCCTGAATGATAATCTCATAGTTCTCACCTAAAACGACATTTTTGCGTTTTTCAATTTCTGCAATGGCCTCACGCGCTAAATTATTCGCATTACGTGTCGTATCGCTTGTTGTTTCTTGTGCAGCCGTTGTAGATTGAGCTGTAGTAGATTCAGCGTTATTTTTAGAAATTTGAACGACTGGAGCCGAGTTATTGGCTGTTTGCTCTGGTCTGCGAGAGCAAGCCATCAATGCTAGTACGATAACTGCAATTCCTAATCCTTTTATGACTTTGCGATTCATTCATTCACCACCTTCTTTATTTTATCTATTCTATCACAATTTTTATAAAAAGTATTTTATCCCATGAATTTGTAATGATAATGAAAAATTTTATATAAATTTGGTTCTTTTCATTTCAAAAATAAAAAAACTCTAATGCAACACGAGTCACACTAGAGTTTCTTCGATTATTTAGCTAATTTTTCTTTGATTTCTTCAACATAGTTATAAACCATGTGTCCTGCTTGTCCGCCATCTCCAACAGCTGTTGTGATTTGACGTAATGTTTTTTGACGAACATCGCCCACTGCAAAGATTCCAGGAATAGAAGTTTCCATTTGCTCGTTTGTCACGATCCAACCTTCTGCATCTGTGATGTTTAAGTCTTTGAATGGATCAGAAACTGGTAATAGGCCTACATAAATGAAGACACCATCCGCTTCATGCGTTGTTACTTCTCCTGTATTCACATCTTTTACGCGAACGCCTGTGATTTTAGAACCGTCTCCTACGAATTCTTCAACGGTTGAATTCCATAAGAAGTCGATTTTTTCGTTGGCGAATGCACGGTCTTGCAATACCTTTTGCGCACGTAATTGGTCACGACGGTGAACGATGGTTACGCTTTGTCCGAATTGTGTTAAATACGTTCCTTCTTCTACGGCTGAGTCTCCCCCGCCGATAACAAAGATTTTCTTATCTTTGAAGAATGCTCCATCACATACCGCACAGTATGAAACGCCACGTCCAGCGTACTCTTCTTCACCTGGAACTTCTAATTTACGGTGATAAGAACCAGTCGCAATCACTACTGCATAAGCATAGTATGTTTTCTTGCCGGCTGTGATCACTTTAAGGTCGCCCTCTAATTCGATTTTTGAAACTTGACCATATGCATATTCAGCACCGAATTGCATCGCACCTTTATACATATTGTCGGCTAATTCTGGTCCAGAAATCGTTGGGAATCCTGGATAGTTTTCAACATCTGAAGTATTTAATAACTCTCCACCAGGAACACCTTTTTCGAGGATTAATGTTTTTAAATTTGCACGAGAAGTATAAAGCGCTGCGGTCATCCCACCAGGGCCGCTTCCGATAATGACTACATCATAAATTGTTCTTTCTTCCATCAGAGATTCTCCTTTTGTATAAACTAAGAGCGCTGAGACATAGTCCAACGCTCCTCTTCATTTTTTAGTTTAAGATACTCTCTTTAAAACGGCAACTTTATTGCTCATCTAAAGTTCCTTCGAGTTTTTTACCTAATTCAATCACGTATTGTTTTAAGCTGTCTTTGATTTCAGGATGTTCTAATCCAAATTCAATACTTGTCTTCATAAAACCAAATTTATCACCCACATCGAAACGCTCACCCTTGAATTGTTTTGCAAACACTCTTTGTGTAAGGTTCAATGTATCAATGGCATCTGTTAATTGAATTTCGCCACCCGCACCTGGTTCTTGTTTTTCTAAGATTTCAAAGATTTCAGGAGTTAATAAATAACGACCAATAATCGCTAAGTTACTTGGCGCATCTTCTGGTTTTGGTTTTTCTACGAAACGACGTACATTATATAATCCCTCTTCCACTTGGCTTTCAGGATCGATAATTCCGTATTTATACGTTTCTTCATGAGGAACTTCCATTACAGCGATATTTGACGCATGTGTTTTTTCGTAACCTTCAATCAATTGTTTTGTTAAAGGTACTTCATCACGCATAATATCGTCCCCAAGCATAATCACGAATGGCTCGCCACCCACGAATGCTTTGGCTTGAAGAACCGCGTCCCCTAATCCTTTTGGATAAGATTGACGCACAAAGTATAAGTTAATTCCTGTTGTTTCTTGAACAAGTTCTAACAACTCTGTCTTCCCTTTTGCTTCAAGGTTTGATTCTAATTCGATGTTTGAGTCGAAATGGTCCTCGATTGGACGTTTGCTCTTACCAGTTACGATTAAGATATCCTCAATCCCTGATGCTAGAGCTTCTTCAACGATATATTGAATCGTTGGTTTGTCTACGATTGGCAGCATTTCTTTCGCCATCGCTTTTGTTGCTGGAAGGAAACGAGTTCCGAGTCCTGCTGCTGGAATAACGGCTTTTCTAACTTTTGTCATAGGTCTTTTCCTCCGATTTGGTTTATTGGTGTTCTTTAATTGATGCTTCTGATTTAAATTCACGACCCATTAGGCGTTGAATCTCTTCGCGAACATCATGTCCTTTATATAAAACATTGTAAACAGCAGTTGTAATTGGCATTTCGATGTTCTTCTCTTGTGCCAAAGCGTAGACGGCTTTACACGTTTCTACCCCTTCTACAACCATTCCCATATTTTCCAAAATCGTTGGAAGCGGAATGCCTTTCCCGATTTGGTCCCCACATCTCCAGTTACGAGAATGAATACTCGTACATGTTACGATTAAATCGCCCACACCACTAAGTCCAATAAAGGTCAGTGGATCTGCTCCAAAAGCAATTCCTAGACGACTAATTTCTGATAATCCTCTTGTCATTAACGCAGCTTTTGCATTGTCCCCATAGCCTAAACCATGAAGAGCCCCTGCTCCAACCGCAATAACGTTTTTAAGTGCAGCTCCCATTTCCACTCCGACACAGTCCGTATTTGTATAAACACGGAAGAAAGAATTACTGAAAAGAGTTTGCACGTATTTAGCAGATTCCAAGTTTTCGCATGCTGCAGTGATGGTTGTAATATCACGGCGCGCCACTTCTTCGGCATGACTTGGTCCAGATAACACCACGATATCCTCGTAGCTGTCACGGTCCAATTCTTCTGCTAAAATTTCTGAAATACGTTTAAACGTTTCTTGTTCTAACCCTTTACTTGCATGAATAATCATCGGTTTGTTTTCAAGCAATCCATTTAATTGTTTGGCTACTAAACGAATGACTTTTGTTGGGAGTACGAATAAGACCGCATCCACACCCTTCACGGCTTCGGCTAAATCTAAATAGCCTCGAATTGCTGGGTCCAGAAACACCCCTGGAAGGTAATGTTCATTCGTATGACGCTCATTAATTTCTTGAATTTGAGCTTCGTTATTTCCCCATAAGCGAGCTTCATGATGGTTTTCTGCGAGCACCATTGCCAGTGCTGTCCCCCATGAACCTGCTCCTAAAATAGCTACTTTTGTCATAGTTGTTCTCCTTTACGCTTTTCCAAACAATACTGGAGATTGTGGATCGTCAATCGATACATAATCTGGCACGGCTGGAACTCTACGTCTTCTCACCACGATAATAGCGATGCCTAATAAGAATAACACAATTGAGACTAATTGCGAAATTCGGATAATACCAAACATCCAGAGGCTATCTGTACGCATTCCTTCAATAAAGAAGCGCCCAAATGAATACCATAATAAGTATCCTGACATGATTTCTCCGACTTTTACGCCTTTACGTCTGCGTAAGTAGAATAAAATTAATACGCCGACAAAAGACCAAAGTGATTCATATAAGAAAGTTGGATGGTAATAAACACCATCAATATGCATTTGCTCAATAATAAAAGTTGGTAAATGCAAGCCTTCTAGGAATGCACGCGTTACAGCTTCTCCATGCGCTTCTTGGTTTGTGAAGTTTCCCCAGCGCCCAATCGCTTGTGCGAGTAAAACGACAGGTGCCAAGATGTCTAAGAGTAATGCAAACGATACTTTTTCTTTTTTCGCAAACCAGTAGACAGTTGCTGCACCGGCAATGACACCACCGTAGATGGCTATTCCTCCATGCCAAATTTGGATGATTTCACCAGGATTTGCTAAGTAGTACTGCCATTCAAATAGAATGTAGTACAAGCGAGCTCCGACAAAGCCAAGAGGCACAGCCCAAAATACTAAATCAATGATAAATTCTTTTCGATACCCTTTACGAGTGGCTTCTTTATCCGCCAATGTTGTTGCTAAGTAAATTGCAAAAGCAATAATAATCCCATACCAACGCACTTGTAATCCACCGATTTCAAACGCAATCGGATTAATGGCCGAAACCATTTCTAAAACATTCATGTAACTAACCTCTAAACTTCTTTATTTTCTGCAATTAATTGTGTTAAACGATTCGTGAAGCTTTCTGTTGCATCGAATCCCATTTTCTTCGCACGGAAATTCATACATGCCACTTCTAAGATAATCGAAACGTTACGACCAGTCTTCACTGGGATGCGGATTTTTGGAACCTCAACACCCAACAATTCAACATTTTCCATATATCCACCTAAACGGTCATATCTCTTATCAGGTGTCCAGTTTTCAAGATGAACCACTAAATCGACTTGTTTTTGATCCAGAATTGCCCCTGCACCAAAGAGCGTCATCACATCCACAATACCAACACCACGGATTTCGATTAAGTTGTTCAAGATTTCTGGTGCTTCCCCGATTAATGTTAATTCATCGTATTGATACAATTCTACTCGGTCATCCGCAACAAGACGGTGTCCTTTTTGCACAAGCTCTAACGCCGTTTCAGATTTACCGACGCCACTTTCCCCTGTAATCAACAGACCAATTCCGAATACATCGAGTAATACACCGTGTACCGAAGAACGCTCCGCCAATCTTCCTTCTAAGAAGTTTGTAACACTACTTGATACTTGTGTTGTCTTCGAAGTTGCTTCTAAGATTGGAATTTGCGCTTTTTCAGCAGCTTCAACTAATTCTTTTGGTGGCTCTAATTTTCTTGAAATAATAAAACATGGTGTCTCTGGTTTACAAAGACGTTCCATCACTTCTAATCGAATCCCTTCATCCATGGATGCCACAAAAGAAGTTTCTGTACGACCTAATAACTGGATACGTTCTGCTGGATAGAAATTTAAAAATCCTGCTAATTCTAATCCCGGTCTTGAAATTTCACTTGTAACGATTGGACGGTCAAGATACTCCTCTCCATAAATTGGTTTTAAATGAATATTCTTGATTAATTCTCTAACCGTAACACTTTTCATATTATCCCTCATTTCTTTATACCCTTCTACTATACCATATTTGAGCGCTTTCTTGTATGCTTTTAGAATTTATTAATCTTCTGTTCATTCTGCCAAATAATCTAAAAAATATTTTTTAAAAAAAATTGAGCAACCTACTTGAATATTTTATAGGATTTTATATAATAGTCTAAGTTTCTGAATAGGAGGAAAAACATGGTATTTTATTCATATGAATTTTTAAAAAGTAAAGTTCAACAAATTGATTATATTCAATTAGGACTGACACTTTTTGTCATTGTTATTTTAGCAATTGCCTTATATCGTTATTTTAAAAATAAACAAGACACAAAATTTCGCGAATTAGCATTAATCGCCGTCATCGGTATCTTAATTCTTGCTGGTTCTAAGATTGCTGACTTACAGTCTTCTAAAAATTCAGAAAATCAATATTCTGGAGCCCTTCGCTTCGTTGAAACTATTGCGGAGGATTTACATGTTAATAAAGAAGATGTCTATATTAATACTGAAGCCGCAAAGGATGGAGCCATCGTCAAAGTTGGCGATCAATTCTATCGAGTATTAACAGGAGATAGCCCGGAACATTACCTACTCGAAAAAATGGAATTGCAAAATCCAAAAGTTACGATTAAGGAGGCTGAATAAGTTGAACCTTTCATATATCGATGTCGCAATCAAACTTGCACTTGGACTATTATCATTAATTGTTGTAATCAACTACACTGGGAAAGGAAACCTCGCCCCTACATCTGCAAGTGACCAAATACAAAACTATGTACTCGGGGGAATTCTCGGGGGTGTGATTTATAATCCATCCATTACCATCTTACAATACTGCATCATCTTATTAATTTGGTTTGCGTTAGTACTAACCCTTCGCTGGGTAAAAACAAATAATCGTACAGTGAAGAAGATGCTTGACGGTGAACCTTTACAATTAATTAAACATGGGAAAATGGATGTTGAAAATGTGCGTTTAGCTGGTCTAACGGCTCAAGAAGTTGCTTTTAAATTACGTTCACAAGGAGTCTTCTCTATTCGCGATGTAAAAAGTGCCATCTTAGAACAAAACGGTCAACTCATCCTGACAAAATTTGGAGAAGAAAATCCAAAATATCCAATCATTACAGATGGTGTCATTCAACAAAATATACTTGATGTTATCGATAAAACAGAAGATTGGGTTACTGAACAACTTGCTGCCCAAGGTATTCAAGATGTTTCAGAAGTATTCCTTGCAGAATACAATAGCGGCCAATTAATGGTTGTGAAATACTAATTAAAATTAAAAGATTCCGTAGAAATTTACGGAATCTTTTTTGCTTAATTTACAACTATCTGATGATATAAAATAGGCACCTTCAGTTAGATTTGAAATTAATATTTCAACCCTTACTAAAGGTGCACTTTTTATTATTATCATTCTATTAAAGTTCCTATCCCAGCCAAATTAGATTCCATAAAAGGCATATTCACACCTAATTTACGGCCAGTCTGATAAACACTTTCACAGCAATATAAAATATCCTGTTTATCATTATGAAGAGTCATGATTTTTCTTGTCAACTCATTCTTAGCAAACATAACTTTCATCGCTCTACTTGCAATACAAATAGGAATTTTATACGGTAATAATTCTGATTTATACAGCTTCAAATCCACACCACGAGCTTCCACAACTTTAAGGGCTTCTCGAATAGTTTTAATTGCTAAAGATAATTCTGAAGAATTATTCATTAAATTCAAAGCTAATTGTTGCGGATCATCTAAATTTCCTGAACGCGCAGCAGTCGATGTAACACCAGAATTAATCGCCATGTGAATCCAAATCCACTCAATCATGTCATGGGGAATCTCACACTTCAAATCTGCAGAAGTGAAAAGTGATATTAATTCCGCATAATTTGGAATCTGTGCGTTTCTCTCACTTTCCAGCATCAGATGATCAAACAAGACGCCTTCCAGATGGCCGGCCTCCATATATCCTCCTGCTGTTGGGAACGCGATGATATAGTTATATCCATCCGCCCACTCTTCAACCTCTTCTCTAGAGTTCCAGAAATTACAGAAAAAAACTAATGTCCCTCTGATATCATTTTCTTTCAAGGTTTTCACAGCTTCTTTTATCAGACCGTTACGTACACTTAGAAAGATAAAATCATATTCTGTACCTGGATTAGCGACTTGAACAGTATAAGTATCCTGCTTAACTTCTCCTTTAGAGTTATAGCGTCCATCCAACAAATCGACAGTTAAACTATCTGGCGCTTCTTTACGTTTTGCTTCTCTTAAGATATGTTCGCCTTGATGACCAGCTTTTTGAAAAGCATAGGCATATGTTGTCCCTATAACTCCAAGCCCCAATATAGCTATTTTCATCTTTAAGTTAATTCCTTTCCTAAATTCAAATACACTATCGATCCATCGTTAAATAAAATCGGGTATCTTTCAACTGCTTTAGTCTACTAGATTTTCAACAAAGCGTTGGAAAATCGTTAACAGAACGCTCACCACTAAGGTAATGAATGGATTCGCAAATGAGAATCCAGGTCCTACAAACCATGATGTTAAGCTTAACATCATCGCATTTAACACAAAGCTAAAGCATCCAAACGTTACAATTGTGACTGGTAATGTTAAAAGGAATAAAATCGGTTTAACAAATAGGTTTAGTACCGCAAGAACGATACTTGCAACAAGCGCTGCTACCCAGTTCGTAACGTAAAATTGTGGTACAAACCACGCAATCACCAAGAACCCTAATGTGTTAATGGCAATCTTTTTAGTAATTGACACTAAAAATCACTCCAATCGTCGTCATCATCTTCCTCTACGCGGCGCGCTGTTTTACGCGGGCGAGAGCTTCCAGAAGTGTAATAGTAAGTATTTCTGCGTCTATTGTCACGATAATACCCTGTGCTTTCTTCTGGAATAATGATAGCAAGTAAGATGTAAAGGATGATAGGTAAACCTGAGAAACTACAAATGATAAACAGCACACGTACAATTGTTGGATCTACATCAAAGTATTCGGCAATACCGCCCATAACCCCACAAACGATTCTGTTCTTTCTTGAACGTCTTAATTTTTTCATTTTGTTTATCCTTCTTTCTTGCTACTTGAATCTGATTGTAGCTGATTTACTTGTATATTTCCAGTTGTAGTTTCTGCGACTACTCTTGTCATTGAGTTTCGAGTTTTACGAATCAATGCACTTCTTTCGGCTAAATCCTTCGTTTGTCGAATCACTTCGAAGACTGTTT
Organism: Granulicatella sp. 20925_1_28; assembly: GCF_041433575.1. Taxonomy (NCBI): domain Bacteria; kingdom Bacillati; phylum Bacillota; class Bacilli; order Lactobacillales; family Carnobacteriaceae; genus Granulicatella; species Granulicatella sp. 20925_1_28. The sequence continues at coordinate 17,662 of NZ_JAPWBS010000017.1, forward strand.
CATCAAAGCGAATCGAACCAAGAGATGTTTCAATTTCGGCTTCAAGACCAACTTCTTCAGCAACTTCAATTTTAATATTTCCGTTTACTGTTTCAACGTCTACTTTTTTCGTTTCAGGATGTGCTACTGCTACTTTAATATTCCCTGTCACCGCTTCTAGTTTTGTACCAAGGAACTTACCATCGAGATGGATATTCCCGTTTACTGTTTCAGACACGATATCTTTAAATTCGAGATGTTCGTATTTAAGATTTCCGTTCACTGTTTCTGCTTCAAGAAGAACTCCTTTGACATCCTTCAAGCGAATATCTCCATTATCCACTTCGAAGTAATAATCTTTTCCTTCTAATTCTTTCAAATGAATAGTTGTATTCAACCCTTTGATGGCAACATAATCATACACTTTTTGCGGAAGTGAAATCGTCCAGTCACAGTATACGCGCTTGCTGACACTCTTGATGACAATCTTATCGTCGTCTACGCCCACCTTCACACGGTCACGAACAAATCCTTCCGCATCGAAGAACTCTTCGTCTTGCGCAGCCACGCGGCAATTTCCTTCAATCGTCATTGTATTGTCAGGAACAGTCTTCACACGAACAATTCCGTTGGCCACTTTGAAATCGAGAATACTCGCATCATCAATCACTTGATGGAAATGAAACGGTACTTTCTTCCCATTTTTGGCTTCTAAATAAGGCATGTTCACTTCTGTATTTTGAATAACTGATCCCACCGCTGTCACAATGGAGTCTGCGAATTTTGCAGCCCATGAAGAGATATTTCCCGCTGTTCTACGAGTTTTATCTTCCCAGTCAGTGTCTTGCACTTTCTTCTTCGCTTTCTTAAAGCTTTCTTCCCATTCTTCTTTCTTTTCAGCTTTCATTTTGGCATCGGCTTGTTTCTTCTCTTGTAACAAGCTCTTATATTGGTTGTTCAACTGTTCCGCTTCTTCTTGCAGACGAACGAGTTCCATCTCTTCATCTACTGTCAACGGTTCAAGTTGCTCAGCCGTTTTGATTTCATCGATACGACGATCGATTTCTTTTGTACGTTTTAAAACCGCTTGAATCGATTCATTTGTTTGGTCGCTTTGAGCTGAGAATTTTGTAAATACACTCGCTACCCCTTCCAATACAGAATCAACTTGGCTAGAAGTGGGTTGTTCTTTCGCACTTGCTTTCTCACCCATTTTTTCGAGTAAGACTACTGCTTCCTCTGCTGAAATAATTCCTTTGTCTACTAATTCTAAAATTCTATCTTTTTGATTCATTTTCGTTTCCCCCTTAAATCGGTTCGTTCTTGATTACATTCTTAGTGTACAAAACTTCACTGATGAAATCATAGGACCTAAGGTGGATTTTTCGTCCAACCTTCTCTAAACCTAAAGTTGTATATGGAACTCATCTCTTTTTTACTCTATATCTTGCGTGGCTTTCCATTTGTTGTTACACTTTGGATACAGTAATTGTAGGAGTTGGAAGGAAATGACAAAAAAGGAAGTCCCATTGAAATCGCATGAGCGACTCGATCGACTTGAAAAAGAAAATATCGATATCATTCAAAGTCGTGAGGTCTTCTCATTTTCGCTGGATGCTGTCCTTTTAGCAGACTTTGCAAATATCGCAAAAAGCAGAAAGGCCACCATTGTTGACCTGTGCTCTGGGAATGGTGCAGTGGCATTTTTACTCAGCCATAAGACGCAAAATCACATTACCGCTGTTGAAATCCAAGAACAGCTATGGGATATGGCGATTCGTACGAACCAACTCAACGACTTAGAAGACCGCATCACATTTATCAATCAGGATATCCGTCAGTTAAAAGGCATCATCCCGAAAGATTCGGTCGACTTTATTACCTGCAATCCGCCTTATTTCAAGGTCAATGAAACCAACCAAACCAATTTGAAGGAAGCCTACACGATTGCTCGTCATGAAGTGCATTTGCCACTGGAAGACTTGCTTCGGACAATTTCTGGCCTATTGAAGATGAAAGGAAAAGCCTATCTTGTGCATAGGCCCGACCGCCTCACGGATATATTAACCGAGGCAAGGCATCACCGACTCGAAGCGAAACGCGTGCAATTCGTTTATCCAAAAGAAGGCAAAGAAAGCAACATCGTCCTCATCGAATTAATGAAGGACGGACTTCCTGGTGGACTCAAGATATTGCCACCGATTACGGTTTTCGACGAGCATCAAGAATATACGCAGAAGATTAGAAGCATCCTCTGGGGGGACGACGCATGAGCCAGTTTTTTATGTACGTCCTTCTCTGCAAGGATCAGACCTTTTATACCGGCTATACAGTCGATTTGGAAAAACGAATCGCGACTCATAACGCCGGAAAAGGTGCTAAATATACAAGGGTGAGAACTCCCGTGACACTGCTCTACGCTAAAGAATTTGCCACAAAGCAAGAAGCGATGAAGGCGGAAGCGGCGTTCAAGAAGTTCTCTCGCCCCAAAAAGGAAACATTTCTACAGACGATTGGCGCAACCGTCGACCGTCCTGTCATTATTTATTTAGAAGGAGAACAGCCTCATGAGACAACAGAGTTATCGGACTGAAGGCACAGGAAAACTATTCCTTGTTCCTACTCCGATTGGTAACTTAGAAGATATGACTTTCCGCGCGGTTAATACTCTTCGCGACGTGGATTTAATCCTAGCCGAAGATACACGTCATACGCAAAAGTTACTCAATCATTTTGAAATCGAGACTCCGCAAAAGAGTTTCCATGAACATAATACTCAGGAGAGAATCCCTCAGGTCATTGAGTGGTTGCAAGAAGGAAAAAACATCGCACAAGTGAGCGACGCTGGTACACCTTCGATTAGTGACCCAGGTTTTGAACTCGTGCAAGCCTGCGTTGAAGTTGCTATCCCAGTGATTCCTCTTCCAGGGGCGAACGCGGGAATTACGGCTCTTATCGCGAGCGGCCTCGTTCCTCAACCTTTCTATTTCTATGGTTTCTTACCACGTAAAAAGAAAGAAAAAATCGAAGCCCTCGAGCAATTACGCACACATAGCGAGACCGTGATTTTATATGAGTCACCTTTCCGGTTGAAAGATACTTTCTCGGCAATTCAAACTGTCTACGGCGAACACCAATCTGTTGTGTTATGCCGTGAGTTGACGAAAACTTACGAAGAGTTTATTCGCGGAACAGCCGCAGAACTCGTTGCCCTTGTAAACGAGGAAGAATTAAAAGGCGAATGCTGCATCTTGATTGGTTCTAAAAATCCAGACGAAGTGACAACTGCTCTAACTGGTGCGTTAGAAGAAAATACTCCAGACGCTTCACTTTCGATTGCCGAACAAGTCGACTGGTTTATGGAGCATCAAAACCTCACACAAAAAGATGCGATTAAGGCTGTTGCAAAACATCTTGGTTTGAAGAAACAAGAAGTCTACAAAGAGATTCATGCATAAATAAATCCGTAAGATTTTCCATAATCAACATGCTATAAATTTTATGATGGTTTCCTCTACGATTGAACACAAACAGCAACACCCAAGCAAAGCTGCTTGGGTGTTTGTTTATACTCCGATAAATTTAAAAACATTGAAGGCGGTCATAAATACTAAAATAGCCATCAGTCCTAGATAGAGTTTCTCAACGGCTTCGTGCGTGAGTTTCGATTGGATTTTTGTTCCAATCCAACCACCGAGTACCGCAAAAATCGCAATCGCTAAAATCACGAGACTGACATTGTTGTATTTTTCAAAGTCACGAATGACAGTGCCCATCTTAATAATCTGTGCAAAGAAAATCATCAAAATGGAATACGCTGCTGCGTCTTTGGCTTTCATCGAGAAGAAGTAAACCAAAAGTGCAATATTCAGCGGTCCTCCGCCAATGCCGAGATAAACAGAAATCATACCAACTGTTAGCCCAATCGTCACAATCGCCACAAGGTTTGAGACTTCTAGCGTTCGAATGCTTTCCTTATTGAGCGTGAATAAAATAATTCCACCTAGTAATAAGAATAGAATCACGGATTGTGTCGCGCTCACTGCCTGGCTGCCCCAACTATCTACGGCCTGAAGGAAAATCACATCTCCAATTTTACCACCGATAATCGACCCGAACGCCAGACCTAAAGCGATTTGTTTTTGGACATGAAAGCCTTGCTTACTTCGTTTATAAATCGAAACAAGACACATCGTAAACACGGCCACAGTCGAGTACACACTAATCATGCTCGTGGTATCGATGCCCACAAAATCAAAGGCTGGCTTGATAATAATACCGCCACCTAAACCAGTGATGGCTCCAATCATCGTTGCACATAACACGATAATACTATAAATAATAATATGCATTAGCGACCTCCAACATTACGGACACATCTAAACCCTAGATGGCTAGATGTTGAGTCCCACAACGCTCCATTACGGGCGGCTACACGATACCTGTTGCAGTATGAGCAATGGCATAAGAAGGAACCTCCACGAATCGCATATTCATATTCAAAATTAATGGGGCGAGAGGCATCTTCTTCGATTTCTTCAAACGGAATTCCGCGATGATTACAACACCATTCCCAGACATTCCCAATCATTTGATAGAGACCAAATCCGTTTGGCTCGAAGCTCTTCACAGGCGCCGTTCCTAAAAAACCGTCTGCTTTCGTATTCGTATTAGGGAAATCCCCTTGCCAAGTATTGGCATGAAACTCTCCGTCTTCTTCGAGGTCATCTCCCCATGGAAATTGCGTGGTTGTCCCACCACGTGCTGCATATTCCCATTGCGTTTCGGTCGGCAATTTCACCTTTGCCCAATCACAATAAGCTAGTGCATCCTGCAAAGATACGTGCACCACTGGATGGTCCATCACATCATCAATCGAAGACTCGGGCCCTGTTGGATGATTCCAACAAGCACCTGGCACTAGAAGCCACCAAGGTGAGCCTGATACATGTCCATACTCTGCTCTTTTTTCTGGCTCAACGAATAGGTGAAACACATAAGAATCTCCTATCGTTTCTGCCGTTGTGGTATAACCTGTCGCATCTATAAAGGCTTTAAACTCACGATTCGTCACGGTCGTATCCGCGATTTCAAACGCAAGCACCTTTTTCATGACTGGTGGTGCCTCATGGTCTTCGATAAAGCCTTGGCCAAGAGAATCTCCCATTTGAAAGATGCCAGATTTTAAAGGCACAAAATTCATACTATCGACCTCTCTTTAGAGTGGCAACGATGCGTTCTAATGGTACTTGGCAAAGTTGCCCGTCTCGCACAAAGCCCTCTTCTCTCTCCTGTAAAATACGTGCAAGTTTTGCTTTGAACTCGTTCACGAGAGAAGTGTACTTTGTTTCCGCAATTAAATTGCATTTCTCCTCTGGATCTTCTGTCATATGGAAGAGTTGATACTCGTCTTTGACAGGGAACCAAATAAATTTCCATTCATCTGTTAAAATATATTGGCTAGAATCCACACCTAGACTATGTTCGCCATGGAATTCATTTCGCCAACCTGCAAATTCGCCGAATAATAATTGGCGAACGCTCTTACCGTCTGTTTCAACTTTTTCACCTGTGGCAAGCTCTACAAGTGATGGGAAAACGTCTTGAATCTTCACGAGTTGTCTGACGCTCTTCTTCGTACCCGCGATTAAGTTACCCGGATCGAAAATAAACGCTGGAATCTTAATACTACCTTGGTAAGGATAGCCTTTTCGGAATAAATAGTGTTCTCCGAGTTGATCTCCGTGGTCACTCACGAACCAGAAAATCGTATTTTCAAGTAAATCAAATTCCTCAACGGCTGTTAAGAAGCGACTTAATTGATTATCGATATGCGTGATTAAGCCGTAGTACGCAGCCAACATTCTCTTTTGTGCGTCCGCTGGAATTTTTCCGCGTTTCGCATAAAGACTTGGAATCTTCTCTTCGAGTTCTTCCCAGTTCCCGATATGCAAGTCCGATACGTCCCCTAATTTGTCCATGTATAAATCATAGAAATACTTCGGTGGATTGAGCGGCGCATGCGGTTTTTCAAACGACATCTTCAAGAAGAACGGAACGCTTGGGTCACGTCTCTTCAAGAAACGAATACTTTCGCTCACAATCCAGTTCGTTGGATGGTATTTTTCAGGAAGTTCAAACGGACGTACATCCCATGAATTACAGTTTGCTCCATCATCGATTATATCTGCATCGCTGCCGAGTTCTTGTTTGATCCAATCCAAGTAATCGCTCGAATGTTCAAAGGTTTCACCATACGCTTTATTGTATTTACGGTCGACATGTAAGTAGCCATCGTGCAAGAGAACATGGTCAAATCCCATGCGCTTACGGCTTGGATACACATGCATTTTCCCGATACATTCTGTTTGGTAGCCTAAATCCTTGAACGTTTGAGGAAGTGTATTCGTGTAGTTCCAAGGCACTTCGTCTTCGTATCCCACTCTTCCTGACTTTTCTTGGTCCATCCCTGTTAAAAGCGCGGCTCTTGCTGGCACACAACTTGGCACTGGTGAGTAGGCATTTTCAAAGTTATATCCCATGCTGGCCATCATATCTAACGTTGGTGTTACCACTAGGTCATCACTGCGGTTAATAGACAATGCGTCCGCACGCATTTGGTCCACTACGATGAGGATGACATTTGGTTTTGATTGTTTTTGATTCATACTGTTTCCCCCAAAAAAGATAAAACGATTTCATCTTTTATTATAACAAAAGAGCCCGTCCATGGACAGGCTCTTTTTAGTACTTTATTGGCTTTTTATATGACAATCTTGCTCTTTTCACGCATTAATCTTCGCTATACAAGATTTCTGTACAAAACATACAACTTTCATCGTTTTCTCTACGTTTTCCATAGTATAAATTGCAAATATGGAATCCTTGGTCGTAAATATTTTCTAAGTTGATGATGGATTGGCTTCTTTTTTTCTTTTTAGCCACTTTCTTCGTGTGCGTGTTTGGCTCTAATTCGTCTAAACGATCTTTCAAGTGACGATTTTCCATCGTTAAATTATGATTCTCTTCGATGACTTTTTGCAACTCTTCAGAAATCTGTTCGAGTTCATGTAGTTGCAACAAAGTTTGTTTTGTTAAGCGTTCGATTCGATCATACAATTGTCTGTTTGGCATTCACGCACCTCCTATCTATTTTGGGATTTTTAACACCCATTGTTCTAATACTGCTTGAACTCCAACGTTGGCACTTACTTTGGCAATGGCATTGGTCATTTTTTCATGTTCTTTAATCCATTCACTCACGGTAAGATGATTTGCAAAACTCTTCATCGTTGCGAGTTTATCGCTTTGAATAATGGCTCCTTCGACACCTCGTACATACAGCAAGGCATCACGGATGTAAATTTGTAATAGCGTTAAAAACAGCTCGCTATCGGCTTTTGTCGCTAAGAGTGGCATCACTTGAGACTGAATCGTCACAAAGGCCATCGCACGATTCGTAAATACGCGGACAAACCAATTCCAGCTTTCTTGGCGAATCTGTCCAAAGCTTTCACTCTCGAGCATCTCTACTGCTTGGTCAATATTACTCGTCAATTGAGACAGTAGCTGCGCTGTCGCATTCAGTACGCCGCGTTCTTTCAGCGTTGCAACAATATTTTCTCCTGCATTCGATTGGAAACGAATAATCTGACAACGTGATTGAATCGTAATCAGAACCTTGCTGAGTTGCTCTGTTAGAAGAATGAAATGGATATTTCCCGTTGGTTCTTCTAAAAACTTCAATAAGCTATTCGCAGCGCCTTGTGTCAACGTATCGACTGCGTGAATTACACAAACAATCGCACTCGACTCCATCGCTGTTTTTGTCAACTGCGATTTCAACGTACGAATTTGGTCCACCTTCACCGTTGTACCTTCAGGTTCTACCACAATATAATCCGGGAAGTTCCCATGCTCAATTCTTGTGCAGTGTTCACACTCTCCGCATGCAGGCTCGCCTTTTTTTCGCTTCGTGCAGTTAAGCATCTTTGCGATTTCCTTGGCCATCTCCGCTTTCCCAATTCCCTTTGCTCCTTCAAACAAATAGGCATGGCTCAGATGACCATTATCGATGGCACGAATAAACGCTTCTTGCATCTTTTCCATCTTAGAAACGGAAGAATGAGTCTACAGGTAATACGAATACTGTAGCTCCACCTACACGAACTGGAACTGGAGTTGTTAGCGCGCTATCAAGCATGCTGTCGATATGCACTGGTGGCACAGTCATTTGTTCACGTGATTGGCAGTTTTCTTTAATGATATCTAACGCTTCTTGTACACGTTCTTCTTCAATCCCGATGATGAAAGTAGTGTTTCCTGCACGTAAGAATCCACCTGTTGTTGATAAACGAGTTGCGCGAATATTTGCTTGTGCAAACTCATCTCCTAATAAATGTGCATCTTTATCTTGAACAATCGCAATTAATAATTTCATGATTTCATTCTCCTATTTTGTAAAATATTTTGGGTAACGTTCCACTAAAACGCGGAAGCACTCTTCCACTACTTCTTCAATGGATTTTGTCGCATCAATCGATACAATTCTTTCTGGATATTTTTCTACTAATTCTAAATATCCATTGCGAACCATCGTATGGAAGCTTAACCCTTCTTGGTCTAAGCGGTCAAACTGACGGTTCCCTCTTGCTTTATGAATACGTTCCAATCCAACTTCAGCCGGCACATCTAAGTAAAGCGTCGTGCTTGGTTCTAAGCCATCTGTTGCAAAATGATTTAACTGTGCAACTTCTTCTACCCCAATCCCACGAGCAACTCCTTGATACACCAACGAGCTATCGACAAAACGATCACAAAAAACAATATTCCCTTTTTCTAAATTTGGTAAGATACGATCTTTTAAATGCTGGCGACGACCCGCTGCATATAAAATCGCTTCTGTTCTCTCGTCCATTTCTGTATTGTTCACATCCAGAATGACTTTTCGAATATCTTCAGCGATGCGGCTTCCACCAGGTTCTCTTGTTGAAACAATATCCACGAGCGCGTGTTTTTGTAACAAAGGAATCAGTTGGTTGATGACCGTTGTTTTCCCAGCGCCATCAGGACCTTCCATCGTGATAAACAATCCTTTCATATTATCCCCCATTCCTTTCAATTTCTTTTCTATTATACGATATTTTCATCTTTTAATAAACCAAATTCCTATAAGAAATTTCACCAATTTCTCCTCACTCTCTTTCCTCGCAGAACACAACATTTAAAGATGCTCTGTGATACGAAAAGACTCGTCTGCACCAAATCCCTCTATCCCCTCCTACCCTCCCTTTTCCTTTGCATAACACAATATTAAAAAATAGCACAGTGATTACGAAGAAGACTTGTCGGGTTCTTATAGTAGCAGTAATGGGAATTAGGATCAAAGGTGAATTAACAGGAGTTAGGAATTTATTCCTTACTCCTGTTTTGAACTTTGAAGGCGAGAGACTCCAGGCTCGAGCCGGTCCCTCATTACAGCTACTATAAAACGAACTCACAAATCTTCGCAGTAATCACAAACCTTTGGTTTGCATTATTTATTTTTAAATATTGTGCCCATGCAAACAGGAACAGGGGCTTGTTGGTAAACAAGCCCCTGTTCCTAGTTAAGTTTTATTAACGCTTCATCGATTTAGAGTACGGACGATTGTAATCCCATAGCAAGAGAAGTAATCCAGCTAAGCCAACAAGCATTGTTGCAACGCCTTCTTTTCCAATCATCTGATGCCCTAAAATAACTACATATAAGAATACCAACATCAATACGACGCGGATTAAAATTTTCACTTTAGGATTCATGATATCTTCTCCCATCTAATTTCGCTTGGCTCAAGTTCCACAGTTCTTGATACACCTTCACCATCGTATACAAGAGTTGTTTGCGCTTCGTTAGTATTGTTCACGATCGCATACACTCCTTTTTCAGGATAAGCGTGTACTTCTACTAATGGATTGCTTGCATACCATTTCGTTAATTCACTTTCTTTATTCGCTGCGTAGAATAACGCACGCATTAATAATCTTGTATTTTCTGGTGTGTATGGAAGTCCTGCGATATAAACCCCACGACCTTTTCCGTAAGGGTTCGCAGCAAGGTGAATTTCCCCAAATTCTTTTCCTTCGGCATTGGCTGGAAGAACGATTCCTTCTTCAACGCCACCTGCGCTCACTTTTGGATTGCTAAATTCAAGTACTTCTGTTGCACTCGTTAAGCCATACACGTTTTTAATATTCTCCCCAAAGTCGATTTTATGAACATCTTCAATATCTTCGATGATGAAGTGCTCTTTTAATTCTTTAGTAAAGTATTTATCTGTTGAAAGGCTATATCCCATTTCTCTTTCAACACCCAAAATATCTCCAAGTTGGAAGAATCTTCCTTGATGATGAACGGCTGTTGGTTCCCCAACCCCGACAAATCCGCCACCGTTATACACGAATTCACGAATACGTGTAATGAGCGTTTCATTCTTCCAAACCTCTCCACCGCTAAATGAAGTTCCGGCATCCCCCGCGTTGATGATGACATCGACACCTTCTGGAACTCCACCGTTAATGATATCGTCAAAGCTGATAAAGCTTACGTCCACACTTGCACCACTTAAGGCTTCCATAATTCCAAGGTAAGAATAAATTTGTTTGTATGGAAGTTCATGGGCAACCATGTGTGCTTGCCAAGTTCTTAAACGCCCCCATGCGTTTAAGATCGCTACTTTCAAACCAGTATAAGGTTTTGTATGTTTAACGATATCGTAGATTTCTCTAAATTCATCTGTTACATGTTCAATGTAGTCGACAAATTTAGGGAATTTATATGCAAGACTTAAATAACCGCCATATCCAATACGGTCTACAGGGTTACGCATGATGGCACGTCTTGCAGATAACCAGTTTTTATTGGCTTCAATCGTAGGATCATTTCCTTCACGGAATACATCTGGGAAGAAGTATGGTAAGAATCTTCCTTCTGTATATTTTACGTGTGGAATATCTGAAATCATACGAAGTGTTGCTCCGCCGCCGACAGAACCCACGACTGCATCTAATCCAATTTGTTCGAAGTATGGTCCGTATGGTTCAGTCCCAATCCAGTTATCTCCTAAGAACATCATCGCTTCTTTACCAGCATCGTGTACTTCGTCGACTAATTTTTTAGCTTCTCTAGCAACGAATGCTTGAATGAAGTCGATATAGTCTAAGTACGCTTTACTTGGTGTGCGGAATGTTGAGTTATAGTACCCTTCATCCACGATGTCTTCTGCTCTTAAGCGATAGCCTTTTTCCTTGGCAAAAGCTTCAAGTGCCGCTACTGAAACGCTGGCACCATATCCGAACCAGTCCACAAATTTTTCTTTTCCTAAGTTGTTGAAAATTAATGTGAAGTGATAGAAGAACGTTGTAAAACGAACCACATCAGTATCCGGATTGTCTTTTAACCATTGTTTTAAATAAGAGTGCATGAATTGATTTGAATGAGGTCCACGTACATCAAATGGAATATCGTGAGGAACATCGCCCCAGTTATTCGTAATATGGTTGTACATTTGAGTTGGATCCCAAATCGCATACACTAGAAACGACACTGTATACTCATGGAAAGGACGAGTGCCTTCAATCGTAATCGTGTTGTTTTCTTCATGGACAGTCCATTTCTCAACCGGAACTACTTCTCCAGTAGTACGGTCGATGACTTCCCAATATCGTTTTGGATCATGTACATAGTCTGGTTGCACTTGGTCTTCGAAGTACCCTTCCATAAATGGAATTGTTAGCGTATCTTCTGTTGCTAGCCAGAATTTGGACATGACGAAGATTTGTTGGCACTCTTCCATATAATCTTTAATGAAATCATTATGGTTACGTGCTACAAAGTATGTTGTATAGATTTTTGCATCTAATTGTTTGGTTGCTTCATCGAGTTTCGTTCCATCGCTATCACGAATTGCATCGGCTCCCCAACGGTCGAGCAATTCTTTAGTCTGTTCAAGAAAATTCGATTCACTTGGTAGGGTTAAACGCCCTTTTGTTTTACCCATTTTCTTTCCTCCTGCGATGACGATTACTCTTTAGAGCCGCCTAGTGTCATCCCTTGTGTTAGTTTATTTTGAACAAGAATGTATAGAATTAATGTTGGTAACATTACTAATACCATCCCTGCGTATAATTGTCCGTATTCAGCTGCCCCACGTTGCGCTTGAATTAAGTTTTTCAACCCTACTGGTAAAGTTTGGTTTTTACCTGGCATTAATGTAAGAGCGATAATGTATTCATTCCAGAATGATAGGAAGTTGAATAAGATTACTGTGATAATACTTGGTCTTGCCATTGGTGTCATTACGCGGATCATTGTTGTGAAATATCCTGCACCGTCGATAGATGCTGCTTCTTCAAACGTTGTTGGCAATGTCTTGAAGAAGTTTGATAATAAATAAATCGTAAATGGTAATGATGTCGCTGCATACACAACCGCTAAGACGAAAATGTTGTTCAAGAAGAATCCGTTAATGCCGAATCCTTTTAGTCCTTTATCCCAGTCCAGTAACATTAAGAAGATTGGTACAACGATATAGTTTACGTTGATGAATAATCCACCTTTTAGTAAAGAGTTAATGAAACGACTTCCTGGAAATTTGTAACGTGCTAATACGTATGAAGAAGGAATGGCTACAACTACAAGGATTGTTAACGCTAATGCTGTAACAATCACTGAGTTCAACATGTAGTCACCCATTTTTGCTTTATTCCAAGCATCCACAAAGTTTTGGATGTAGAATCCTTCTGGCATTGTCCATGGAGATCCGTAGAACTCTCTATTCTCTTTAACAGAAGCTAAGAAGACCCAGCCCACTGGTACAATAATACTAATCGCTAATGTAATCAGCGCTACGTATATAAAAGCTTTATACAGCTTTTCGAATGAACGAGTATTTCCTTTCATGATCTCCCCTCCTAGTATTCAAGAATATCGCGTTTCGTAATATGACTTACGATACCTGATAATCCGAATGAGAATATAAAGATAACTACACCGATTGCCATACCGTATCCGTATGAAGAGTTTGTATAAGCTTGTTTGAACATGTAGCTTAAGAACACTTCAGTTGATCCGTCTGGTCCACCGTCTGTCAAGATTTGTACAAGTAAGAAACTTAAGTTAATCGTACTGATAATGAAGAATGTTAATGTTGTACGAATACTATTCCAAATCAATGGTAATGTAACGTTAAAGAATTTACCGATTTTTCCAGCTCCATCAAGGTCAGCTGCTTCGTATAAGCTAGCTGGAATGTTCGCCATCCCTGCCATATACATAACCATGTAGTACCCAATCGCTTGCCAAATTAACGCAAATGCGAGTGAGTAAATAACAATACTTTGATCACCAAGCCATAATTTATTCCATGCTTCTGGTAATACAGCATTTAAAAGTCCAGCTTTTGGATCATAAATTGCTGAGAAAATACCTGCAATAACTACGATTGATAAAATATTAGGGATGTAGAAAATAATTCTGAAGAAGTTGTTTCCGCGAATCTTTTCTGTTGAAAGGATTGCCGCGAAAAGAACTGCCAATACTACTGTAAAGAGTGTTACCACTACGATTAGTAAGATTGTGTTCTGAATCGTTCTAAAGAAATTTTCATCTTGCCATAAGATTTTAAAGTTATCCAATCCAACAAATTGTTGGTTGTTTGAGAATCCGCCCCATTTGAATAAAGACATGCGGAATACTTCAATTGTTGGGTAAATTAGAAACGTAAAGAATAAAATTAGTGCAGGTAATAGACACACGAGAATAAATAAATTTTTCTCTCTTTTTCTACGATTTTTCATCGTTCTGCCCTCTTTCGACCTTTTTTAGATAAAATGAGAGTGGGCGGAAGGAATTTTCATCCTCGAAAATTGCTTCGCATCCCACTCCTATTTAATTCATTCTATTTGAATTATTCAACTGCTGCTTTTAGTTTTTGGCTAACTTCTTCTACAGATTTTTGCCATTCAGCAACTGTTTTTTGACCAGATGCTACAGAGTCGATTTGACCATATAATGTGTCTTTCATGCTTACGCCTTCAACAGGTTTAGTAGCTACGAAGTTACCATTGATTACGCCATCAACTTCATCTACAACTTTGTATAATGATTTCAATTCATCAGGTAACTTAGCTGTTACACCTTTAATTGGTTGAGCTGCGTTGTATTTAGCAAAGATTTCTGCTGCTTTGTCAGAGTATAAGAATGATAAGAATTCTTTAGCTGCTTCTTGGTTCTTAGATTCTTTTGGAACCCAGATGTGTTCGAAGAATGAGTAAACATAACGTTTGCCACCTTTTTCGATTGCTGGTGCAGCTGTCATAGACCATTTGAATCCTTCTGCACGAGGTGCTTTAGCCATTTCCCCAACTACCCAAGTACCGTTTGGCATGAATAAAGCTTTGTTGTCTAAGATTAATTGTTGGTTCTTAGTGAAGCTTTGTGGGTTTGCGTTTGCTACTGTTGAAGGTTCAACGTTTTGTAAGAATGTTCCTAATGCTTCAAAAGCTTTAGTTGCGCCTTCAGAAGTGAATGCTCCTGTGTCATATTTCATTGCTTTGTTGAATAAATCAACGCCTCCAGCGTTTGCTAATAATGCTGGGAAGAAGCTATCTAAGTATCCAGATACTGGATAAGTGAATAATGAAATGCCATCTTTCTTAGCTTTTTCAGCTAATTCTTTCATACCAGGCATATCTTTTGGAACTTCCCAACCTTTAGATTTGAATAACGCTTCGTTGTAGAATAATCCTGTTGGAGCGTAGAACATTGGTGCTAAGTAGTGTTTTCCGTCTCCGTAAGGGTCAGTTACTGTTGTTCCTAATACGTTGTTTAATAATTTTTCAGAAACTTTTTTGTCTTCGCCGTAAACTTTCATATCGAATAATCCAGTTAAGTCAGCTAAAGCTTTTTCTTTAATTAATGTTTCTGGTAAAGCTTTTTTACGTCCTAAAGCTAACATTACGATATCTGGGTAATCGCCAGCTTTCATTTGAGGCGTAATTTTATCTTCAATTTCCTTATCTTGAGTCAATTCCACTTTAACGTTTGGATTAGCCTCTTCATAAGCTTTGATGATTGCTGGCCACATTTCTGCGCCGTAACCACTTTCTAAGGCAGCTAATTTAAGAGTAACTTTCTCTTTAGCAGCTCCTCCTTGTTGAGTAGTTGAATCTGTCTTACTAGTGCTGTTGCTATTATTTCCGCAAGCTGCTAAAGATACAGCTGCTAATAATGCTGCGCTTGATAGTAATACTTTCTTTTTCATGTTGTCTCCCCCTAGTTCTATTACTTTTTAAGACACTTTTAGTTTACAACGAAAAAACCGCTTTCACAATAACTATTTTGCTTTTGACTTGTACTATTTTGCTCTCTTTGGAAACGGTATCATGTTTCATTATTTCGATAAAGCGCTAAAAAACCTATCTACAATAGGATTTCTCATGTAGATAGGTTTCATTTTGTCTATTTTATTTAATTGGTAAAAATTTCTTCAAAATCACCATTGTTTGGTCCATGATAATTCCACTAATTAATAATGACACTACAGGTCCAATATTTGGCCATTGCCCCAAAATCGCTGCGGTTACTACACAGCTTGCATCGATGAAGAATTTGTTTCGAGGAATGGATGTTTTGAATTTCTCATGTAAGGCAAGCGTCGCCGCGATATACGGTCCGACTCCAAGTTCTGCTAAGGCATACACCGCGCATCCCATGGCGATTAAGGCAATCCCTACGACCATGGCCACTACTTTTACGGCGATATCCATTTCGGCAAGAGCGCTAAAGTCGAACAGTTCAATAAAGAAGCTTTGTAAGAACATCCCTACAACTGTTCCAAATCCAATATATCTCCAGTTGATGCTCAGCGTAATCGCAAGAAATACAAGTGAAACGATAATATTACTTGTTCCCATTTCTACACCAAATGTGCGGTTTAACCCTTCCCACACAAGAACGACAACGTCCGCTCCTAATGTACTAGAGCCCGCCATCTTCGCGCCTAGTCCGATTAAGAAGCAGGCGATGACAAGTAACACTAGTCTCAGTCCTAAATAATCTTTTTTCAATCTCATTCTCCTTATTTAGCCCAGTTTTCAGGACTCCACATCCGTCCATCCAATTCACCATGTGCTTGTTCAATTCGTTTTGCTTGTTCTAATAGAAGAGTTTTTGCAGCCACAAGCAATGCGCGTTCTTTATAGTCTTTTGCTTCGCCAATCCATGCATCGAGCAACTGGATTTTCTCAATAATCTCCATACTGACTCTCCTCCCAGTTACTAAGATGCATCTCGAGCTCCAGTCTTTCGTCCTGGTTTTCCTTGATCCACTCTGCGATTTGTTCCCAATGTGCACCAGGCAATGCTTCTGCACGTTTGATGAACCACTCTTCGGTATCTTTTAGTGTTCCGTGATGTTCTTTTGTCACGTATTGTAAATATTCCACGAGTAAGACTTGTTTCGCCTCTTCAGTCTTATAATCAAACTGATGTACCTCAAAAATCGGTAAATAGGTCCACCCCATCGCATTGGCCAACGCTTGGAACGGGCGCAAGAGTTCCGAAATCGTGAATTGCTCTTTTCCTCCTGCACGGAAGGCTTCTTCTTTCACACCGAGTGTCACAACAATTCCGAGTTCCTTAATCTGTTTGGCAAAAGGCGCACTCTTACTCATCACTGTATCGATCCATTCCTTCATCACAGAAGGCGCTTGGTACCAATACATCGGGAATTGAAGAATCAGACGCTGTGCACTAGAATCTGCCAAAGCTTTTTCTTCATCCGATTTTGTAAAATGCGGTTTTGCTTCACTCCATACTTCATCTAAATGACGAACCGCAACCGACTCTTCCCCTTTTAAAGTTGCAAGGAAAAACTGTTGGCTCGATGACGTTTGAATTGTTGGATGGCTAATCACCACCATTGTTTTCATATTACGCGTTTCCTTTCTGTGAAAGTACTTCTAGAAGAGCATTCGTGTTATCCACAAAATACTGAATGGCAAATGGTAATGCCGCATCATCCACTAAGAATGCTGGGTGATGCCATTCGCGTGGGCAACCTGTTCCGATAAAGACGAAACATCCTGGAACGTGTTCCATATAATTAGCGAAATCTTCCGCTCCTAAAGTCACTTCCGGTGTTACCACTGTCGCAAATTTCTCCGTCACACTTTTAACCACTTTTGTGACTGCGGCATCATTATGCACGACTGGTGGCGTTAAAATCCATTCGATACTACCTTTTTGTCCGTATACATCTGCGGTTTGGACAATCATCTTCTCGAATTGCTCGGTCATTTTACGTTCCACTTCTTTATTAAAGGTACGAATCGTTCCTTCAAAAAATACTTTTTCTGGAATCACATTCCATGTATTTCCTGCTTCGATATGCGATACGCTTAATACCACTGGTTCGAGCGGAGAAGTATGACGAGCAACGATGGCTTGGGCATTGGCAATCACTTGGCATGCCGTCACGATTGGATCGTTCCCGTTGTGCGGTGCTGCCGCATGTGTTCCTACCCCTGTAATTTCTGCTTTAAATTGGCCGACTGCTGCCATCAGAGGTCCTTCCTTCACACCAATCGTTCCAACTGGAATTTCTGGTTTATTATGGAATCCAATAATCGCGTCCACTCCGTCAAGCACGCCTTCTGCAATCAATGCGCGTGCTCCTTGGTTACTTTCTTCGGCCGGTTGGAAAATAAAGCGAACTTTCCCTTTTAAATTAGCTTCTTGTTCCTTCAACACTTGAACGGCTCCAAGTAGGCTTGCTGTATGGAAATCATGTCCACACGCATGCATTGCTCCTTCATTTTTTGAAGCGTAGTCTAATCCTGTTTGTTCCACAATCGGTAAGGCATCGATGTCGGCACGTAAGGCTAATGTTGGTCCATTGTCGTTTCCGATTTCTGCCACGACTCCAGTTTTAGACTTTAAACCCCAGCATGTAAGTCCCATCGCTTCTAGGGCTTCGCGGATATAGCGAGTCGTTTCGATTTCCGTTCCGGATACTTCTGGATACATATGTAAATGACGGCGATGTGCCGTAGCGCGTTCAATAACTTCTTTTGTAATCATAACTCTCTCCCCAATCTGTTTCCTACACATTGTAACAAACTAGGCGGCTTTATGCACCATGAATTCCCTTGAAAAACAATAAAAATTCTGTTTACCCACTGCATCAAAATAGACCCTGTTTCAAAAGAAACAGAGTCTATGGGATTAGCCTTTTTGAAGAGCCACCATTTCGGCATATTGTCCATTGAGTTGCATCAATTCATCATGCGTTCCGCGTTCCACAATTTCTCCTTTATCCAACACAAAAATTTGGTCTGCATGAGCAATCGTAGAAAGTCGGTGCGCAATCATAAAGGTTGTACGCCCTTCTTTTACGACATTAATTGCGTTTTGAATAATCTCTTCCGTCTCGGTATCGATATGCGAAGTCGCTTCGTCTAGAATTAAGATTTTCGGGTCAAAGACAATGGCCCTAGCAAATGAAATCAATTGGCGTTCTCCTGAAGAGAAGTCCATCCCTTTTTCTTTTACTTCGTAGTCCAATCCTTTGTCACTCTTTGTAAGTAGATGTCCTCCACCTACTTTCACGAGCGCCTCTTTAATCGTCTCCGGTTGAATCGATTCATTATTGAGCCCGACGTTTGAAGCAATTGTTCCTGTGAATAAATACGGATCTTGAAGCACGATACCCATTTCGCTTCGAACGCTGCGTCTGTTAAAGTCACGCGTGTTTTTTCCATCAATCAAGATGGCTCCACTCGTTGGGTCATAGAATCGAAAGAGCAAGTTCATAATAGAAGATTTTCCTGAACCGGTATGTCCGACAAACGCCACCGTCTGCCCAGGTTCTACCGTGAAATTCAAGTTCTTCAATACAGGAACTCCCGGTGTATATTCAAAACTCACATCTTTAAATTCAATTCGTCCTTCGTCAAAGGTAAAGAGTTCTTCTCCGGAGTCTTCGCTTGGCGTATCCATTAATTCAAACACACGGTCACCGGCAGCCATTGATTGTTGGAAACCAGACACGACATTCATAAAGGTTTGAATCGGCTCGTAAACACGGTTGACATAATCAATAAAGGCATATAGGAGCCCCGCTGAAATCCCCAGCGTTCCACCGATAAATTGCATTCCGAAGTAATACACAATTCCAAATAACGTAAAGTTTCGAAGTAAGCCAACTAAACTCCATGAGAAGTACGACTCAAGAATTAATTCCTTACGACCAACCTCTACCCAAGACGTAGCCGTCTCATCATATTCCGCGACAATTTTTTCTTCTTGTTGGAAGGCTTGAACGATACAAGCCCCTTGAATGCTTTCATTTAACTGTCCGCTCAACTGGCTGTACAGTTCACGACTCTCTGTATAGCATTTTTTCTGCATTACGGCAACGGTTCGCTGCCATAGCATCATCACCGGAACTAGGAATAATAACACGAATCCAAGCGTCGCATTTAATAAGAAAATCGTTGTGTATACCCCAATGAGCATCACGACGGTACTAAGGAGCGTCGAAATCCCATTGACATAAAAGTTTGCACGCACCGATTCCGTATCACTCGTAATTCTAGAAACCACTTTTCCGGCAGGTAAATGGTCGAAATACGATACTGGCAAGGTTTGTACATGTTCGAATACTTCGTCACGAATGCGTTTGGCCACGCGGTTCGAGAGAGTCTTCATATATAAACGGTTTAAATATCCACCAGCCGCTCCAATTAAGTTCACTGCCACGTAAATACCCACCCATAGGAGTACACTTCCAGCATCGAAGACATGCGATTGTCCCATCGGTGTAATCACATTATCAATCATATATTTTGCCACAAGAGGTCCTGTTAAAGTCGCAATGGTTGAAATCAACAGGCAGACGAGTCCAATCAGAACTCCTTTTTTCTCATAGCGGAGGTAGCTTAATAATCGCTTCATCGTTTTCATTCGATCTCCTCCTCTATCTCTTGAATCAGGTACTGTTCATAGTACCAACCACGTTGTGCGAGTAACTCCTCGTGGGTACCGCGATCACTAATGCGTCCTTCATTCATCACAATAATCTCATCAGCATGACGAATCGCAGAAAGTCGGTGTGCAGAAATAATATTCATACAGCCGCCACGCTCTTCTTGCAAGTGCGAGATAATTTCGCGTTCTGTTTTCGCATCAACTGCGGATAACGCATCATCTAAAATCAAACATTCACGGTTGCGTATGAAGGCACGCGCAATCGATAGACGTTGTTTTTGACCACCACTGAGAGATACCCCTTTTTCTCCGACCATCGTATCGAGCTGCTGCGGCATGCGTTTCACGTCTCCATCAAAGGACGCCAACGTCAATGCTTCCCAGATTTCTTCATCGGTTGCATCTTCTTTCCCGAATAACATATTCTCGCGAATCGTGCGTGAGAAAAGTGTGTGTTCTTGCGGAACGTAGGCTAAATGACCTGCCACCATTTGAGGATCGTAATCAATCAATGGTTCTCTGTTAATGAGAAGCTGCTCTCCTCGGTATGGAAATTGATGTAATAATTGCATCAACAGCGTCGTCTTCCCAGAACCTGTTTTCCCAACAATCCCAAGCGTCTCGCCTTTATTTAATGTAAGGTTAATTTCTTTTAATAATGGCGACTCTTCACCTGGATACGTAAAGTTGAAGTCCTTAAACTCAATGGATTCAATCGTCTCGAGCGCTTTTGTACCGCCGCGTTCAATTTCATCATCATGTTTCAACACTTCATTAATACGCTCGGTTGCTACTTTTCCGCGTTTATAGTTCGTGATAATATCGCCAATCATAAACATCGGCCACATAATCGACCCCATATAGACTTGGAATGCAATGACATCCCCGACTAGAATGTCCCCAGTCGATACTAGATACCCACCGTAGAGAAGCGCAATGGTAAAGCTGATCATCATAAATAATTGCGCGAGTGGAATAAAACGAGACTCAATCTCTGCCACGACGATATTTTGCTTCATGGCCTTTTTCGTTTTCGCACGAAATTCATCCATCATCGCATCTTCTTGTCCGTAAGCTCGAATCACATACGTCCCGTCAATCATCTCCAGCACTTCATTATTTAATTGTGAAACTGCATTTTGCGCCTTGTTGTACTCTTCTTCTAAATCGAATCCCCATTTATACACAAGATACGAAAGGATTGGCAGTGGCAAAACTGCTGCGATGGTCAGTGGCAATGAAATCGTTGTAACCATCATATAAAGTGATACGCTCCCCAGTAATGTAGAGTTCATCAAGGCAAACATACCGAACCCCATCATTTCACCAATCGTTGAAACGTCTTCACTGCTACGCGTAATAATATCGCCCGTTCTAAAATGCGCGTAAAACGGAATTTTCTTCCGTAAATTATTGCGCAGTAACTTCACACGTAATTCTTTTTGAACTTCATAATACCCAATAAAAATAAAATATGTCCAAATACTCTCCGTAATATAGGCCACAAGAATAATCCCGACTAAAACCACAAGCTGTGTCCAAAGCCACTCGGCGTTCAGTTCACTCGCCACGATGCTATCGACGACTTGTCCGATAATCCGAGCTGGGTACACCGCCGCAATACTACTTGCAATCATCAAAATGAAACTAACAAGGTAGCGCATCGGATGTTTTTTTATAAAATTAATAATGACTTTCAATAAATCGTTCATCGTTTTCCTCCATCAAAAAAGCCGTAACCTTCCCCACGCATGGAAAAAGTAACGGCTCACTTAAATTTATCTATAAAAATGCGCTATACTTCATTCACCAAAATTGGAAGGTTTCTCAAAACATGTACTTGTTTTACGTTTAAGTTGTTCATTGATTTCTCCTCCAATCTGATAAATTTAACGTTATACTGAATATTATACTCCAAAACGCCTTCATGTCAATACCTTTCGAAGTTTTTCACAATCGAATTCATTGATAATCATTCTCAATAAAGTTACAATAGAATCACTACAAATTAGAAAAGGATGAAAGATTTACAATATGGCAAAAGACATTCGTGTTTTACTTTACTATAAATATGTTCCAATCGAAAATGCGGAACAATTTGCGGCAGATCATTTAGCATTCTGCAAATCAATCGGATTAAAAGGACGTATCCTTGTCGCTGACGAAGGAATCAACGGAACTGTATCTGGTGATTACGAAACAACTCAAAAATATATGGACTATGTTCACTCTCTTCCTGGCATGGAAGACTTATGGTTTAAAATCGATGAAGAAAGCGAACAAGCCTTCAAGAAGATGTTCGTTCGTTACAAAAAAGAAATCGTACACCTTGGTTTAGAAGATAACGACTTCGATAACGATATTAACCCACTTGAAACAACAGGTGCTTACCTTTCTCCACAAGAGTTTAAAGAAGCCCTACTTGACGAAAACACTGTTGTCCTAGACACTCGTAACGACTATGAGTACGATCTAGGTCACTTCCGCGGTGCTATCCGCCCTGACATTCGCAACTTCCGTGAATTACCACAATGGGTTCGCGATAACAAAGAGAAATTCATGGACAAACGTGTCGTTGTTTACTGTACAGGTGGCGTTCGCTGTGAGAAATTCTCTGGCTGGATGGTTCGTGAAGGCTACAAAGATGTCGGTCAATTACACGGCGGTATCGCAACTTACGGAAAAGACCCAGAAGTTCAAGGCGAATTATGGGATGGAAAAATGTACGTATTTGACGAACGTATCGCTGTTGACATCAACCACGTAGACCCAGTAGTAATTGGGAAAGACTGGTTCGATGGTACACCGTGCGAACGTTACGTAAACTGTGGAAACCCAGAATGTAACCGTCGCATTCTTTGTTCTGAAGAAAATGAAGACAAATACTTACGTGGTTGCAGCCATGAATGTCGTGTTCACCCACGCAACCGCTACGTAGCAGAACACAACTTATCACTAGAAGAAGTCGTGGCGCGTTTAGAAGCCATCGGCGAAGAACTAGATACAGTAAAAGCTTAATAGAGAAAACGTATCTAAGAGTTATCATTAGTGATACCTTCGAATCCTAGCGGATTTTATCATAACTACAATAATGGGGTACCGGTTCGAGCCTATAGTCTCTCACCTTTAAAGCCTCAAAGAGGGCGTACGGAATTTAATTCCTACGCCCTCTTTTTCGCATTTAATACTATCCCCCATTATTGTGGTTATGAAATCCGCAAGATTCTTCGGTTTCACTATTTATAAACTACACACGTTTTTCTCTATTAAGCTTCATTGCATTTCTTACACCGACTACTTTTATCTCTCCTGTAGAATCGAAAAACACCATATTTGGCCAT
>NZ_JAPWBS010000018.1:0-39605 GCF_041433575.1 Granulicatella sp. 20925_1_28
TTTCACAATAGGCATTTGCTTTTATAAATAAAAGACGCTTTCTGTTGCTGATTTAGAGGGAATAATATTTAAACGTTTTTGAGACGAGTCAATTACAGAAATACAACTATTCAGTACTGTAGCATTTTTCTTAACGACACTTCCTTCAAAAGCAACAGGAATGATTGTTTCACTGTTGCATGATAATAGAGCTTTTGCAATATCTTTTCCTGCTTGTTGAGCGAGTGTGTGTAAAAAGTAATTGGCGTCATAAGTGCTGCAAAAGCTAGCAAGTTTTGCAACTTCTGTTTTTGGTTTTGAATAAACTGTTTGTACAATAGTACTTCTGTCAGGGAAGAGTTCTTCCAGCGCCGGAACTAGTTCGCAGAAATCTAAAGGAGATTCAGCATAATCTAGATAATCAACATATGTTTTTAAAATTTGTTTTCCAATCCAATATCCACTACCTTCATCCCCTAAAATATGTCCCCATCCGCCTTTTTGAATAAATATTCCATCCTTTCTTGAAAGGAGTGAAGAACCAGTTCCTGCGATGAATAGATTACCATCATTATTTTTAAATGTAGCAATATGACTCATTTTTAAATCAGAATCAACTACAAAACGACAACTGATTTTTTCGTTAAAAGCTAATGTGAGCTTGTCAATGATGGTGCTAGCGCCTGCCATACCAATAGAAATACAGTTGATATCTGAATAGTGGAGATTGTTATTAGAGAGTAAGTGATTAATAACTTGTACTACATTTGATATTGCAAGCTCGAAGTTTACAATTGGATTTCCCATCTCTCCAATATATTCATCAACGATTTCTTGTTCTTTATATAAAACTCCTTTTGTCTTCGTACCTCCGCCGTCAATTCCGATTTTCATAGTAAAACTCCTTTCGTACATGTTACTGATTAAGATAAATAGTTTGAGTTTTGATAGTCGCTCTTAAAAGCTATAGAAAAACCACCCGAAACAGGGTGGATCTTCAACTTAAAGAAAATATAGTCGTTTTAATATTATTTTCTCAATTCGTGCGTCAACATATAACTGCTTTCTAGAATGTCGTTAGCACGGCTGTCGTCTTTTTGAAGAAGACCTAAGTAGAGTAAGTCGACTAAGAAGAGCGAGTCGTTACGACTGGTAATGGCTGCAGAACGAATCGATTTTTCATGGCGAGGAACTTTGAGGCAATAGGTGCTGAGAGCGTCTAGATTGCCGTTGCCTTGTCCAGTAATCGATACGGTTGGGATGCCACGTTCTTTAGCAATTTCAAAGGCTGCATTGACTTCTCTTGTGCTGGCAGAGTAGCTGACACCGATTACTAAGTCTTTTTCCGTAGCATTGCTAAGGCTTGCGAGTTGGATATGTGAGTCAGTATGGTAGACGATATTTTTCCCGATACGGCTTAGTTTAAAGTAAATATCGCTGCAGACTAGACCTGAAGCACCGACCCCAAAAGTGTAGATTTTATTCGCGTTTTTGAGTAAGTCAATCACGCGGTCGAGTGTGTCGTCGTCGATTAGTTCGATCGTCATTTCATAGGAACGAGTAACCGTCTTAATTAATTTAGATTGAATGGTTTTGATAGAGTCGTCTTTATCGATTTGTTCGTCGATGGATTGTGTGTTTTGTTGTGCTAAATTGACTTTGAAGCGTGAATAAGAGCGAAAACCGATTTTTTTAATATATTTGCTAATAGATGATGATGAAACCCCAATTTCATCTGCTAATACATGAATACTTGAAGAAAGAACTATATCTGAATGTTTTGTGATAAATTCCTCAATTTTTTTATCGGTTACTGTTAGAAATTTTTTCATTTAATACCCACCCTTAGAAATAATGTTTCTTATTTTATTATACATTGGCGAAATAAAATTTACAACGTCGTTTAGCAGTGAATATATATAAATGAATAGATTATTATTCTAAAAAATGTAAAAGTTAACAGGAGAGTTCAATCGAATAACAAACAGCAATCCATCCGCCACTTTTGGTAGGGTGGATTGTTTATTTTTCTATACAACATTAGAAAAATGAGCCATTTTATGATACTCTAGATGAGTAAAAATTTTATAGGAATAAAGGGGGCCTTTGGATGATAGAGCTGATTGCAACAGTTGAATCCATCCAACAAGCAAAAGACTTGCTTGAAGCGGGCGTGGACACGATTTATTTTGGGGAAGACCAATTCGGACTTCGCCTTCCAATGTCGTTTACACGTGAGGAACAAAAAGAATTAACGGAATTGGCGCACCAATATGGAAAGAAAGCAAGCGTTGCTGTAAACGCGATTTTCCATAATGAAGGAATTGCGCTTGTGCCTGAGTATTTAACATTTTTAAAGGAAATCGGTGTCGATAACATCGCGGTAGGAGACCCAGGTGTGGTTCAAATTATGAAGAACCCTGAGTACTCAATTCCGTATCGTTATGATGCAGCGGTTTTAGTAACAAGTAGTCGTCAAATCAACTTCTGGGGAAAACGTGGTGCCGTTGGTGCGGTGATTGCGCGTGAAATTCCTCGTGAAGAAATGAAAATCTTGGCGGCAGGTGTAGAAATTCCAATCGAAGTTCTTGTGTACGGTGCGACTTGTATCCATCATTCAAAACGCCCACTGTTAAATAACTACTTTAACTATATCGAGAAAAAAGAATCGGTTGAAAAACGTCGCGGTTTATTCGTATCAGAACCTGCGGATGAAGATTCTCACTATTCTATCTACGAAGACATTAACGGAACGCATATTTTCGCGAATAACGACGTGTCTCTTGCACCATATTTGTTAGAATTAACAGAAATGGGTATTCCACAATGGAAATTAGACGGAGTGTTAGCTCCAGGTCAAGATTTCGTGGAAGTAGCGAAATTATTCGTCAATGCTCGTAATGAAATCGAAGCAGGTACATGGACGCCAGAGAAGAGTGCTAGCCTTGAATTACAAGTGCGCGCACACCATCCAAAAGTACGTGGCCTCGAAGCAGGATTTTATTTATTAAATCCAGAAGATGTGAAATAGGAGAGAGTCAAATGGGAAGAAAAATATTGAAAAAACCTGAAGTACTTGCTCCAGCGGGTACTCTTGAAAAACTAAAAACAGCTATTTTATACGGAGCAGATGCGGTTTTCCTTGGTGGGGAAGCGTACGGACTTCGTAGCCGTGCAGGAAACTTCGACTTTGCAGAAATGAAAGAAGCCGTTGATTTTGCCCATGCACATAACGCAAAAGTATATATCGCAGCCAACATGGTTACGCACGAAGGTGACGAAAAAGGAGCGGGAGAATTCTTCCGTACGGTTCGTGACATCGGTATCGATGCAGCCATCATCAGTGACATGGCCTTAATGGATATTTGTGCCTCAGAAGCGCCAGGATTACCAATCCATTTATCAACACAATCTTCAGCAGCCAACTACGAAACGCTAAACTTCTGGAAAGACGAAGGCTTAGAGCGTGTCGTGTTAGCGCGTGAAGTGTCAATGGACGAAATCAAAGAAATGCAAGAAAAAGTGGATGTAGAAATCGAAGCATTCATTCATGGTGCAATGTGTATTTCTTATTCAGGCCGTTGCGTATTATCAAACCACATGGTGCATCGTGATGCTAACCGTGGTGGATGTGCGCAGTCTTGTCGTTGGAAATACGGTCTATTCGATATGCCATTTGCCGGCGAAAAGAATATGGTCGGTGCTGGCGAAGAAGGAATCGAAGAGAAATTCTCGATGAGTGCCGTTGACTTAGCAATGATTCAAAACTTACCAGACTTAATCGAAGCTGGTGTAGATAGCTTGAAGATTGAAGGTCGTATGAAATCAATCCACTACGTTTCAACAGTATCGAACGTTTACCGTGCAGCAGTAGATTCTTACTGTGAAGATCCAGATAACTATGTATGTAAACAAGAATGGATTGACGAGTTATGGAAAGCAGCGCAACGTGAGTTAGCAACTGGTTTCTACTACCAAATTCCAACTGAAGAAGAACAATTATTTGGTCCACGTCGTCAAATTCCTCAATATGCTTTCGTTGGACAAGTACTTGAGTATGATCCAGAAACTCAGATGGCAACAGTACAACAACGTAATAACTTCAAAGTTGGAGACCATATCGAGTTCTACGGACCAGGAATGCGTCACCACGAAGAAGCATTAACACAATTGTGGGATGAAAATGGCGAAGAAATCGAAGCAGCTCCTCATGCGATGATGATCTGCAAGATGAAAGTATCTGAGCCAGTGAAACCTTTAGATATGATTCGTAAACGTCGTTAAGACGAATTTTTAAAAGAAAGAAGGAAAGCAAATGTCATTACCAAATTGCCCTAAATGTGGTTCAGAATACACATATGAAGATGGCGTATTATTAGTATGTCCAGAATGTGCGTATGAATGGGAACCAGGTTCAGAAGTTGAAGAAGGCCCAGTAGCCATCGATGCAAACGGAAATAAATTACAAGATGGCGATACTGTAACAGTCATCAAAGATTTAAAAGTGAAAGGCGCTCCGAAAGATATTAAGCAAGGAACACGTGTGAAGAATATTCGCATCGTGGAAGGCGATCATAATATCGATTGTAAGATAGATGGTTTCGGCGCAATGAAACTTAAATCTGAGTTTGTTAAAAAGATTTAATGGGAGTCCCGTAGGGACTTTCAAAAAGCTCCCCCTAGAATTTTTATAGTTGTTATAATAGCGATACCGGATTGAGCCAAGGTCTCAATCCTACCAAGCTTCAAACTGACTCTACGGGTTTTACCCTAGAGTCAGTAATTCACATTGGTTATGAACCCGCTATTACAACTACTATAAATCTAGGGGGCTTTTTTTCGTCCCTCGACTCGGTGATCTTTACCAAACTTAGTAATAAGTTTTATTGCTTCTCATAAGGAGCAGGCTTCGGCTGTAGTGCTTTTTGATACGAAATAGTGTAAAATGGTGATTGTAGTAAGGAGTGATCTTATGGAACGACAAACAATGGGGCAAGAACGGTTGAGTGCATTTATTGATGCGGTGATTGCCATTATTATGACGATTTTAGTATTGGAATTAGATAAACCGAAGACTCTTGATTGGCAAGGATTATGGGAACTGCGTGAAAACTTTTTTGCATATGCATTGTCCTTCTTCTGGTTAGGGGCTATGTGGGTGAATCTGCATGCGTTTTCTCATAGAACTGAAAAAATTACGCAAAAGACAGTTTGGGCGACCGTAATTATGTTATTTTTTGCTTCTCTATTCCCATATGCAACAAGTCTAATTGCGATGGATTTTTATAATCCAACCGTGCAGGTGTTTTATGGAATCATTGTTTTGCTCATCACTACAGCGACATTAAGTTTTTATAGAACGGTTTCTGAGGTTAATCCGACTGACGAGTTACAACGATTGAGGGAACAGCGTAATAGGTGGATAAAGTGGGATATTCTATTGAAGCTAAGCGGACTTATTTGTTCAGCAACTATTTTTCCGATTGGAACCAGTTTGGCAGTTTTTATCACCCTTTGTGGATTCGTTATTCCAAATCAATTCCGTAATTAAAATTTAATAAATAAGGATTATATGCATAGGAATAGTTTTCTTATGCATATTTTTATTTAGAAGAATGGGTCTTCGCCCTTGAAATTTAATTTCCGCTGTGTTACATTCAAAGTAAGGAGTAGAAAACGCTTTTGTATAGGCGTTTCTGTGACTTTTATCACAAAATTCGTTTAGGAGAAATGGCAGTTTTGGAACAGTATCATACAGGTACCATTCGATTGATGGGAACCGTCATCGAATTGAAAATTGCGCATCCAGAAGGCGAGCGTTTAGTGGCTGAAGTTTTCGAGCAATTGAAGCGATATGAACATCGTTTTAGCGCGAATGACCCAACTTCAGAGCTGATGGCCGTGAATTTGGCAGCGGGGAAACATGCAGTTTGTGTTCATCCAGAGATTTTTCATTTAGTAAAAATAGGACTGGAAAACAGTTTAGCTGCGGGAAGTCGGATGAATATCTTGATTGGCCCGGTTGTTCAGACATGGCGCGTGGGCTTTAGTGATGCACGAGTACCAACGGATGAAGAGATTAATGCCAAACTGCAACTGACCGATGCAACGAAAGTCGAACTGAATGAAGAGAGTCAGACGATTTATCTGTTGGAAGAAGGAATGCGAATCGACCTTGGTTGTATTGCCAAAGGGTATATTGCCGACTTGGTGATAGAGCAGCTAAAAGAGCTTGGAGTAACCTCTGCGCTCATTAATCTTGGTGGGAATGTTCTTACACTAGGGCCAGCTGTTCATCATGAAGATGGGAATTGGTGGATTGGAATTCAAAACCCTAAACTCCTGCGTGGAGAAAATGTGGCGCTTCTTCCGATTCAAGATGAGTCGATTGTGACATCAGGTGTCTACGAACGGGTACTAGAAGTGGATGGAAAGAAATACCATCATATTTTGGACCCTCATACTGGATATCCAGCCGAAACAGACGTTGCGAGTCTGACGATTGTATCGAAGCAATCCGTGGATTGTGAGATATGGACGACTAGACTCTTTGGAAAAAAAGCACACGAAATCTTATTCGAAGTGGAACAACACCCTAACATCGAAGCCGTTATGATTTTAGACGATGATCGTATTTTCTACACTTCAGGACTCGCTTCAAAGATTCAATTACTCGAAAGGAAGTACTCAAATGGTTAAATTAATCGGTTTAGTCGGAACAAACTCTAAAAAATCAACAAACCGTCAACTATTACAATACATTCAAAAACATTTTTCAGAACAGGCGGAAATTGAACTTGTCGAAATTAAAGACATTCCAATGTTCAACAAACCAACTCCAAAAGTAGTGCCACAAGAAGCACAAGCAATTGCAGAGAAAATCGCTGCAGCAGATGGAGTTATCATTAGTACACCAGAATATGACCACTCATGTCCAGCTGTATTAATGAACGCTTTAGCATGGTTATCTTATGGTATCTATCCATTATTAAACAAACCTGTCATGATTACAGGAGCATCTTACGGAACATTAGGTTCTTCACGTGCACAAAGTCAATTACGTCAAATCTTAAACGCGCCAGAAATTAAAGCACGCGTTTTACCAAGTGATGAATTCTTATTAGGTCACGCCTTACAAGCATTCGATGAAGAAGGTAACTTAAAAGATGCAGCAACTGTTGAAAAATTAGAAAAGATTTTCGAAGATTACTTATTATTCATTGAAATTACAAAACAATTAGTTCGTGCAAACGAAGCTCGTGAAAAAGAAGCGAAAAACTTCTCATGGGACAGTTCTAAAAAATAAGGAGTGACAGTAGAAAATGAAAATTATTGGTATCGTAGGATCAAATGCGGAATTTTCGCATAACCGTTTATTATTACAATTTATCGAAAAGAAATTCAGTGACTTATTCGAGTTTGAAATCTTAGAAATTAAAGATATTCCAATGTTCAACCAAGACGAAGATCAATCTAAGAGTTTCCCAGTACAATACATGTACAACAAATTAATCCGTGCAGATGGTGTGATTATCGCTACACCTGAACATAACCACACAATTACAGCTGCTTTGAAGAGCACATTAGAATGGATGTCATTCAACTTACACCCATTCGAAAACAAACCTGTTATGATCATGGGAGCTTCTCACTATGACCAAGGTACTTCACGTGCGCAAGTGCATTTACGTAAAATCTTGGATGCTCCAGGGGTAAACGCATATGTATTACCAGGGAACGAATTCCTATTAGGAAAAGCAAAAGAAGCATTTGACGAAGAAGGAAACATTAAGAGCGAAGGAACTGTAGCGTTCTTACGTTCATGCTTAGAAAACTTCGTGAAATATGTGGAGGTTGTAAAAGTGTTACGCAAACCATTACCAACACCGCCAGAAGATTTAGACTGCACAAACCCAATTTCTACAACAGTTCAAGGTGTAGATCCAGATGATCCAGAATGGGTTGAAAAAGCAAGTGAAATCGTTGGTGCTGCTCAAGGAAACGACTATGTTCGCTTAGATCACGGTTTATTAACGGTTGATCAAATCGATATGTTCTTAAAAGCATTACCATTTGAAGTAACATATGCCGATGACAACAACCAATTCTTGTACTATAACTTCAACAAACCAGCAAACAAAATGTTGGCTCCACGTGTGCCAGCTCAATCTGGTAACCGTTTAGGAACAGTTCACCCACCACGTACATTCAAAAATGTGGAATACCTCATTGCGAACTTACGTGCAGGTAACGTGGATTACTTCCGTACAATCGTTCCTAACACTCCACCAGAAATCATCAACGTACACAACTACCAAGCAATGTACTATCCTGATGGTTCTTACGCTGGAATCAACGAAATCGTATTTGACTTCAAACCATGGTTAGATTGGTACTTACAAACAACTGGCCAACGTTTAGTAAGCGCAAATGGTGCTGCTCCTGTAGCTGACGCAACAAGTGGCGCTTCAAACAGCGGACACTCAGCTCCTGCTCCTGCAGCAGATGCTACAAGTGGTGCTTCAGATAGCGGACATTCAGCTCCAGCACAAGCACAAGCAGTAGATGCTACAAGCGGTGCTTCAGAACACTAAAATTAAAAGCGAGAAAGCTAGGCGAATTTTTGCCTAGCTTTTTTTGTGTTTTTTATAGACACAATGGACCTTTGTTCACGCTTCAGAAACAACTGGAAACTGTTTTCTTAAAATTAACAAAAATGTAATGTTCCTAGTATCCAAGTGTAGTGGTTTTGAGCTATAATAAATAGGAGTTTTAGGAATGGAGAAAAACAGTGGGGACTATGAATTATCAAACAACACCTTCTCAAGCACCGACGCACCCACATCCTCCCAAGCAAAAAGAGAAAAAACGGAGTGCGGCATTCGATGGCTTGAAAGGTTTTTTTATACTAGCAATTATTACATATTATTATTTCCAACATTTATTACCGGGCGGATTTTTAGCCGTTAATGGATTTTTAGTGGTCGGAGGCTACTTGACGTTCCGGAATAATATCAAAACATTCGCGGAAGATTATAAAGAGCGTTTCCCAGTGAGAAGTTTGAAGAGAATGTTCTTCCCGATGCTCTTTATGATTGTCGTGACGGTCGCGTTTTTATTCGTGGCGGCACCGCAATTACTTTCTAATATCCGAGGCATGGCGCTTTCGGCAATATTCTTCGTGAATAATGATTATCAAATTTTCTCTCAACAATCATACTTTGTGCAATCGGCGAATCCGAGTCCGTTTGTGCATCTCTGGTATGTATCCCTTTATGTGCAATTATTAATCGTAGGGTATCTGCTTCGAAAACTGATGAAGAAATTGAACTTCCTCAGAATGCAGGAGTTTGCCTTACTCGCGTTCTTGACGCTCACTTCTGCAGCGGGAATGGCAGCACTCTATTGGTTTGAACAAGATCCTTCCCACGTGTACTATTTAGTATCGACACGTCTGTTCTCGTTCACATTCGGGGCGTTACTTAGTTACATTCATGAAGGAAAATTACTACTTCCTGAGCGCGAGACAGGTTCTGTGGTTCCAAACGCATTGAGCCTCCTCTGTTTAGGGGCATTAGGCTGGATGTTTACGACTTTCAACGGAACGCAAGCAGAAGTGTATTATATGATGATGTTTATTTCATCGTTTGTGATGATGCTTCTTCTCTCTTGTACGATTCGCGAGGGTGTGGGAGTTCATTACCTCTTCAGCTTCAAAGGATTTACGTTCTTTGGAAAGAGAAGTTTCTCGTACTACTTATGGTTCTATCCGATTCATTTAATCGCGCCAACATTCTTACGCGAGATTAATGAACAGTGGTTATCTGTCGGAATTCAATTTGCATTGATTTTCGTGATGGCGGAAATTACTTATCAACTCTTTGAACGAGACCGCTTCGTTCTACCGATTGGACAAGCGCATAGTCCGTATAATTTAACGGCCTATGGAAAATCAAACCTACCAAAAGGCATGAAGCAATTTGGACTCGTGTTCTCACTCATGTATGTGATCTGTATCGGGCTTGCAGGTCTTGGATTTGCGCAAGAGAAGAATCAAAACTCAGCCGTGCAAGAGGTTGAAGAGAAGATTCGTCAAAACCAAGCGCTCTTACAAGAGACGACGGCAGAACCGACAACTGAAGGCACGACGACGATTAGCAATGAAGCGAAAGCCAACACGGAGCAGCAAGTGAAGCAAACGCCGATTACGTTTGTCGGAGACTCAGTGTTATTA
The DNA here is from genome assembly GCF_041433575.1 of Granulicatella sp. 20925_1_28. Taxonomy (NCBI): domain Bacteria; kingdom Bacillati; phylum Bacillota; class Bacilli; order Lactobacillales; family Carnobacteriaceae; genus Granulicatella; species Granulicatella sp. 20925_1_28. The sequence goes on from NZ_JAPWBS010000018.1 coordinate 10,214, forward strand.
GCCTCTGCGAATAAACTTCGCGAAGTCTTCCCGAATGCCTATGTGGACGGAGAAGTGGGACGTCAGTTGTATTACAGTACGCCAATCGTTCAAAAACTGGCGCAACAAGGTCGACTTTCTCAAACCGTGGTATTCATCCTCGGTTCAAACGGAGCTTTCTCTGCAGCGCAAATCGATTCTCTGATTCAAGCAACGGGGAACCGTGAAATCTTCTTAGTCACAGCCGGATATGAAATTAAATGGGCTAAAGAAGTGAATGAGCAGTTAAAAGCAGCTGCAGAACGTTATCCAAATGTTCATTTAATCGACTGGGGAACTTACGCTAAAGGACATACAAAACAATGGCTCTTTGAAGACGAAATCCATCCAAACGATACAGGGGCAGCGGAATTAGCGAACCTCATCTTACAAGAAATGGTGAAATTAAAATTACAATAACCGTTGAGACGACTCGAATTTGAGTCGTCTTTTTTATTTTTTAAAAATATTTTTGAAAACGCTATTGACATTTGAGTGTACTAAGCGCATAATACAGTTAAAGATAAGTGTATTAACCGGTTAATACACTGATTGGGAATCAAAGAAAGGAGTTACTAATGATCGTATTTGATAAAAGAAGTCCGGTCTACGAGCAAATTATCGCCTATTTCAAAGCGGAAATTGCCTCCCACAGAATGGAAGCAGGCCAAGAACTGCCGAGTCGGCGTGAATTTGCGCAAACCATGCAAGTAAATCCTAATACGGTCCAACGTGCCTTTCATGAATTGGAGGTCATGGGGTTGATTACGACTGGAAATAATGTTATGAGTCGTGTGACAGAAGATGTAGAACGGATTGAACAACTAAAAGATGAAATGTTAGATGAGGCGATTGGAAGCTTTACAGAAGCGATTAAGCCTCTCAACTTAACTGCAGAAGATGTGATCGAACATCTCAAAAAACAATTGTAAGGAAGGAGCGGTACTATGTTAACTGTTCAAAACTTAAGTAAGAGATTTGGAAAGAAACAAGTGTTGAATGACATCTCATTTAACGCGAAAAAAGGAGAAGTGACGGCTCTTATTGGGGTCAACGGGATTGGGAAAACAACGATTATGAACTGCATTGCAGGGTTGTTGCCATTTGATAAAGGGAAAGTTGTCATCGATGATATGCCTGCACGTAAAGTGTTTGCGGAAAAGGTGAGCTACATTACGGATAGTTCGATTATCTCACCAGACCAAACAGTGGATGAGGCGATTGATTTTATGCGCACGTTCTATCCAAACTGGAATCGTCAAAAGGAAAGACATTTATTAGACTTCTTCCGTTTGAATTTAAAAGATGAAGTACGATCACTCTCGAAGGGGAATGTCGCTAAACTGAACTTGCTTCTAGGGATGGGGCTGGATACAGACTACATCTTGATGGACGAACCATTTTCAGGAATCGATGTGTTTACACGTGAAGAAATCGCGCGTGTCTTTACGAGCGACCTACTCGATGGACGTGGCGTATTGATTACAACGCATGAAATTAATGATATTGAGTATATCGTCGACAAAGCAGTACTTCTCAATGAAGGACGCGTTGTGAAGGAATTCTATCCAGAGCAAGTGCGTGAAGAAGAGGGCAAGTCCATTGTCGATGTGATGAGGGAGGTATACTTACCATGAAGAAAGTCATCAATTTAACGCTTTATAATATCGGCCAAGCGAAAGGATTCATCCTCGTGGTGGCATTGCTTCAAATCTTATTGCAACTAGGGTTGAAGCTGAAGACACTTGCGACGACGGGGTTACTAACCGGACAATTGCGCATTGTGAGTTCTGATATGGTGAAAGAAATCGTTTTGGATCAACTCGCAATTGGACTTCCAGTGTTCTTTGCTGGATCAGCGATTCTGGTCTACGCGGCAGTGATTTGGTCGAAGGAATGGAGTAGCAAAGGCTCGTTCATTTACCGTCTGCTCATGCTTCCAGGATCCCGTTTTGGAATCTACTGGGCTAAATTATTAACGATGCTTGTGATTACGTTCTTCTTACAAGCTGTTCAAGTGGTTGGGGTATTCTTAAACTACTACCTCACAAGCTTCTTTATTCCAGAGTTTGCACAATACCACATCACACCGTGGTCGCTTGTGACAAATTCGATGGCGATGCCGCTTCTAGTACCACAGTATGCGGTACAGTTTCTTCTCATTTTGACAATGGGGATAGCGCTCATCGTGACGGTTTTCCAACTCGCCATCCTTGTTGTTGGGGTTGAGAAGAAAGGATACGTTCGTAAGGTAACTTCGGTAGTTCTCTACATTCTAGTTGCTGTTGTGACATTTACGCTGATTGTGCGTACGCAATTTGTGGTTCGTTTAATTGGAAATGAAGCGATGGTCTTCTTAATCGGTAGTATGCTCATTTGGATCGTTCTAAATATGCTACTAAGCGATTATTTATTAAATCATAAGGTTAGTGTGTAAGGAGGGGTTATCATGAAATCAAGTAAATTTGCAACAGCAGTATTTGCCTTTAGTGGACTTGTGTTTCTAGCGACAGCTGGTCACGCAGCGTATCAAGAAGTGAAGCCTGCTCCGGTATCGATTCAATTAACCGATGAAGAGAAAAAATTAGTCGACGGAGCAACGTTTGAGATGTCGTATTCCACAGATGATTTAACATCGTCTAAGGGCGCAGAGTATGCACTTTTAGATGGAAACGTAAAACGTGTTGGTTTTTCCGAAAATGCCTACAGTTTCCAAACGAAAAAGAGATTGGCAGACTTTTCTTTTACAGAACGTCCGAATTATGACAATCTGGTGGCGTTTAAGGGGTATGACCTTCTATACGGTCTGAGCCTTACCTTTGAAAGTACAACAGATCCAAAAGTGAATTTTAGTATCATTAACAAAGAGACGAAGAAGATCACAACTGTTACGGTTCCAATTACGAAAGACGTACGCGGTGACAAAAATCCTTTTATACCGGAGATTACATTCTATAGAAAAGGCAATACGGTATATGGAGTTGTGCCGATGACGGAGTCTGAGGATAGAGGCTCGAAAGCACCAACCTATTTCTTCGTCACATTCTCTATCAACTTAGAAACGGGAGCAACAACACCTGCAAAACGCGTGAATTTACCAGAGAAGTTATCAACGATTGCATGGGGAGAAGCCAAGAGCTCTCGCATGTACGACCCGCAAGTGCTGCTCTTCAAGAGTTTGTATTCAAGAGATGAAAAATTCCGCTTAATGACTTTTGATGCTGAGACTGAGAAGTTCACAGAAATCACACCTGAACAGGGTATGAGTGCGGTACAATCGATTCTATACACAGTAGGAGACAAAGCATATATTGCCTTGGCAGATGAGGTGCCTGCATTCACTGGTTCAGATACGTATGTGAAGGCAAGTGAGCGCAAAAATAACGAGACTAAATACTATGTTCTTAATGCAGGTTCGCAGAAATTAGAAGAAGCATTTACAACGGAAACAGATGTCTATGCACCACAAGTGTACTTGAATAAAGGCAATCTTGTGATGATCACTCTTGTCGATGGTAAACCGACGCTACGTGTGCAATCGATGCAAACAAAAGAGGTTCTTCTTTCTAAGACAATTGATGTGAAGGATGATGTGTTCTTTATCGATACACGTATGTACGGCATGATGCGTATGAAATAAAAAAACAGTACAAAAAAGAGTTCTACCAGTGTGGTAGAACTCTTTTGTATTTTTAAGATTGTTGTTCTTTCAGATGTGGATTTGGCAGTAAGTGGTTTACTCCAATCGCAATGAGTGCTCCGATAATTGTATCGAGAATTCGTTGAATCGCGTAGGCGGTATTTTGGCCTGCCTCTATATTGAAGAAGATGACAAGGAAAGTGGCGCATGAGTTAATCACACCGGTCTTGTTGAATCGATTACAGAATAAAATAATCATTACGATACCAGCAGGTGCCAGTAGTAAATCGGTATATTCTGGAAATGGGAGAACGGCTCTTACGTAGAATAAGATGATAGCCACGACCCCGCCGGTTGTATTTCCGATACAACGAGAAAGTGCGAATTTAAACGTTTGCTGATGGTCGATGCGCAAACTGAAAATAGCAGATAAGGCTGCTAGCATCGGTGAACCACGATGTAAAATTCTAAAGAGAACCACGCAAATAAACACAGACACGGCTGTTTTAAAAGTACGAAGTCCGATATGGAATGGATTATTTGACGATTGTGGCACGCTCTCACCTCTGCTTTTTTTAGATATCGCTATTATAATATATGTGTTTAAAAAATGGTAGAGTTATTGAATAATGCACCTAACAGGTGTATAATGTGTTCAAGAGGTGATGAAGATGCATGAAGCATTTGTATTAATTGTAGTGAACGCTGTTAGAGAACGTTATGTCTCAGAAAAGGCATTTTATACAGAAGAATTAGGGATTAGTGGCCAAAGTTGGACGAGATGGAAGAACGGGGAACGCGGACTAAAGGCAGAAAATCTGCAAAAAATCGCACGTCTGTTTACGGATTATGAGTGGATGCTCGCCAATAAAGTGGCTAGAAATGCCGATGTGCTTCCAGAAGTCGCTTCAGACCCAGTCGCTGAATATTTACGTTTGAAGGTGGCGATTGCGAGTCGCTGGATTCGTCAAGAAAATGTCCGTGTGGATTGGAAGACGGCTGCTGTCAGCAAGGGTAAATTCAAAGAAAATGTCACGATTTTACGCGTGGCAACGACATACGGTCATTGGAGTTACCAAGATATTATTGAGATTCGTGTGGTAGGAATTACCCATAAACAAATCGGTACGAAAAAACAAGCGCTCCTTGAATGGATGAAGGACGAAAAGGCACAACAAAAATATTTAGAATATAGCAAAAATGCGTTTGTTCCAGAATCTACTTTAGAGGAATAGAAGTTTGCAAAATGAATGCGATACTCTCTTTGGAAACAAGGGGGTATCCATTTTTTTATAGGCCATTTTATGATAAAATTGAAAAGATAAAGAAAGTGGTGAAACTGTGGCGAAAAGAAAGAAAAGAAAAAATAAATTCGTCTTTCATCTTGTCGAGTGGTTCAAGTCATTATCGAAATTGACGGGACTTCTCATCGTAGCTGTAGCAAGCGTTCTTTTGGCCGGGACCATCACATGGTTATCTGAACATAAATCCGAGCCACAGGAAATACATGTGACACAAGATGAATTTTTAAAAGTGCTCATCCCAGCGGCGCAACAGGCGTATAAAGACTATGGCGTGTTGCCAAGCGTAAGTCTAGCGCAAGCGATTCTCGAATCGAACTGGGGAGAGAGTTTATTAGCAAGTAAATATTATAATTTATACGGCGTGAAAGGGTCTGCTGCTGAACCAAACGTCATCCTAGAAACCGCAGAATTCGTGAACAACACATGGATTACGATTAAAGGACGATTTCGCGTGTATGAAAGCTGGGCAGAATCAGTTGAAGCCCATGCGCAACTATTAGCGTACGGTGTGGACTGGGATCCAACGCTCTATCACAAAGTGCTGGGAGCCAGAAACTACAAACAAGCGGCACAAGCTTTGCAAGATGCAGGTTATGCGACCGACCCAACATATGCACAAAAGCTAATTCAAATGATTGAAGAGCATGAATTATATAAATACGATCAATTACCAACAGAAGAAACAACCGTGTCCGTACGAAAGAGTTCGTAACGTTCAAACGGTTCAGTAAAAGGAGAGGATATTAATGAGTCAGTTATTACCAGGAGCCATCATCGGAATTATCGGTGGAGATGAGCAAGTCGCATCCATCGCTCGCGAAGCAAGAAAAATGGGGTACGTTGTGTACTGCTATCACCAATCGAATGAAGCGGCTATTTCGATGGCTGAATATGAAATCGTCTCTTCTTACAAAGACCGTGAAGCGTTATTAGACTTTGCTGAAAAAGTAGACACGGTTTTATTATTAACAAACTTAGTACCGGTTGATGTGTTATATGAAATCAGTAGTAAAACTCGCTATTATCAATCGTTTGAACTAGCAGAAATTTCGCAAAATCGCACAGTTGAAAAATTATTCTTAGATACGCACGCGATTAACCTTGCACCATATAGCTTAGTGACAACGGTCGGCGAATTACCTTCGATTGTACAAAGCATCGGCCTTCCAGCGTACTTAGAAAGCAATCTTGTAAAGAATCGCGTGGAAGAAAAGTTAGAGCTCTACGATGAAGACTTCGAAGAGCGCGTTCTCGAAAAATTGGAAGAAGGCCCATGTATGTTAACCGCCTTCGTTCCAGCGCAACGTCATTTTACCGTGACAGTGGTGCGTGACTACGAAGACCGCGTGACGGTACTTCCGATTTCAGAAGATGTCTACATCACTGGAAAATTAAAATACAGTATCGTTTCTCGTCGCCTAAATCCAGAATGGGTGCAAGAATTGAAACGCATTGCTTTCAAGGTAATGGATAACTTATCTGGAACGACGATTCTTTCGATTCAAGTGAAGATGGGAAATAACGGTATTTTCTATGTGGATGGCGTAAACCAATTACCACTCGTGCAGCAACAATTCAGCAGCGCCTTCTTAGGTCATAGCATGTCTGAAATTCTTGTGCGCGTGGCAACAGGGCTACCAATTGAATACAAAGAAATCAAAGAAGAAATGATCATCGTTCCAATTTACGAATCGATGATGGAAAAAGCAAGTTTATTAACGTTATTGAAACCACAATGGGACTTCGAGTTCTTCCAATTAACGCCAAAACGCCCAACTGACGTGCTTGGTGTGATTCGACTACGCGGAGCTTCAAGTGTGGATTTACTTAGAGAAATTGAAGTAACAGACTTATTTTTCAACGTTCAATAACCTTTACGAAAGGACAGAGTTGTGAAAAATTCGAGTGATTTAATTAAGGGAATGAACCCTCGCCAAAAAGAAGCGGTCATGCATACGCAAGGGCCACTTTTAGTGATGGCCGGTGCGGGGAGTGGGAAGACGCGTGTATTAACCCACCGCATGGCCTATATTTTGGCAGAAGAAGCGGTACAACCGTGGAATATTTTAGCGATTACGTTTACGAATAAAGCGGCCAACGAGATGAAAGAGCGTGTGGCGGCACTGGTTGGAGAGCAGGCACAAGATATGTGGGTCTCAACCTTCCACTCGATGTGCGTGCGTATCCTTCGTCGCGACTGTGAGCGTATCGGTTTAGCCAAGTCGTTTACGATTATCGATTCAGGCGACCAGCTCTCTGCAATGAAACGAATCATGCAAAAGTTGAACATCGACACGGATCGCTACGAGCCACGTGGAGCTTTAGCAACCATCAGCAATGCGAAAAATAATTTCGAAGATGCAGAAACATTTGCGAAGAACCATTTGGACTATGTGAGCCAAATTTATGCGAAATGTTATAAAGAATATCAAGCAGAAATGCGTAAAAATATGACGGTAGACTTCGATGACCTTATCATGTTGACAGTGAAATTATTCCAAGAACATCAAGATGTGTTGGATTATTACCAACAAAAATTTCACTACATCCATGTGGATGAGTATCAAGATACGAACCACGCGCAATACTTATTGGTGAAGCTTCTTGCAGATAAATTCAAAAACATCTGCGTTGTAGGGGATGCCGACCAAAGTATTTACGGATGGCGTGGAGCAGATATGGAGAACATCTTGTCATTTGAACAAGATTATCCAGATGCCAAAGTGGTCCTTCTTGAACAAAATTACCGTTCAACAAAGACTATCTTAAAAGCAGCCAACCAAGTCATTGAAAACAATGTGAATCGTAAACCGAAAGAATTGTGGACCGACAATGAAGCCGGTGAGAAAATCACGTATTACTGTGCCTTGTCTGGGGATGATGAATCTCGTTATGTTATCAGCACGATTCAAAAAATGGTGAACTTCGACGGGTATGACTATAGCGATTTTGCGGTGCTTTACAGAAGTAACGCGCAGTCTCGTGTTTTTGAAGATGTCTTTTTGAAAGCAAATATGCCATTCAAGATTGTCGGAGGCCAACGCTTCTATGAGCGCATGGAAATCAAAGACCTTCTTGCTTACTTACGACTCTTAGTGAACCCAACGGATGATTTCAGTTTCAGACGTGTGGTCAATTCGCCAAAACGCGGTATCGGAAACAAGAGTATCGACAAACTCGCTCTCTTTGCCGAGATGCATAGCTTCTCGCTACTTGAAGCTGCCGGAAGTCCATTAAACGGCATTTCTGGAAAAGCCGGGAAAGGCTTAGCCGATTTTGCGCAACTCATCACTGATTTAACGAAAATGCAAGAGTTTGTCACATTAACAGACTTGATTGAAGAAGTGATGACAAAATCAGGGTATATCGTTGCGCTTGAACATGAGAAAACTCACGAAGCCGATGCGCGTATCGATAACATGCGTGAGTTCCTTTCTGTAGCCAAAGAGTTTGAGGATAATCGTTTGGACTCTGATGCGGAAGAAATGCCCCTTGTCCAATTTTTAACTGACTTATCGTTAATGACAGATATGGAAAGCGAAGAAGAAACGAGCGCTTCTCAAATCACATTAATGACCTTGCATGCGGCAAAAGGGCTTGAGTTCCCCGTTGTGTTCCTTGTTGGAATGGAAGACGGGATTTTCCCGTCAGGACGATCGCTGCAAGAAGATGGCGAAGAAGAGGAACGTCGCTTGGCGTATGTAGGGATTACTCGTGCCGAGAAGAAACTCTTTATGACTCGTGCATATTCACGACTTCTTTATGGGAAGACGCAAAATTATCGTGAGTCACGATTCATGCAAGAAATTGATGACAGTTTATTAGAAAAAGAAGGCGTAACGGTGAGTGATTCGTATTACTCAAGTAGCTTCTATACGAATGATTCGAAATCTTCTTATGGAACGCGTAGCCAAACGTCGTCTTACGGGTCTCGTAGCGGGGGTCAGTCTACGTCATCAGCAGGTGGCGGAGGATTATTTGACCGCTATCGCTCAAGTAGCCAATCGTCTAATGGCGGTGGTTATTTACAAAAGAAACAAACGACACCAGCGCGTATTCAACGTGCAGATAAGCCACAAGCAAGTTCATCTTCAACAGATGGATGGACTGTAGGCATGAAAGTGTCACATAAAAAATGGGGAACAGGAACCGTTGTCCGCATTACTGGTGAAGGGGACCGCCAAGAGTTAGACGTGGCCTTTGTAGGAATGGGGATTAAACGACTCCTTGCAAGTTTTGCCCCAATCGAAAAAATTGAAGAATAGAGGATGAAGATGAGTACAACGATTCAACAAAGAATTGAAGAGCTAAAAGAACAATTAAATCGTTGGAGTCATGAGTATTATGTGGAAGATAAGCCAACTGCAACCGATGCGGATTACGACAAGGCTTATCATGAACTAGTGGCGCTTGAAGTTGAACATCCAGAATTCGTGACGCCTGATTCACCTACGCAACGTGTGGGTGGAGAAGTGCTCGACCAGTTCCAGAAGGTAACGCACACGAATCCAATGCTCAGCCTTTCAAATGCTTTCTCAAAAGAAGACTTGGAAGAATTCGATGCGCGTCTTCGTAAATTAACGAACCGTGCGATTGAATATGTGTGTGAATTGAAAATCGATGGACTCTCAATCGCGTTGACGTATCAAGACGGACAGCTTGTACTCGGAGCGACTCGTGGTGACGGAACGACTGGGGAAGACGTAACAGGAAATGTTCGCACGATTAAATCCGTGCCGCTTTCTCTCAAAGAACCTTGGAATATCGAAGTGCGCGGAGAATGTTATATGCCAAAGAAATCTTTCGTAGCATTAAACCAGTCGCGTGAAGAAGAAGGGCTTGAAGTCTTTGCCAACCCAAGAAATGCGGCGGCAGGAAGTCTCAGACAGCTCGATTCAAAAATTGCGGCGAAGCGAAACTTGTCGGTCTTTCTTTACAGCAGTCCAAGTGTGGAAGAGCTAAATGTTTCAACCCAAGAAGAGCTATTAGAGAAAATGGCAGAGATTGGCTTTGTCACGAATCCTGAACGTTTAAAATGCCAAACGATTGATGAAGTGTGGAATTACATCGAGACGATTGCTGCAAAACGTCCAGATTTGCCATATGAAATTGACGGTATGGTGATTAAGGTGAATGATTTTGCCGCTCAAGAAGAAATTGGCTTTACGGTGAAAGCTCCACGTTGGGCAATCGCGTATAAATTCCCAGCCGAAGAAGCACAAACGATTGTCCGCGATATCGAGTGGACGGTTGGGCGTACGGGGGTTGTAACGCCAACTGCGGTGATGGATCCCGTTCAACTAGCAGGAACGACGGTACGCCGTGCGAGCTTGCATAATATTGACTTGATTAAGGAGCGCGACATCCGTCTAGAAGACACGGTTGTGATTCATAAGGCTGGAGACATTATCCCAGAAGTCACACGCGTGATTTTAGAGAAACGTCCTGCAACGAGTCAGCCTTACGAGTTTCCAACGACTTGTCCGGTCTGTCATGCAAAATTAGAACATTTGGAAGAAGAGGTGGCGATTCGCTGCTTGAATCCAAAATGTTCTGCTCAATTGACAGAAGGGTTGAGCCACTTTGTTTCTCGTAACGCGATGAATATGAGTGGAATTGGGCCACGTGTCATCAAGCAACTCTTTGAAGAAGGGCTTGTCATGGATGTGGCAGATTTATATAAATTAACACTAGACCAATTGCTAGCTTTAGATAAAGTGCAACAAAAGAGCGCAGAAAATATCTTAGAAGCCATCGAGAAGAGTAAAGAAAACTCGCTCGAGCGCCTCTTAACAGGGCTTGGGATCCGTCATGTTGGAACCAAGGCGGCGAAAGAATTAGCGCAACATTTTAAAACGATGACGGCTCTGCAAGAAGCGAGCATTGAACAATTATTGGAAATTGATGGTTTAGGTGATATTATTGCTTATAGTGTAAAAACTTATTTTGAACAACCATCTGTTCAAGAATTAATTCAAGAATTGCAAGATAGTGGCGTGAATATGACCTATCTTGGAGTGACAAAAGACGACTCAGCTGCCTCAGGACACGTCCTCAGCGGTAAGACGGTCGTATTAACAGGGACTTTAGAACAATTAACAAGACAAGATGCAAAAGAAAAACTCGAATCGCTTGGAGCGAAGGTGACCGGATCTGTTTCGAAGAAGACGGATGTGGTGATTGCGGGGCATTCTGCTGGAAGTAAATTAACGAAGGCAAATGACCTAGGAATCGAAGTGTGGAGCGAGCAACAATTTCTCGATTCTCTTGCATAGAAAGGATGTCACATGAGAAAAACATTACGATTGGGATTACTCGGATTAGCCAGTGTGATTTCGCTCGCTGCCTGTGCGGATGTTACAAGAGCAAATCAATCAAGCACGAATACCAATAAAGATTCCAATACAAAAGTAGTACAATCAACAACAAATCAATTATCGAATAATTTTTATCGCGCGCTCATTACAAATGGAAAGTATGAAGTGAGCCAAAACCGTGGAGCGACTTTAAGTTTAAACACAGGATTTAACTTGAAGAACTTTGAGACAGGATTGATTGATCTTTCAAGAAGCGTGTTCCCAACGAACCAATACTTCTTCAGAGAAGGCCAAATCATCGATGCAGAAACAACCGCAAAATGGATTGCGCGTAAGAGTGATAAAAATCCAGACGGGCTAAATCCTGCTGATAATGGAGATACATCTCCAACAGGACGTGCGCCAATTTATTTAGCGCAGATTCTCGAACAAGACTACATGATTCAAACGGAAAACAACTTTGAATTAGGTGGAATTAGTATTGGGATTGCGATGAATAGTGTGGACTACTACACAAACGATGGCAAAGATGCTGAAACTGAAATCTCAAACGAAGCGATGATCGAACAAGCAAAAGCGATTGCAAATACTATCCTAACAAGACTGCGTCAAAACGATGCATTGAAGGCTGTGCCAATCGTCTTCGGAGTGTTCCGTCAAACATCTAAAGATGATATCGGTGGCGGGGTATACGTTCTTGAAGCGACTTCAGTAGAAGGAACTGAAATTACAAACTGGTCAAAAGTGAACCAAAAAGTAGTTGTGCTTCCATTAGTGAACGAATCTGCGACAGAAGAGTCAACAGCATTTGAAAACTTCAGAACAGAAGTGCAAAACTTCTTCCCGAACCTCTCAGGGGTAACGGCTCGCGTGATGTATCAAGATAATGTAGCTAAGAAGATGGTCGTGAATATCATGACGCAATTCTATGGTGAATCAGAAATTATCGCTTTAGCACAGCACGTGACGGATGTTGCGAATAAATACTTACCGAAAACAACACCGGTAGAAGTTCGCATTAGTTCGATTAATGGAGTGGAGGCATTCTTATTACAAGATATGTCACAAGGCGTCTTCACCTACCATATCTTTGATTAACGTTGACGGAGGCCCAAGTGCCTTTTAAAATAGAAAAGTATTGATTTTGAAAGCGAGGAAAAAACATGGCCATTGAGGAAAAAGAAGTTAGACACGTTGCCAAACTTGCAAAGCTAACTTTTGCCGACAATGAAATCCTTCATTTTACAGAACAAATGAGCGATATCATTGATATGGTGGAACAATTAAACGAAGTAGATACAACGGGTGTGCCTGTCACAACTCACGGATATCCATTAGTGAATGTGATGCGTGAAGATGTTGCTGAAAAAGGAACAGACCGCGACTTGTTAATGCGTAATGTGAAAACAAGCGAAGATGGATTTATTCAAGTGCCTGCAATTATGGGTGAAAACGAGGAGGGTGAAGCATGAGTATTATTGAAAACAAAACATTAGTTGAGCTTCACGAAGGCCTTCGTAATCAAGAATTCACTTCTGTGGAATTAACAAAAGAAACATTCGAACGTATCCATGCTTTAGAACCTAAAGTAGAAGCGTTCGTGACATTAAATGAAGAAGAAGCACTGCAACAAGCAGCCGCTGCTGATGAAAAAGGCTACGGCGAAGAAGCTTCTCTTCAAGGTCTTCCAATCGGGATTAAAGACAATATCGTCACTCGCGATCTTTTAACAACTGCTTCAAGCCGTATGTTAGAGGACTTCAACCCGATTTACGACGCGCACGTAATGGAATTATTAAAAGCAGAAGGTGCGGTGAACGTTGGTAAATTAAACATGGACGAATTTGCCATGGGTGGTTCAACAGAAACTTCTTACTTCAAGAAAACAAAAAATCCGTGGGACTTAACAAAAGTTCCTGGTGGATCTTCAGGTGGTTCTGCCGCAGCGGTTGCTTCAGGCGAAGTACTAGCTTCACTTGGTTCTGATACAGGTGGTTCTATCCGCCAACCTGCAAGTTTCACAGGGATTGTTGGGATGAAACCAACTTATGGTCGTATTTCTCGTTACGGTTTGATTGCCTTTGCGTCAAGCTTAGACCAAATCGGACCATTTACACGTACCGTTCAAGATAACGCCTTAGTATTAAGCGCGATTTCAGGTTATGATCACCGCGATTCAACAAGTGTGCCACAAGAAGTGCCTGCTTACCATAAAGGATTAACAGGTGACATCAAAGGCATGCGTATCGCGTTACCAAAAGAATATTTTGCAGAAGGTGTGGACGCTGAAGTTCAAGCAGCTGTATTAAAAGCGGCTGATCAATACCGTGAAATGGGAGCTATCGTTGAAGAAGTGAGCTTGCCTCACTCTAAATACGGAATTCCAGCGTACTATATTATCGCTTCATCTGAAGCTTCTTCAAACTTACAACGTTTCGACGGAATCCGTTACGGTCACCGTTCAACTGAAGCAGAAACATTAGAAGATTTATACGTGAAGAGCCGTTCTGAAGGATTCGGAATGGAAGTAAAACGTCGTATCATGCTTGGAACATTCAGCTTAAGTTCTGGTTACTACGATGCTTACTTCAAGAAAGCTGGTCAAGTACGTACATTAATCAAACAAGACTTTGCAAAAGTATTTGAAAACTATGATTTAATCTTAGGACCTGTAACGACTTCTGCAGCATTTGGATTAGGCGCACACAGTGATGACCCAATCGCAATGTACATGGCGGACTTATTAACAGTTCCTGTAAACTTAGCTGGACTACCAGCAATATCAGTTCCTGCTGGCTTTACAAACGAAGGCCTACCAGTCGGAATTCAATTAATCGGAAATTACTTCCAAGAAAAAACGATTTATCAAGCAGCGTATGCATTTGAACAAGCAAATGATTACTACTTACGCCGCCCACAATTATAAGGAGGAACAATGACATGAACTTTGAAACAATTATTGGTTTAGAGTGCCACGTTGAATTAAAAACTGATTCAAAAATGTTCTCTCCATCACCAGCGCATTTCGGTGCGGAACCAAATACAAATACAAACGTCATCGACTGGGGATATCCAGGGGTACTTCCTGTCGTGAATAAACGTGCGTTAGAATTCGGAATGCGTGCAGCTCTTGCGTTGAACTGTACCATTTCTCAAGATACAAAATTCGACCGTAAAAACTATTTCTACCCTGACAATCCAAAAGCGTACCAAATCTCTCAATTCGATTACCCAATCGGTCATGACGGCTGGATTGATATCGAAGTAGAAGGACAAACAAAACGCATTCGTATTGAACGTGTTCACCTTGAAGAAGATGCGGGTAAAAACACGCACGGAACAGACGGATTCTCTTATGTGGACTTAAACCGTCAAGGAACTCCACTGATTGAAATCGTATCGGAAGCGGATATGCGTTCTCCTGAAGAAGCGTATGCGTACCTTGAAGCACTTCGTCAAATCATCATGTTTACGGGTGTTTCTGACGTGAAGATGGAAGAAGGTTCAATGCGTTGTGACGCGAACATTTCAATTCGTCCTTATGGTCAAGAAAAATTCGGGACAAAAACAGAGTTGAAAAACTTAAACTCATTTAACAACGTACGTAAAGGGTTAGCGTTCGAAGAAGTTCGTCAAGCGAACGTTCTACGTAATGGGGGAGAAATCCTACAAGAAACACGTCGTTTTGATGATGCGACTGGTCAAACCATCTTAATGCGTGTGAAAGAAGGGTCAAGTGACTACCGTTACTTCCCAGAACCAGACCTACCAAACTTCCAAATCTCAAATGAATGGATTGAAGAAGTGCGTGCTTCTATTCCTGAAATGCCAAGCAAACGTCGTGAACGTTATGTGAGCGAATTTGGCTTACCAGAATATGATGCAATGGTATTAACATTAACAAAAGAAATGTCTGATTTCTTCGATGCAACGGTTGCTGCGGGTGCCGATCCTAAACAAGCGTCAAACTGGTTAATGGGTGACATCTCAGCGCACATGAACAGCAAGAAATTAGAATTGAAAGACTTGAAGTTAACGCCAGAAAGCTTAGCAGAAATGATTCAACTAATCGCAGACGGAACAATCAGTTCGAAATTAGCGAAGAAAGTCTTCTTGTTATTAGCAGAAGAAGGCGGAACTGCAAAAGGCGTTGTTGAAAAACACGGTATGATTCAATTGAGTGATCCTGCTCAGTTATTACCGATTATTCAAGATGTGTTGGCGAACAATGCGCAGTCTATTGAAGACTTCAAGAATGGTAAAGACCGTGCTGTTGGATTTTTAGTTGGGCAAATTATGAAGCAAACGAAAGGAAAAGCAAACCCTGGCGTTGTAAACCAACTATTACAACAAGAGTTAGCGAAATACTAAAATATATGTTTGATGGCTTCGAAATTTTTCGGCTCCTTTTTGGGGTTCGAATCCTTTCGGATTGCTGTTATAAAAACTGTTATGAGGTACCGGTTCGAGCCTAGGTCTCTCACCTTTAAAGCCTCAAAGAGGGCGTAGGGAAAAATTTCCTTACGCCCTCTAATTCGCATTTAATACGAATTCCCATAACTGTTTTTATAACATCCGAAAGGTTCTTTACCCTCAAAAAGGGTCTCAAAATTCTCTGCCATCAAAGACTTTTTTGAATTTACGAACCTTTTTGGAATAGGGGTTAGAGCGCAGAGTTTGCTTGCCCGCTAAAAATCCAGAAAGGGAGAAGGAAAGAGAACGATAGGGGGGGATGGACTGTGAAATTAACGATTGAAACGGTATTAAGTCAAGGCGGGGAAACGATGAAGCAGCGTATGCTAGCGGATGCGACACGTCTTCGTAAGGACTCTGGTTTTGTGCTTAGTTATGTAGAGGATGAAACAAATACGCGTGTGAAAGTAGAAGTGGATACAACAGGCGAAGTGTCGCATGTAACACTTCATCGTCAAGGCGATGCGCGTAGTAAGATGGAGTTCAATAAAACAAAGGCGACGAAAGGGATTTATGAATTAGGTGCCGGTCGTCAAATGCATTTTGATATTCAGACAAAACAACTACACGTGGAAGAAGCCGATGAGACGGTGCTAGTAGTTTTAGAATATCAGTTATTCCAACAAAGACAGCTGATTACAAGCTCGCTTGTGACGTTCCATTTACAAACAGGGGAAAATGCATAAAAAATCTCTCTAAAGTAGCACAATATGAAGAATCTGTGCTATACTGTTTAGGATGAACAGGAAAGGAAGTGTAACCATTGGAATTAAAGAAACTCGATGGCATTAATAAAAACGAATTATCAATGGTCGAAGTAGCGCATGCTATTTTAGAAGCTAAGAATGAAGTTTTAGATTTCAACCAATTATTAGTAGAAATTCAAGAATACATGGAATTAAGTGACGAAGCGTTAGAATCACGTATGGCTCGCTTCTATACAGACTTAAATATCGACGGAAGCTTTATCTCACTAGGAGATAACCGTTGGGGATTACGTGCATGGTATCCAATCGATTCTATCGATGAAGAAATTGCAACATCTATGGAAGACGAAGAAGTGAAGAAACCTCGTAAGAAACGTAAGAAAGTTAACGCGTTCGGCAGTGACGATCTTATCGATTACAACGATGATGATCCAGAAGATGAAGAGCTTATCGATGATGAAGATCTTGATAGCGATGACTTAGACGACGATATCGATGTGGATCTTGAAGACGATGTAGATGAAGAAGACGAAATTGATGCTTACCGCTCTGACTTAAACGAACTAGGTGCTGACGAAGACTTAGTCGACGAAACAAGTGTAGAAGAAGATTTAATTATCATTGATGACGAAGATTTAGATAAAGACTTCGACGAAGAAGACGAAGAAGAATAATCTTTGGAAATAGTTAGAAAAATAATGGCACAACTTATGAAAAAATTTCATTCATAAGTTGTGCTTTTTTGTGAAAAAGGTGTATAATATACCTGATGAGGGTAAATTTGGAGGAAACAATTTGAAAAATAAACTACTCAAAATATTTGATAAGACGTTCTTAAAATTTATCGTCGTTGGAATTATAAATACATTGTTCGGAACGGCTATTATGTTTTCCAGTTTTTATATACTAGAGCAACTTCAATGGTTTTCTTACGATATTAATTACTGGACTTCATCAGCGTTGAATTACTTATGCGGGAGTATCTTGAGTTATTTCCTTAATAAGAAATATACGTTTGAGGTGAAGGAAACAAGTAAGGAATCCATTATCCGATTCGCGATTAACATATCCGTATGTTACTTTTTAGCATATGGAGTTGCAAAACCTTTAGCCTTGTATCTTTTCCAAGGAGCAGGAGAGAGATTACAAGGGTATATTGCACTCGTGATTGGCATGGGATTATTTGTATTATTAAATTACGTGGGACAACGTTTTTGGGCGTTCAAACAAGATGAGGCTATAGAGCCAGAAAAGGGAATGGAGGAAAAAAATGAAATCTAGCTTCAAGAAAACAGTAGCTTTCGTTGCGATGATTGCATGGGCGATTTTAGGATTAACGTTAATGCAACCTGTTAACGCGGCTACAGTAACACCAACAGTTACAAACTTAAAAGCAACAGCAGCTGGTCAAAAGGTTACATTTTCTTTTGACTGGGATTTAACAGGTAAATCTGTTAAAGAAGGCGACACTTTCACAATCGATGCTCCAGAAGGTGTTAATATCACTGTAATCGCAACACAATCACTACAAGCAAACGGTGCTGAAGTAGCGACTGTTTCGATGACAGGTAAAAAGATTACTTTTACTTTCAAAAAGGCAATCGAATCAATGAACCAAAACGTAAAAGGTGGATTCTCATACACAGCGGAATGGGATAACACACCAGGAAATCCTGGAAACAAAACAGCTACTTCAAAAGTAGGTTCTGAATCAGTTGTCATCACACGTCCTGACGGTCCTGGCGTATTTGAATCTGTAATTAATAAATACAACCTTACAGGGGACTATGTATCTAAACAATTCAAATTAGATGCCTCTGAAAACTATGCATGGATGAATGTTGGAGATGACTACTACTTAACTAAATGGTTCATCCGTATTAACGGAGATGGCAAAAAACAAGCTTTAACAAATCCAGTGGTAACAGACCGCATTCAAGCTCCAGCGGTAGATTACTCTAAAATCACTTTTGCTCCAGCTGCGAACCATGCAGCAAGTGAATTCTTTGTGGGAACTTACTTAAAACCATCATTCACATTAAGAAAAGGTGGACAAGTAGTTGCTTCAGGTTGGGATTTCTGGAAGCATGTTAAATTTGATGCAGACGGAAATGGATTCACTGTGAACTTATCAGACGTAAGCGATGTTTTCAAAACAGCTACAGACGAAGAATTAATCATTGAATACCAAACATTAATTCCTAAGACTACAATTCGTGTAGACAACAACGCTACATTGAAATCTGACGAAATCACAACTCCACAAGAAGATCCAGCGTTCTGGAACAACCCAGAATTGAAATTCTGGGTGACTGGTGACACAACAGTTACAGTTCAAAAAGAATGGGTTGGCGATAGCGAAGCAGACCGTAAAGACATCACAGTTCAATTAGTAGCTAATGGTCAAAAATTAGACGGTATGACGAAAACTCTAACAAAAGAGTCTGGTTGGAAAGCTGATTTCACTAAATTACCTGGTATTAAAGACGGTAAGAAAATTGAGTACTCAGTAGAAGAAGTGAACACTCCTGATGGATATACTTCAAAAGTTGAAAAAATTAATGATTCAAACGTGATTAAAGTTGTGAATACTTCAAACAAACCAACTACAACAACAACGGAAGCTCCAACAACAACAACTGAAACAACAACAGAAGCTCCAACAACAACAGCTGCAACAACAACAGAAGCTCCAACAACAACAACGGAAGCTCCAACAACAACAGCTGCAACAACAACAACAGAAGCTCCAACAACAACAGCTGCAACAACAACAACAGAAGCTCCAACAACAACAGCTGCAACAACAACAGAAGCTCCAACAACAACAGCTGCAACAACAACAGAAGCTCCAACAACAACAGCTGCAACAACAACAACGGAAGCTCCAACAACAACAACAACTACAACAACAACAACGGTTGCTCCAACAACTACAACAACTACAACAACAACAACGGTTGCTCCAACTCCTGGAACAACTACAACAACAACAACGGATGCTCCAACAACAGAAGGTTCAACAACAGGTAATACAACGACAGTGGTTGCTCCAACTCCTGGAACAACAACAACTACACCAAGCCCTGAATTACCAAACACTGGTTCAATTCGTGATGCTTACTGGGTATTATCAGCAATCTTCGCTACAATTGGTGCAATCGTTTTTGTAACAAATAAGAAAGCAGAAGAAAAATAATTTAAAACGTAACGTTTAGACGAGCAGGTTTTCCTGCTCGTTTTTTTGTGTTTCAGTCGTTAAAAATGAACGTTACATTGTGGTGTATTGTATATTGTTCGTGAAAATATAAAAAATACGCATTTTATAGTTGCTTTTTAAAAATAAAAACAGTAAAATCATAACTATCCTAACAAACGGTTTAAGAATGTACGGTTTTGGGCCTAAGTTGGAGTTGCATTTATTCTGTCGATTATTTTTAAGGAGGACTTATGAAAACATTAGAAGAACGTATTCTAAAAGATGGCTATGTGTTAGGCGAAAACATCCTTAAAGTCGATTCTTTTCTCACTCACCAAGTGGATTTGAACTTGATGAAAGAGATTGGAAAAGTCTTTGCGGACAAGTTTAAGGACGCTGGTATTACGAAGGTTGTCACGATTGAAGCATCTGGAATTGCTCCAGCATTGTATACAGCGGACGCGCTTGGGGTTCCAATGATTTTTGCGAAGAAATCAAAGAACATCACGATGAACGAAGGCATCCTCACTGCAGAAGTTTATTCATTTACAAAGCAAGTCTCCAATACCGTCTCTATCGCTAGTAAGTATCTTTCTGAAAATGATAAAGTCCTTATCGTCGACGATTTCTTAGCGAATGGACAAGCCGCAAAAGGACTCGTTGAGATTGTTGAACAAGCCGGCGCGAAAGTGGAAGCCATTGGAATCGTGATTGAAAAATCATTCCAAGATGGACGTGGCCTCTTAGAAAAAACAGGCATCCCCGTCTTTTCCCTAGCGCGCTTAGAACGTTTTGAAAATGGACAGGTCGTATTTAAGGAGGCAGAGTTATAATGCAACAACAAGAAAAACACTCACAATCGATGGTGCTCGGGCTTCAACATTTATTAGCCATGTATTCTGGTTCTATTCTTGTACCAATGATGATTGGGAAAGCTCTCGGATATAACACGGAACAATTAACGTACTTAGTCTCAACTGACATCTTCATGTGTGGATTGGCGACATTTCTACAATTGCAATTAAACAAATACTTCGGTATCGGCCTTCCAGTCGTTTTAGGAGTAGCCTTCCAATCGGTGGCACCACTGACGATTATTGGCCAAAACCATGGTAGTGGAGCGATGTTCGGAGCACTGATTGCGTCCGGGATTTTCGTCGTTCTCATCTCTGGCGTCTTCTCGAAACTGGCAAAATTTTTCCCAGCCATCGTTACTGGATCTGTGATTACGACAATCGGTTTGACGCTTATTCCAGTTGCTATCGGAAATATGGGTGGTAATGTTCCAGATCCAACAGCTGGTAGCCTGACCTTGTCGCTCGTTACAGTTGCCATTATTTTACTCATCAACATCTTTACAAAAGGGTTCGTAAAATCTATTTCTATTTTAATCGGATTAGTCATCGGTACAACTCTTGCGGCATTTATGGGCTTAGTAGACTTTGCTCCAGTAGTCAAAGCACCAATCTTACACGTTCCAACACCGTTTTACTTTGGGATGCCAACATTTGAGTTCACTTCGATTTTCATGATGTGTGTTATCGCGATGGTTTCCATGGTTGAATCGACAGGGGTGTACTTGGCACTTTCTGACATTACGAATGATCCAATCAATGAAACGCGTCTTCGTAATGGTTACCGTGCGGAAGGGTTGGCCGTGTTGCTTGGTGGGATTTTTAATACTTTCCCATACACAGGTTTCTCTCAAAACGTGGGCTTAGTGAAAATGTCCGGCATCAAAACACGTCTTCCAATCTACTACGCAGCAGGCTTTCTTCTATTATTAGGACTTCTTCCAAAATTTGGCGCCCTAGCACAAATCATTCCTGATCCAGTCATTGGTGGAGCGATGATTGTGATGTTCGGATTCGTATCTCTTCAAGGGATGCAGATGCTTGCTTGTGTGGATTTTGCAAATAACGAACACAATTTCTTAATCGCTGCAGTATCAATCGCTGTCGGTGTCGGCTTTAATAATAGTAATTTATTCAATAGCCTCCCAACAGAATTTAGCATGTTCTTCAAAAACGGAATCGTCATGGCCAGCATCCTTGCCGTAGCCCTTAACGCGATTCTCAACCGTAAGAAGAAATAAATAAACTCGTTATCTCCATTCAAAGAGAAGGTCTCCCTACCTTCTCTTTTTTCTATTCTCCCTTAAAGTTTCCTTGTTACAGCCTGTTCATTGTTTCTAGTATCCAAGCACGCAAAAACTACGAGAAGCCAACTGAAAACATTGTGGAGCGTAAAAAATAAACTCAATTTAGTTTGATTTTTACATAGATGATTTCAAAGAATCTTGCGGATTTTATAATCGCAGAAACGGGAAATCGCATTAAATGCGAATTAGGAGGTGTAGGAATTCATTCCGTACACCTCCTTTGAGGCTTTAAAGGTGAGAGACTTTAGGCTCGAACCGGTGCCCCGTAACAGCGATTATAAAAAGAATCCGTAAGGATTCTAAGAAATCATCTGCATAACACAAAGACTAGAAGACCAAACTGAATTCAAGCATATTCTTTTCACCTAACTCTAACTCCATAATGTTTTCAGTTGGTTTTCACTTCTCGTATTTTTTGCGTAGGTATGGTATACTATGCCTATCTTTAAACAATTTCAAGGAGGCTCTTCCCAACATGGCTGAAGACAAGAAAACATTTTACTTAACCACACCGATTTACTATCCAAGTGGCAACTTACACATTGGTCATGCCTATACAACTGTAGCGAGCGATGCTATGATTCGCTATAAAAAACTACAAGGGTTTGACACTTACTTCTTAACAGGAACAGATGAACACGGACAAAAAATCCAAGAAAAAGCGAAAGAAGCAGGCGTTTCTGAAATTGAATTCGTCGATAAAATTATTTTCGGCATTCAAGACCTTTGGAAAAAGCTAGACATCTCTTACGATGACTTCATTCGTACAACACAACCACGCCATACAAAAGCCGTCCAAAAGATTTTCCAAAAATTAGTGGACAATGGCGACATTTACCTTGGCGAATACGAAGGTTGGTATTCAGTATCAGACGAAGAGTACTTCACTGAGTCTCAATTAGTCGAAGTATACCGCGATGCTGAAGGAAAAATGATTGGTGGGGTTGCACCAAGTGGACACGAAGTTGAGCTTGTTAAAGAAGAATCTTACTTCTTCAGAATGAGCAAATACGCTGACCGCTTATTGCAATACTATGAAGAACACCCAGATTTCATTCAACCAGAATCACGTAAAAATGAGATGATTAACAACTTCATCAAGCCAGGCTTAGAAGACTTAGCCGTTTCACGTACATCATTTGACTGGGGAATTCCAGTGCCAAACGATCCAAAACACGTGGTTTACGTATGGATTGATGCCTTATCAAACTACATTACAGCACTAGGATATGGTAGCGATGATGAAACATTATTCAACCGCTACTGGCCTGCAGATGTGCATTTTATCGGAAAAGAAATCGTTCGTTTCCATACGATTTACTGGCCAATTATGTTAATGGCTTTAGATTTACCATTACCGAAGAAAGTCTTCGCACACGGCTGGTTATTGATGAAAGACGGTAAAATGTCTAAATCAAAAGGAAACGTGGTAGACCCGAACACATTAATCGAACGTTACGGCTTAGATGCACTTCGTTACTACTTATTACGTGAAGTGCCATTCGGTTCTGACGGAATCTTTACTCCAGAATCATTCGTAGAACGTATCAACTATGACTTAGCCAACGACTTAGGAAACTTATTAAATCGTACTGTTGCGATGATTAATAAGTATTTCGATGGAACCATTCCTGCACACACTGCACCGGTTTCTACATTTGACCAAGAATTAGTAGATGCTTCAAAAGAGATGATTGTGGAAGTCGAAGAAGCAATGGAAAACATGCAATTCTCAGTGGCTCTTGCAGCAATCTGGAAATTCGTTTCTCGTACAAATAAATATATCGATGAAACAACTCCATGGGCAGCCGTGAAAGATGAAGCGCGCCAAGAAGAATTAGCACGTACAATGAACTATTTAGCAGAAAGCTTACGTATCATTGCCGTTGCCTTACAACCATTCTTAACGCAAACTCCAGGAGAAATCTTGGCACAATTAGGAATTACAGATAGCGCGTTAATGGATTACCCTTCATTACACACATTCGGCGTGATTCCTGAAGGAACGAAAGTGGTCGAAAAAGGACAACCAATCTTCCCACGTTTAGACGTTGAAGAAGAAGTGGCTTACATTCAAGCAAAAATGGGTGGAACACCAGCTGAAGAAGAAAACACAGACTGGAACCCAGAAGAAGTGGAACTTTCAAGTGAAAAAGAAAGCATCAAATATGACGACTTCGATAAGATTGAATTGAAAGTCGCAGAAGTCATCGAATGCGGACCAGTGGAAGGGGCAGACAAATTGCTTCAATTCCGCTTAGACGCTGGAGATGCTGGCGGACACCGTCAAATCCTTTCTGGTATCGCAGAATGGTATCCAGATCCAAGTGTTTTCGTTGGAAAGAAAGTTGTCATCGTTGCGAACTTGAAACCACGTAAAATGCGCGGACAAATCAGCCAAGGAATGATTCTTTCGGCTGAAAAAGACGGCGTCCTACAAGTGGTGTTTGCACCAGACGGAATGCCAAACGGCTCAACTGTAGCTTAATTGAATAGTAATTGAATAACAGTGAAGAGTGACCCTTCGAATGTGAAGAACGGCATTTGAAGGGTCACCTTTTTTAAAGGAGTTAACTATATGAAAAAAGGTTTATTAACAGGGTTACTACTCTTTGGATTTTTCTTTGGAGCAGGAAACCTCATTTTCCCACCAACTTTAGGATATCAATCAGCTGATCAACTTTGGCCAGCTGTTATCGGGTTTATCGTTTCTGGGGTCGGACTTGCCATCGGAACGCTTTTAATCGGAACAGTGATTAATGGTGGATTCAGAAAAGAGTTGGACGAAAAGATTCATCCGATTTTCTCATTGGCATATTTAATTGCATTATATTTGGCAATTGGACCATTCTTTGCGATTCCACGTACAGCAACGGTATCGTATAACATCGGGGTAGCGCCGTTTCTACCTGATTCAAAATCAGGCCTTATTATTTACGCGGCGATTTACTTTGCGGTAGCCTTTTACTTGGCGTATAACCGTTCATCACTATTATCAAGCATCGGTAAAATCTTAACACCGATTTTTGCAGGGTTAATTTTAATCTTAGTCGTCGTTGGTGCGTTTAAATTCGGTCAAACAACACCTGAATTAGCTGGGCAAACAGAATTGACAGCAGCGAAAGCTTTCGGGAATGGCTTTATCGAAGGATATAACACACTAGACGCTTTGGCAGCAGTAGCCTTCTCAGTAGTTGCCGTAAATACATTGAAAGACTTCCATTTCAGCTCTAAGAAAGAGTACAAGAAAACAATCATGAGCGTTGGTGTTGTAACAGCGATTGGATTCAGCGTATTGTATATCGGACTTGCATTCCTTGGAAATCATTTCAACGTGGCAAGTGCATTAGCAAAAGATGCAGATTTAAACGTTGGGTCATACGTGTTAACAATGGCTTCACGCGAGTTATTTGGTACATTCGGGCAAGCCTTCTTAGCGGTGATGGTAATCATTACCTGCTTAACAACAACGGTAGGGCTTATCGTATCTGTAGGGGAGTTCTTCGAAGAAACATTCCCACGCTTCTCTTATAAAGTGTATGCGACTGTATTTACATTAATCGGATTTGGAGTAGCAACGCTTGGTCTTCAAACGATTATCGCATTCTCACTTCCAGTATTGATGATTTTATATCCAATTACAGTGGTGATTGCGTTCTTCGTATTAGTGAATAAGAAAGTGGCGTTCTCTAAGAGAGGAATGCAGCTAACAGTAGCGTTGACAACGATTATTTCAACAGTTTCAAGTTTAGCTTCCGCGTTGAAATTAGAAGGATTAGCAAAAGCGTTGGAAATTCTTCCATTACAAGGGTTGTCGCTTGGATGGATGGGACCGGCGATTGTTGGTATTTTAATCGCGCTCATCTTACCTGACAAGATCAAAGGCGAAGCATTCGACTTCGAAGCATTTCAAACAAAATAAAACAGTGCTAGATGATTACTTCGTATCCTTACGGATATCTTCATAGTAATGGAAATAACTGTACCGGCAAGAGCCAAGGTCTCTTTGCCTACCGAACTTCAAAGGGCGTCAAGTTGATGAATAAACTGACGCCCTAATTCATTTCGGTTACACTCGTTATTTCCATTACTATAGAATCCGTAGGATACTCCGTAATCATCTATTTAGTTTGTGCTTATATTTATTTGAAATGCTTCAAACTCTTCAAAAAGGGGACGAGAAATTAGACAAAAAAGAAACTCCGGCTGGGATTCCAGTCGGAGTTTTTGCATGCTAAAGGGCTTCGATAAAGCGCTCAGAGTGAGTTTGCCACATATCGGGATTGAAGCGAGCGGTTTCGGGAATGAGAATCATGTGGTAGAGTCGGACCGTGCTTCCGTCTTTGACCTCATAGGAGTACTCGTATAAAAATCCAATACGTTTGGCGAAGTCGCAAGAGTCTGTGTGCGTACTTTCTACTTTTAAATAGAGCTCTGAGATGCCCTGCTCAACAAGGTACGGATGTAATAATTGAAAGGCTTCAATTAAAATGTCACGATGCCAATATTCTTCGAGCAGCGCGAAATCCAATAGATGACTTTGGTCTGTGGAGACTTTCATAAAGCCAATTGGCAGGTCGTAATTCTTCATTTCAATCATAAAAAAGTACGGATCGTTGTCCATTAGGTGTGTATAAAAGTTCTCTGCATTTAAATGAGACGTTGCAGATACCCATGGAAGATTAGACGTTGCTAGTGGGTCGGTTAGCAAGGATTTTACAATCTCCATGTCAGTTTCGTGAAAGGGCCTTAGAGAGATACGTTGTGATGCTAGTGTAGGTACGTTCATAATCGCTACCCCCTTTCTCTACCTGCATTATAGTAGTAAAAATCAGGAAAGTAAAGAGGAAGAATTGCGTTTACAACAATAATGAAAAGGGTTCCGAAATAGTCTGAAAACATAAGAATTTTTCCTAATTCTATGGTAGAAGCTGTCAAATTCTGACGTCATTTTTTATCGTGACTTTTGTCATGGTGAGTCGTGACGGACGGGCCTACTGAGTGACCTTCGTTTTTGTTAAAGTAGAATCATCAAGAACAACACATGGAGGCAAACATGATTACAGTAGAAAAAATTACAAAGCGTTTTGGAAACAAGACAGCATTAAATCAAATTCAATTTAACGTCGAAAAAGGAGAAATCTTCGGGTTCTTAGGACCGAGTGGAGCAGGGAAAACAACCCTCATCAATATCCTAACCGGACAACTAAAAGCAGACGAAGGAACGACACAACTTCTTGGCAAAGATACAAAGGACCTTACCCCTGAAGACTTAGCACATATCGGACTCGTAGGAGATTCAAGTGGTTACTACGAAAAATTAAGTCTCGAGAAGAACTTAATCGTCTACGCGAAGATTTACGGATTACCAAATAGCCGCGTCGATGAAGTGCTGGAACAAGTCGGACTACTAGAAAGTAAGAAGACAATCGCGGAAAAACTTTCAACAGGGATGCGTCAACGAATGTTTTTAGCAAGAGCACTTTTAAACAGACCAGAGTTACTCTTCCTAGACGAACCAACGAGTGGGCTAGACCCAATGACCTCTAAGAAGATTCACCGCTTGCTGGAAGAACTAAAAGCAGCGGGCACAACGATTTTCCTAACGACACACGACATGGTCGAAGCTACAGAGTTGTGTGATCGCATTTCCCTACTAAACCAAGGGGACCTAGTGGAAATCGGAACACCACGAGATATTATTCAAAAATACAACAAAGAAAAACGAGTGAAAGTGATTTTCAGAGACCACAGCGAACAAGTGATGGCATTTGAAGACTTAAAAGACCAAGACATGAGACAAGTGGAACTCATTCACTCAATGGAACCAACGTTAGAAGACATCTTTATTCAATTGACAGGAGAGAAATTAAATGATTAAAAGAATTAGCGCCTTAATTTGGCTACGTACACAAATGATTTTAAGCAATGGAGCAATGTTATTCCAAATCGTATTCCCATATGGAATGTTACTAGCATATGACCACTTTATGAACAAGTATGGTAACCCACAAGTAGCCGTTCAAATCCTATTCATGATGATTCCGCTAGCGCTTAGCTTATCTGTCGGATCAATGATTACAATTATGCTTGCTGAAGAAAAAGAAAAGAAAAACTTGAAGACACTCTTCTTAAGCGGCATTCACTCAGTAGAATACTTAATCTCAATCTTATTCTACCCAGTCGTTTTAGCATTGATTACGATTGTAAGTTTCCCACTGATTGTTAAAGCGGATCTTTCAGGTCGTTGGATGGAATATGGCGCCATCGTGGCGAGTGTGGCAATTTGTGTGATTTTACTTAACTTATTAGTAGGTGCGTTGACAGATACACAAGCAAAAGCGCAAGTCAATGGTGTGATTCCGATGATGGGGATTGCGTTCTTACCAATGTTCTCAATGTTGAGCGATGCGGTATCAAAAGTGACACACTATACATTTATGGGGAACTTTGTGGATTTCTTTACCAAAACCGATTTCGCCTTAACTGCCCAAAGCTTCATCGTTCCTGGTGTATGGATTGTGGTGCTACTAGTCTTAAACTTCTTATTCTTAAAACCTAAAGCGAAAAACTAAAATAGTGAGTGCTGCTGGATTACTTCGAATCCTTACGGATTCTTTTATAAAAGCTATAACGGGGCACCGGTTCGAGCCTATAGTCTCTCACCTTTAAAGCCTCAAAGGAGGTGTACGGAATGAATTCCTACACCTCCTAATTCGCATTTAATGCGTATTCCCGTTATAGCTATTATAAAATCCGTAAGATTCTTCGTAATCCAGTGCTGAGATTTTGTTTTTTGCTTTTTTAAAGAGAAGAAAGTGACACAATCCATGCAAAGACGATGGTGCTTTGAGAGTTAATGCTCCATTGACCACTAGGACTTCGAGTTTAAAGCATTGAAAATATTGATTTAATCAGGGGGCCTCCAAAGAGTGTAGCTTTTTGGAGGATTTTTTGAGCAAAATAGTATAAGAAAAAAGCAAGATGTATCATTTTTGATACGTATCAAAAATGATACAATTAAGAAAAATGGAGGTGTATTTATGAGGTATAAGCGTGAATTTACAGAGGAGAACTTTGAAGAGTTAATGGGATTGCCGTATGGGAGAATGGTAAAGGCGGCAGCGATTTTGCAACTGATTGAAGAAGAAGGGGTTACTCCAGAAATGATTGAAAAATGGGGAGATTATAATGAAGAAGAAGGGGTCATGTATTTGACCTTTGAAGTAGAAGATATTACGGAAGGGGTGAATGGCAGTGAGTTCCTTAAGAGCAGAAAAGTTCGCGATTATAGCTTCCCGCTATCCGAATTTTAAAGAGGACTTAGCGAAAGAATTGGCGAGACATAGGGCGGCACTTCGTATTATTCGTCTTAGAATGGAAAGCAATTTATCCAGAGAGGAATACGCAAAGAAAGTTGGTTTTGAAAGAACGAATCTGTCAAGGTTAGAGAGCGGAAAGAAAAATCCGAGTCTATCTACTCTCATCGAACTAGCACACCAAAATGGGTATGAGGTGGATATTCAGCTCAAACCGTTTGGATATTAAAAAACTGAATTGGCTACTCTGACTC
>NZ_JAPWBS010000019.1:0-36899 GCF_041433575.1 Granulicatella sp. 20925_1_28
CGATGGTGAGGGTGCTTTTTTAATGCGATTGTTTCGTTAATATGATTGGATTTTGCGGAAATTTGTTTTGAAGCTCAAAGAATTGTGGTACAATGAATGAAAGTGATCGTGAAAACATTCTCTATATGAGATGAGAGGAGTCATTTATGAAAAAAGGAACGAAACGATTTTTAGCAGGGAGTGTAGCCCTCCTATCACTAGTAGTGGCAGGATGTTCTCAGTCTAAATCGACATCAGAATCAACAAAGGAAACAACAGAAGCAACAAGTGAAGTAACAACACAGGTAGCTTCTAATACAAAAAAGGATGCTAATAGTCCAGCAGCATCATTTGATTGGAATGCAAAGGTTGCACCACTGACAAAATACGAACAAACGTATGTTGAATCAAATAGCGGAAAAACCGTTACGATGAACTTGGAGGGTGTGCAAAAAGCAGTAGAGGCCTTGAATGAAAAGAAAAAGAGCATCACTGATACAAAAGTTCTAGAAGCATTAAAACTCGTGGATGCAGTATTTGTGAACCAAGAAAACTTTGATGTGCTTCTAAAAGCAACAGGGACTTCAAGCCAAGAGGAATTCTTTACACGTATTTGGAATGATTACATGGTGAACTTCTTGAAGGAAGCACGCCCAACATTTACAAATGACGGGGAAGTGGAGTATCAAGGAGTGAAGTATCCCGTTAAAGTCTATGCTCCAATGTACTTAAAGGTAAATACAAATGCCTTAGGAAGAGCGGCAGCTTATACGCTTGAAGATTATAAAGTGGAAGGCGATACCGTGTATTTGAAATTAAGAGCACCACGTGTTGATTTATACCAATATGAAGTACAAGCAAGTTATCAAAGAAATAATCAAGCTTTCTTTCAAGGGATTGTTGAAGAAGCACAAAAAGTCGCACAAACAGACTTTACAAAAGCGCTCTTGTATAAATTTATTTACCGCTTAGCTGCCGTTGGATTTAGAGGAGATGGCTATGTCAACTTAGAAGGAATGGATTATTACGATAGAAACGAACACTATTTAGCGATTAAGGTGGATGACAAAGGCAATGCAACCATCGATGATAAGAATTTAGTGAACCTTCTACAAATCGATATGAAGCCAGCAAACGAAGCGAATAAAGCAAAATTTGAATAAAGTAGATAATTACCTGAAAAAGATTTTTTTGAGGGTCTGCTAGCTTATATTAACCAATAAAGTTATAATGAAAAGGAGCATTTTAGCTCCTTTTTTGTATGAAAGAAGGTATCAAGATGAGTGGATTTTTAATAGGGATTGTTATAGGTGCTGTGATAATCTATTGTGGAATTCTTTATGTGAGAAAAGTTGAAAAGCGTTCTTTTTTAAGTTATCTAATGGAAAGATTACTCTTTCTGTTTGTAAAACCGTTGGCTTACTCAAAAGATGAGCCAGCAAAATTTGAGCAAGAATTAAATAAATTGGCCAAGGGGAATGATGTTCCTATCACAAATCCAAAGAAATATATTAAAGTAGATGTCCAAGAAAAAGATGTAGATGGCATGCAAGTGTTTGTGTGGAATGATAATAAAGAGGCTAATCAAAAAGTAATTCTATTTTTACATGGTGGGGCGTATGTACTGCAACCATCGATGATGCATTTTACCTTGGTGCATAAAATAGCACGGGCGATAGACGCAAAAGTGGTGTTTCCAATTTATCCAAAGGCTCCAAAGCATCAATACCGCGAGACGTATGAAAAGTTAGAAAAGTTATATCGCGGACTTTTAGAAGAACATACAAATCCGAATTCTATTATTTTCATGGGGGATTCTGCAGGAGGAGGGCTCTCCTTGGGATTTGCTATTTACTTAAAAGAACTTTCTTTACCACAGCCAAAGGAACTCGTTCTGTTTTCTCCTTGGGTGGATATTGCAACGGATAATCCTGAGATCGCCTCTTATGAACCATTTGACCCAATCCTTAAACAGAGCGGGGTTCATGAAGTGGCAAAGTTCTGGGCAGGAGAAGATTTGACACAACCACTAGTGAGTCCGCTATTTGGAGATTTATCAGGATTAGGAAGAATTAGTATTTATATTGGGACGCATGATATCCTTTATCCGGATAATCGATTGTTACATGAAAAGCTTCTTAAAGAAGGAATCAATCATCGATATATTGAACGCAAAAAGATGAATCATGTGTATGTGGGGCTCCCTATTAAAGAAGCTAGAGAAGATATTCAAGAATTAATTGAAGAGTTGAAAAAATAAGGAAAGCAATGCTCGACGGAGCATTGCTTTTCTTATTAGAAATTAGTTCTCTTTTCTATAAACTTTAGGAGTGCGATTATAGTATTTCTTAAATTGTCGGAAGAAATAACTTGTTGAAGAAAAGCCAGATTCGAAAGCAATGGTATCCATAGTGAAGTCTGTAGATTTTAATAAATCAGCAGCTTGCATTAGTCGTCTTTCCAATAGAATTTCCTGGAAATTTTTTCCAGTACTTTTTTTGAGAGTATTACTTAAATAAGTCGGATTATACCCAAAATGTCTAGCTAGAGTCTCTAATTTTAAGTTTCTAAAGTTATTATCGATAAAAGCAAGAATTTCATGAATCTTAATTTTAGAGGAATGATAATTCTTTGTAGCGTTTATGCTGTAAATTCTAACGAGTTCCAACATTATTAAATGAATATAGTGAGAAAGGAATTCGGATCCCTGATGTTGATAAGACCAGTACTCTGTCAATAATAATTGAATTAATGAATGGATAGCAATACTCTGAGTTGTATCAAAAATGACATATCTGTCATGATTAGTTTGCTTGTTAAAAACATCTGCAAGAATGTTTGCTTCCAGACTAGTGAGGTTTTGGTTTCTAAAAAGAAAAAGAGAAGAAAATGTTTCTTCATTAATCAAAATGTTAATCATTATGTCATCTTCTCCTAAAGCATCAATAGAATGAGGAACATCTCTATCTAATACACATAAACTTCCTTTAGTAAGTTGTACTGTTTTTCCGTTAATTGTTTGAGTACAAGTGCCAGAATAAATGTAGGTCATCTCAATAAAATCATGAAGATGTTCAATCATCGGAGCGAAACGATTGTGTCTATTAATATAAATATTTTCACCTTCGCTAAAGAATAGTGATTTTGGAAAACGAAAAATATTAAATTTGGGATCGACATAGGTGTCAAAGTTTTTGTCAGCTCTAGAAATATCATTCACGGATTTACCTGTTTCACG
This sequence comes from Granulicatella sp. 20925_1_28, assembly GCF_041433575.1. Classification (NCBI taxonomy): domain Bacteria; kingdom Bacillati; phylum Bacillota; class Bacilli; order Lactobacillales; family Carnobacteriaceae; genus Granulicatella; species Granulicatella sp. 20925_1_28. The sequence goes on from NZ_JAPWBS010000019.1 coordinate 3,218, forward strand.
TTGCTTTTGTTCAAATACGTTGATATGTCGTAAATAAATATCTAATTCTTCTAAATTCATAAACAACCCCTCTTAATAACTGTGGATAGTTCATTATAACCTGTTTTTAATGCATTGTGAATAGATTGAAATCAAAGTAATATGATTTTAGTAAAACGCTTTAATTCAATCAAGAAGGGATAGATAAACAATGACAGAAAATAATAATGTATCAAGCGTTCCAATTGGAGAGAAAATAACATATGGATTTGGTAATTTAGCAGCTAATCTGATGATTACTACAGCAAATGGATTTATCACTTATTTCTATACAGATGTTGTTGGCTTAACAATTTCAGTAGTGGGATCAATTTTATTATTTGCTCGAGTATTTGATGGTATTACTGATATTCTAATGGGAGCGGTTGTTGACCGTACATCAACTGCAAAAGGAAAGGCACGTCCATGGATTAAACGAATGATTCTTCCATACGCACTTGCACTTATCCTTTTATTTACTTCACCGTCGTTCTTACCACAAGAAATGAAGGCTGTTTATGCATTTGCTACTTATGTTATTTCTTTAGCAGGTGTTTATACAATGACAATGGTTCCATATAATACAATGTTAGGAACTACAACCTCTGATTCAAAAGAACGAGGATTTTTATCAACATCAAGAACAATTTTTGGGTTCTTAGGAGCGTTTCTAGTAAATGGGATTGTATTAAAAGTAGTTGGTATGTTTGGAAATGTGACCGAAGCATCATCTTGGACTAAAATGGCTGCAGTATTTGCACTTGTATCCGCTGTATTATTAACAATCTTATATAAAAACTCAAAAGAACGTGTCTTAGAAACGAATGAGGATTATGTAGATGGACAAGTTGAAAAAGTACCTGTCATGGATAATGTAAAAGCATTATTTAAAAATAAATATTGGATTATTATGATTACAACAATGTTAATTGGGTTTATTAGTGCAGGACTAGGTGGTATCAATATTTACTATGCCCAATATATTCTTGGAGATATTGAAAAAGTAGCAGTTATTGGGATGTTATCATTTGCACCAATTATCGTTGGTTCATTCTTTACACCTATTATTATGGCTAAAATGTCAAAACGCAATGCTATGATTTTTGGGAACGCAATTGTTATTTTAGGAACAATAATCTTAGCATTATTCCCTGAAAATTATGACCTTATCAAAGTGGGATTAATTGTTCGTGGCCTTGGTTTAGCTCCAACTGCTGTAGCTAGTTATGCGATGCTAGGTGATGTAGCAGACTATGGTGAATGGAAAACTGGGATTCGTTCAGATGGATTAATTTTCTCTGCTGGAACTTTTGGAGAAAAAGTTGGTTCAGGTTTAGGAGGATTATTGATTGGGATTGTAATGTCAATCGGGGGATATGTAGCAGGTGCAGCAGCTCAAACACCAGGAACGATTTTTGCAATTAAAGCATTATTTGCATATATTCCAATTTTACTAGGTATTATTTCGATTGTGTTGATGTTCTTCTATGATTTAGATAAAAAATTACCTGAGATTGTAAAGAATCTTCAAGAACGTTCGCAAGGCCTATCAGAACAATAAGACATTGAGGGAGATGCAAATTGCATTCTCCCTAATTGTGCTATAAGGAGAGAAAGATAATGGATTTAAAAAGAAAACCATTTTATTTAGATGACACTGCTATTGAGTGGGTAAATAATACCCTAAATGGATTAACTGAAGATGAAAAAATTGGGCAATTATTTTTTCCAATTGGATTTTCAACTGAAAAAGAATATCTGAATCATTTGAGAAGTCTCGGTATTGGCGGCTTATTTTTCAGACCTGGAGTGGCTGAAGAGGTACAACAAACTTATGAATATATGCAACGAACAAGTAAAGTGCCACTATTAACAGCTGCCAACCTAGAAGATGGTGGAAATGGCTCATCTATAGAAGGAACAGCTTTCGGAAATCAAATGGCAGTTGCAGCAACAAATCAAACAAGCGATGCATATACATTAGGGAAAATTGCCTCCTCTGAAGGGAAAGCGGTAGGTGTAAATTTTGGATTCTCGCCTGTTGTAGATTTAGATTTGAACTTTAGAAATCCAATTACAAATGTTCGAACATATGGAAGCGATGTAGAACGAGTGATTAAGAATGCTAAAGAGTATATACAAGCGTTTCATGATAATGGAATCATGACATCGATTAAACATTTTCCTGGAGATGGAGTAGATGAACGAGATCAGCACTTACTTACTTCCATTAATTCTTTATCAGTAGATAATTGGAAAAAAACTTTTGGTAAAGTGTATCAAGAGTTAATTGATTTTGGTTCGAAAGCAGTTATGGTTGGACACATTGCGTTTCCTGCATATTCTGGGGATGAAATGCCTGCAACGTTAAGTCCTCAATTACTTCAAGATTTATTGAGAAATGAACTTGGATTTAATGGACTTACGATTACCGATGCAACTCCGATGGTTGGATTTTGTTCAGCGATGAAGAGAAGTGAAGCAGTACCATATACCATTCAAGCGGGTTGTGACATGTTACTATTTAACCGTGTTTTAGAAGAAGATATCCAATATATGAAAGATGGATTGTCGAAAGGAATTCTAACAAAAGAAAGATTAGATGAAGCTGTTACTCGAATTTTAGCAACAAAGGCATCGTTAGGGTTGCATCAAACAATTAACCACGGGACAGCAAAGTTTGAAGATTTTAGAGAAGAGCAACTAGATTTGGCAGATCGATCTATAACTCTTGTAAAAGATACACAAAATATGCTTCCGTTAAGTGTTGAGAAGCATAAGAGAGTCCTTTTACAATTATTAGGTTCGTTTGATTCGAATGAGAGAGTGCTAGAAAAGGTTAAGGCGGAATTAGAGAAACGAGATTTTGAGATTACAGTTTATGAACCTGAAACAAACTTTTTCGATTTAGGAACGGTAACTTCATTTTCAAATGATTATGATGCGGTGTTATATGTTGCGAATATACAAAATGCAAGTAACCAGACAGTTACTCGTGTTCATTGGCACACATTATTTGGATTAGGGAATAACCTACCTTGGTTTACAAAAGAAGTTCCTACGATGCTCCTCAGTTTTGGGAATCCATACCATTTGTACGATTTGCCAATGGTCGATACGGTGATTAATGCATATTGTAACTACGATCATTTTATTGAAATGGCTATTAAAAAAGTGACAGGAGAAAGCTCGTTTAAAGGTGTAAGTCCAGTAAATCCATTTTGTGAGAACAATCTTTTGGAGGAGTTAAAAAATGAAGATTAGTCATTTAAAAGTGAATGGAGTGAAGGCTCCTTTAGGGTATCGTTTTGATTACTTGACATTTTCTTGGAGATTGGAAGGTCAGTTAGAACCATTAGAGGAATGTAGCGTGGAAATTTCTAAAAGTGAAACCTTTGCTGAAATTTTATGGAGTGGAACAACCAAGAGTAGTTTTAATACTATTTCAACGAATGCAAACTTTTTAGAACCAAAAACAAAGTATTATTGGAGAGTATGCTTTGGCAAGATTGAAGCTATTAGTACTTTTGAAACTTCAAAAATGAATGAACCTTGGGAAGCTAAATGGCTTTCATATAAAGAGGAGACCAAAGAGTCGATATCGTTCGTCAAGAAATTTTCGTTTTTAAAGAAAATTAAACAGGCAAGATTATATACTGTGGCTCATGGGTTGTATGAAGTGTATATAAACGGAGTGAAATTAGGTGATGAATATTTAACACCTGGGTATCATAGCTATGATTTATTACAGCAATATCAAACCTATGACGTGACAGATTTCTTAATAGAAGATACTGAGGTTTCTTTTATTGTAGGAAATGGTTGGTATCGTGGTCGTTTTATTTTCGAAGGTGGATTTGAAAATATTTACGGAAATAAACAGCAACTAATTGCAGAGTTGCAAGTGGAATATACAGATGGGACTTGGGAGCGATTTGGGTCAGATGAAACATGGTTAGTAGAAACAAATTGCATTCAAGAAAATTCAATTTATGATGGAGAAATCATTGACTTCACTTATGAAAAAAACGTGTTAACAACTGAGGTGATTGACGGCAACACAGCGTTATTAACACCGCGTTTGGATTTGCCTGTTGAAGTAGTGGAAGAATTTTCCCCACGGATATTTTTCGATACAAAAAATCAAATGATCTTAGATTTTGGGCAAGAAATAACAGGTTGGATCTGTACCGAGTTACTTGAAAATAAAGAGAGTGTGCGATTCCAATTCGGCGAATTATTACAGAATGGAGCTTTTTATACAGAAAACCTTAGAACTGCAAAACAAGAATTTATAATAAAAAATGGGGTCAAAGGTATGAAACTGCGTCCGCATTTTACTTTTTTTGGATTCCGTTATGTAAAAGTAGAGGGGTTGAGTCAAGAAGAAGCGGATTTAGTGGTTGCACAGGCATTGCAAAGTAAGATGGATGAAACCTTTGAATTTAGCTCCTCTAATAGTGAGTTGAATCAACTACTAAGTAATATTCGCTGGAGTCAAAAAGATAATTTCTTGAGTATCCCAACTGATTGTCCGCAACGGGATGAGCGCATGGGATGGACAGGGGATTTAACAGTTTTTGCAAACACAGCTTGTTACAACATGGAAACGAGAGCCTTTTTTGCTCACTTTATGGAAAATTTGAAATTAGAGCAAGGTTTACTTGATGGGGCTACGCCGTTTTTTGCTCCAGTTCCCAAAGTGGAGGATGCAAAAAATCCATTCTTAACAAATGCAGGTGCAGCCGTCTGGGGAGATGCCGCAACATTCATTCCTTTTAATCTCTATCGTCATTTTAGAGATAAGGGATTGTTAAAACAATATTTGAATCTGATGACGGATTGGGTGGATTGGATTTATAGACAAGATGAAGCACGTGGTGGAAATAGACTGTGGGATTTTGGGTGGCAATTAGGAGATTGGTTAGCTTTAGATACGGGCATTAAAGGTTCAGTATTTGGTGCGACAGACTCTGCGTTAATTGCCTCCGCTTATTATTATATCTCTGCAGATTATACTGCGAAAATGTTGTCTGTGTTGGAGGATAACCGAAGTGGATTTTATCGAACTTTAGCAAAAGAAGTTCGTGAAAAAATAATTAATACTTACTTTAATGGAGATGAATTGAATACAAATCCTGTGACGTTGCAATCAGAGGTAGAAAATATCCGTCAATCTATGGCACAAAATTATGGAGGAGTTACAATTCCAACTGCAATCGATACTCAAACAGGATTAGCGATATTGCTCCGTCATGGATTATATCCAAATGAAGTTGCACGAGACAAACTGGCAAAACGACTTAAAGAAAAAATGGTTAAACATAATGGATATTTAACAACTGGTTTTGCAGGGACAGGAGATTTACCACATGCATTACTAGACGCGGGGCTACGTGAAGAAGCTATAAACCTGTTGCTTAAAAAGGAAACACCGAGCTGGTTGTTTGAGGTAAAAATGGGCGCAACTACAACATGGGAACGATGGGATTCTATACTTCCTAATGGTGAAATTAGTGGTACTGACATGAATAGTTTAAACCATTACGCTTATGGTGCAGTAGAAGATTTTATCATAGAAAAACTAGTGGGAATTCAATTGCCAAATGTGTTAGACGATACAGAGACGTATGTGATTCAACCAAACTTTACCAACCGTCTAGAATGGGTGAAAGGAGCTCTTCAAACTGCTAATGGTGAATTATCGGTTTTTTGGAGATACAGTGGCGACGAGGTATTAGTCGATGTTATATTACCAGGACGTACAATTGCCAAGTATGTATCCTCAAATGGAGATGAAATCTATCTTAAACCAGGTCATAATAAAATGAAAGATGTGATTGTATAATGAAAGGTGTATTATTTGATTTAGATGGTGTCGTTACAGATACAGCAACCTATCATTTTTCTGCGTGGAGTCAACTCGTTAAAGATGAGTTCGGCCTCACATTGCCAGAAAATATTGAAGAACGCACGAAGGGTGTCAGTAGAGAGGACTCGCTAAAAATTATTCTTGATGAATTGAATATATCTGTAGATGAAGAAAGATTTCAGTATTTAGCGAATAAAAAGAATCAATTTTATATTGAATCATTAGAGCAATTAACCGATCAGGATATTTTGCCAGGAATTCAAGAATTAATAAATGACTTGAAGCAAAAAGGCGTCAAAATAGCACTGGCGTCAGCAAGCCATAATGGACCTTTTATACTTAAAAAAATCGGATTACTCTATTTTTTTGATACTATTGTAGATCCAGGAAAAGTAACTAAAGGCAAGCCGAATCCGGAAATTTTTGAAGTGGCAGCCGCACAATTAGGTCTAGCGTCAAACGACTGTGTTGGTGTTGAAGATTCGATTGCAGGTATAGCAGCTATTAATAGTGCAGGAAGTTGTTCTGTAGGTGTTGGAGACGAAACTCTTTCTCAAGCATTTAAAAGAGTCGAAAGCACAAAGGAGTTAACTGTTACGCTACTTAAAGAAGCATGGGATAATTTTGTGGAAGAAAAAATATAAAGTGAAAGAGCTGTTCTGTCAGGACAGCTCTTTTGTGTTTCGTACTTGTGAAGGCAGTTTTCCAAACTGATTTTGGAATTGTTTATAGAAGTAAGTCTTGTTGGAATAACCAACTGTTTGGCAGATTTTTTCAATCGAGAAGTTGGTTGATTTTAAGAGCAACTGGGCTATCATTATTTTTTTCTGATTGAGCAGTTCGGTAAAGGTAACATTTCCTTTTTCTTTAATCAGATTGCTGAGGTAGTTTTTATTAAAGTTCAATTCCTTCGCTGCCTTGGCAAGAGTCAGCGTCGAGTATTCTTGGTCGATTAATTCAAGTACTTGCACATATGGGTCATTCGCATCACGAACGGTATCGCCTAGCGTTGGCAATGAACGGGCAAGCTCGAATAAGAGAATACTTAAGTAATGTTCCAAGATTTGGTTGGAAAATGGTTTTGGATCAAAGTATTCATTCAGCATTAATTCAATTAAGTTCTTTGATTTATTTGTCTTATCCGACTGAAGAACGATAAAGTTTTCCGCAGACTGAATATGTGTATGACTCTTTAAGAGAAATTGATACAAAATACTATTTTGTCCCTGCAATTCTTCCAAGTTCTTCAAGGAAATTTGAGTATCTTTAAAAACAATATTAATTAACAAATCGTCTTCTCCAAGTGCTTCGATTGCATGCGCGCTACCGGCATCCATCAACAGGATATCCCCCTCGTAAAACGTATAGGGGGTATCGTTAATAATTTGTTGGCATTGGCCCTGTAGTACATAGTTCAACTCCAAAAATTGGTGAGTGTGTTTTGGATACGGAGCGTAACGGTTATGTTTGCTAATATAAATCGAGCGATTGGCTAGAAATAAATCGTTTGTCAAACGAGGAAGACCCGCGTATCGACTGTCATAATCGGGGATATGTTTTCCAGTTTCTTTTTGCTTTGTTTCAATGTCTGTTTCTTTGGTTAAATAATCGATAATTGAAAGCATTTTCTTCTCCTGTATATTTGATACGATTTGAATAACTTGTTGTTATTGTAGCATAAGTCAAAACATAGTTAAATGAATTTGAGAGAACCGTAAAGGAGTGAAGTTATGAGTGTGCATGTAGCAGTAGATATTGGCGCTTCGAGTGGACGTGTCATTGTAGCAGAATATGAAGATAATCATTTCGAAGTAAGTGAAGTCCATCGTTTTAAAAATGGCTTTGGTCAAGTAGATGGGCATGACCGATGGGACATCGACGACTTGTTTGAAAACATTTTGATGGGTTTAGAAAAAGTAAAAGAGCGTGGCATTGAAGAATGCACCCTTGGAATCGATACTTGGGCAGTCGATTATGTTCTAGTAAAGGATGGAGAAAAATTAGGACATCCGATTGCATATAGAGATTCTCGCACACAAAAGGGTGTGGAAAATGTCTTTGCGAAAATTTCAAAAGAAGACCTTTATTCAAAAACAGGAATTCAATTTCTTCCGTTCAATACGGTGTTCCAATATGCTTCAGAAGAAAAAGAGGTACTACAAAACGCGGAGAAGAGCTTACTGATTCCGGACTACCTCGCATATCAGTTAACAGGAGTGATGGTTGCCGAAGAGACGAACGCCTCAACAACTCAATTATTAAATCCGCATCACAAAAAGTATGATGTAGAATTACTCGAAATTGCTGGATTAGAAGCGCATCAATTACCAGAGTTGGTAGCTGCTGGAACGTATATTGGAGACGTAACCGATGCAATAAGAGCTGCTTACGATTTGCCACTGACTCATGTATATGCAGTAGCCACACATGATACAGCATCTGCGGTCGTTGGGGTTCCAGCTACCGATGAGCATTTTGCTTACATTTCAAGTGGGACGTGGTCGTTAATTGGAACGGAGCTGAAAGAAGTGCTCATTACCGCAGAAACACAGAAACAGAATTATACGAATGAATGGGGAGCGTACGAAACGATTCGCTTCTTAAAAAACATCACGGGTATGTGGAGCATTCAAGAAATTGCTCGTATGTTGGACTATCAATATTCCTATCAAGAAATGGCTAAAGCGGCAAAAGAAGTGCCACCGTTTGAACAGTTTGTCGATTTAAATGATGAACGATTTACGAATCCACAAAATATGATCGAAGAAATTCAAGCGTATTGTAAAGAAACCAATCAGAAGGCGCCAGAGACGGTTGGCGAACTCACCATGTGTGTGTATTCGAATCTCGCGCTATTATATGCCTATGAATTAGAGTATTTAGAACGACTCGTGGGACATTCCTTTGACGCGATTCATATTGTTGGAGGAGGGTCAAATGTATCCATCCTCAACCAATTGACAGCTACGGTTACGGGAAAAACGGTTGTGGCAGGACCAGGAGAAGCAACAGCTCTAGGAAATCTATTAGTCCAAATGATTGCAGATGGAAAACTTGAATCTCTGCAGTATGCTCGTCAGTTCCTAAGAGAACAAATTGAATTAAATACATTCAAACCAGAGGGAATTGATAACAAACAATTATTACAACAATGGAAACAACAAACAGAAAGAGGGAAAAACAATGGTTGAATCAGCAGTAAAACAAGCCTATGAAGTAGCGAAAAAAAGATACGCCGCAATTGGCGTTGACACAGATGCCGTACTCAAAAAATTACAAGATGTTAAAATCTCGATGCATTGCTGGCAAGGTGATGATGTTCACGGATTTTGGAATGCGGACGGAGAATTAACAGGAGGAATCTTATCTACAGGGAACTATCCCGGTGCGGCAAGAACTCCTGAGGAATTACGTCAAGATATCGAGAAAGCTTACTCATTAATTCCAGGGAAGCATAAATTAAACTTGCATGCGATTTACCTTGATACAGATGAAAAAGTGGACTTAGACGAAATCGAGCCACATCATTTCCAAAAATGGGTGGATTGGGCCAAAGAACATCAAGTAGGATTAGACTTTAACCCAACGTTCTTCTCACATCCGATGATGAAAGATGGCTTTACACTATCTAGCCCAGATCCCCAAGTGCGAGCATTTTGGATTGAACATGGGAAACGGTCACGTCGTGTGGCTGAATATTTCGGGAAAGAACTCGGTGAAACGTGTTATACTAATTTCTGGGTGCCAGACGGATTTAAAGATACTCCTGTTGATCGCTTAGCACCTCGCAAACGTTTAATGGAATCACTAGATGAAATTTTCAGTGAAGAAATTGACGAACGCTATAACAAAGACGCTGTAGAAAGTAAATTATTCGGTATCGGTGCCGAAGCCTACACGGTCGGTTCTCATGAATTCTATATGGGATACGGCCTCACACGTGGAAAAATGATTTTATTAGATGCTGGACATTTCCATCCAACAGAAACTATCTCGAATAAATTATCTTCACTGGCGTTGTTCAGTAAAGGTGTGATGCTTCACGTTTCAAGACCTGTTCGTTGGGATAGTGACCATGTGGTGATTATGGACGATGAGCTTCAAGAAATTGCAAAAGAAATCGTTCGTAATGATTTACTCGATAAAGCCGTAATCGGATTAGACTTTTTCGATGCGACAATTAACCGTATCGCTGCATGGGTTGTTGGTATGCGCAATACTCAAAAAGCATTACTAAAAGCTTTACTAGAACCTACTGAAGATTTACGAGCAATTGAACTCGAGCAAGATTTAACTAAACGTTTAGTTGTAACAGAAGAATTAAAAGACTTCCCATATGCCGATGTTTGGAATTATTTCTGCGAAATAAATGGTGTTCCAGTCGGACTTGCATGGTATAATGAAGTCAAAGCATACGAAGAACAAGTGTTATCACAAAGAAATTAAGGGAGAACTGAAAAATGACAAAATTTATTGAATCACCAGCGGTAAAAAAAATATGTGAACTAACAAAAGAATCGTACTTACGTTACTGGGATGAACGTAATGGCGGGAACGTATCCGTACGTTTAGAAGCGAGTGAAGTAGAAGCGTATGAAGATGTGAAGGAAGTGAAACGTGTCCTTGACTTAGGGTTCGACGCTTCCACGCTTGCGGGCTACTATTACTTAGTAACCGGTACAGGCCGTTACTTCAGAAACGTGACCAACCAACCGCTTCTTGATTTAGGCTTGGTTCGTATTTCAGAAGACGGACAAAAAGCAGAATTATTATGGGGATTCGAAGATGGTGGGAAACCAACCTCAGAATTCGCGAGCCACTTAATGAGCCACATCGAACGACTCAAAGTGAATCCAAATCATAAAGTGGTCTTCCATTGCCACCCAACAAACCTTATCGCCTTAAGCTTCACACAACCATTAGATGAACGTCATTTATCAAGACTTCTTTGGAAAATGCAAGCTGAATCGATTGTGGTATTCCCAGAAGGGATTGGTGTGATTCCTTATATGACACCTGGAACAAACGCCATTGGGGAAGCAACGGCTGCGAAAATGGCTGAGTTTAGAGCTGTGATTTGGCCACACCATGGATTATTTGCGGCAGGCGATACACTGGATGAAACGTATGGTTTGATTGAAGTCATCGAAAAAGCAGCGATGATTTACTCTCAAGTAGGGGCTCAAGGTGGTAAAATTCTACAAGAAATTACAGATGTGCAATTACAAGAAATTGCGGAATACTTTAATATGACTCCGCACGAAGGATTCTTAGACGTTTAATCAAACAGAAATCTCAAGGGGCAGGCTGAAAAAGCTTGTCCTTTTTTGCGTTTTCACGAGCTCCCAAGTCTCCATACATGTACATTGCCCTAGAACTGTTGTAAAATAAAGAGGTAACTACAATAAAAAAGGGGTATCGACAGATGAGCTCAATTTACAATGATGATAGTTTAACGCTACATACAGACCTATACCAAATTAATATGATGAAAACCTACTGGGAAACAGGCGTTTATGAGAAAAAAGCCATTTTCGAAGCGTATTTCAGAAAATTACCATTTGAAAATGGATATGCGATTTTTGCTGGACTAGAACGCATTGTTCGTTACATTGAACAATTACGTTTCTCAAAAACGGATATTGACTATTTACGTGGACTTGGACATTATCCAGAAGAATTCTTAACATACTTAGAAAACTTCGAATTCAAAGGAAGCATTCGCTCTGCAGTAGAAGGGGAACTCGTTTTTGCAAACGAACCATTGGTGCAAGTAGAAGGAACACTTGCGGAATGCCAATTAATTGAAACGGCCTTATTAAATATCGTCAACTTCCAAACACTGATCGCAACAAAAGCGAGCCGTGTACGTATGGTTTCAGGAGACGATCCAGTATTAGAATTCGGAACTCGTCGTGCACAAGAATTAGATGCGGCAATTTGGGGAACACGTGCAGCGTACATCGGTGGATGCGATGCGACAAGTAACGTTCGTGCCGGCAAGATGTTTGGCATTCCAGTTTCTGGGACACATGCCCACGCATTAGTACAAGCGTACCGTGATGACTACAAAGCATTTAAGGCGTATGCTGAGAGTCACCGTGACTGCGTATTCTTAGTGGATACGTATGATATCTTGAAATCTGGTGTTCCAAATGCTATCCGTGTAGCCAAAGAATTCGGCGACAAGATTAATTTCTTAGGCGTTCGTATCGACAGTGGTGACATGGCTTATATGTCGAAAAAAGTTCGTCAACAATTAGACGAAGCTGGATTTACAAAAGCGAAAATTTACGCATCAAGTGACCTTGATGAAAAAACAATCCTCAACTTGAAGATGCAAGGTGCTAAAATTGACGTTTGGGGAATCGGTACTCGTTTAATTACAGCGTATGACCAACCAGCACTTGGTTGTGTGTACAAGCTTGTAAGTATCGAAGATGAAAACGGCGTAATGGTGGATACAATGAAGATTTCAAACAACGCTGAAAAAGTATCGACACCTGGTAAGAAACAAGTATGGCGTATTACACGTAATTCGGACGGAAAATCTGAAGGGGACTACATTGCGCTATGGGATGAACGTCCAGATCAATTAGACGAACTCTTTATGTTCCATCCAGTCTACACTTATATCAATAAAACAGTGAAAGACTTTACTGCGCGTCCAATTTTACAACCGATTTTCAATAACGGAAAATTAGTGTATGAATTGCCAAAACTTCAAGAGATTAAAGCATACAAAAACGAGCAAATCGAAGCGCTATGGGACGAATACAAACGTATCTTGAACCCAGAGCAATATCCAGTCGACCTCTCTCAAAAGACATACGACCAAAAATTGGCAAGTATTGCGGAAATCAGAGAAGAAGTGCGTCTTAAATCAGAACAGTTGGCCAAAGAAAACGCAAAGTAAGGGGAACGTTATGAGACCATTACAACAAAAAATTATCGAAACGCTTCGTGTGAAACCAGTGATTAATCCTGAAGAAGAAATTCGTAAAACCGTCGATTTCTTAAAGGCGTATCTTGCAAAGCATCCCTTCTTGAATGGGTATGTCCTTGGGATTAGCGGCGGACAAGATTCAACGCTTGCTGGGAAACTTGCACAAATGGCGATTGATGAATTGAACGAAGAACAAGACCAAAAAGTGTATCGTTTTTATGCCGTGCGCCTTCCTTATGGGGTGCAAGCAGATGAACAAGATGCCATGGATGCAATTGCCTTTATGAAAGCAACGGATGTACTTCGCGTGAACGTGAAGGATGCAGTAGATGCGTCTGAACGCAGTATTGAAGCCTTAGGAATGGAAATTTCGGACTTCAATAAAGGAAATATCAAAGCGCGTGAACGCATGGTCGCTCAATATGCGATTGCCGGCCAAACGGGTTGTGCCGTTATTGGAACAGACCATGCGGCAGAATCGGTAACAGGTTTCTATACGAAATTTGGGGACGGGGCTGCAGATATCACTCCATTATGGCGTCTCAATAAACGTCAAGGCCGTGCGATGTTACAAGTGCTGGGTGCTCCTGAGCATTTATACTTGAAAGTTCCAACGGCAGATCTTGAAGAAGATCGCCCATCACTTCCAGACGAAGTAGCGCTAGGGGTTACTTACGAAGAGATTGATGATTATCTCGAAGGAAAAGACATCAACGAAAAAGCGGCTGAGACGATTGAAAATTGGTATCGAAAGACAGAACATAAACGTCACTTACCAATCACAATCTATGATGATTTCTGGAAATAAAGCTTCAAAGGCTATTCCTATCAGACAACTGGTAGGGATAGTCTTTTTTTGCTCTTTCAAGCAAACGCTCTATTGAATTTCAAATAAGGAGTGCTATAATGAAGGTAACAATAGTCGGTTAATAGTTTTCAATTTCATTGGAGGTGGTCTTTATGGACTTAGTATTACCAATGTTTCTGGGGACGTTTGCACTGATGGGAGTTGCTCTATATTTGTTCTACTGGATCATCCGATTAGCCGTAAAACATGGAGTAGAATCTCAACAAAGGAAGTCACATTAACGGCTTCAGAAAAAAGAAATAGAGGTGGCGTGCCACCTCTATTTTCGTGGAGGAAGACAATGAAAGAAATGAACCATTTTGGCGTGTACGGTGTTTGTGTTCGCGAGGGACGCATCCTTTGCATACGCAAGACGCGTGGACCATACCGCGGGAGATTTGATTTGCCGGGAGGAACGCCGGAAGAAGGCGAGAGTCTGGTAGAAACATTGCGACGAGAAATGTTAGAGGAGACTGGATTTCAAGTGTCTGCCATTCACCAAAATACGATTCGCGATGTATTTGTGACTATTCCAGAAATTGCGCGCGTTCATCATGAGTTCGTGTTGTTTACCATCGATATTGAAGAAAAGAACGCTCAAACGGTAGAGGACTTCGTGACGAGCAAAGAGAAGAACGATTCGAAGGGAATTGTGTGGGTTCCACTAGAAGAAGTGAGCGTTGAAAATGCGTCTCCACTTGTAATCGAGGCTGCACGACCAACACAGGCATTCGAGGCGAAGCATTACGAACAATGGGTGATGTACGACGAAGATTTTATGAACTAAAATGAATTTAGCTATTTAAAGACCTCTGAATTTTTGTTATAATATAGTTAAGCAGCTGTTCATGTTTTTAGTACCCTTTTTTGAAAGGGAATTCAGGGAGGTATTGTTAATGGAAGTTATTGTTGTTAAAACTCAAGAAGAAGGCGCATTAGCCGCTTTTGAGATTTTTAAACGCGCACACGGCGAAGGAGCGAAAGTGTTTGGACTAGCGACAGGCTCAAGTCCAATTGGATTATATGAATTACTTAGAAATAGCGATTTAGATTTTTCAGATCGTATCTCAGTGAACTTAGATGAATATGTTGGATTGGCACCAACGGACGAACATAGCTACGCTTATTTCATGAATGAATATCTTTTCAATGCGAAGCCATTTAAACATAGCTATTTACCAGATGGGATTGCAAAAGACGTAGATGCAGAAGTTGAACGTTATGAACGTGTTCTTCAAGAAAATCCAGTAGACTTGCAGTTATTAGGCATCGGAAGTAATGGACATATCGGATTCAACGAACCTGGTACACCATTCACTCAACGCACACATAAGGTTCATTTAACAGAATCAACCATTGAAGCGAACAAACGCTTCTTCGAAAAAGAAGAAGATGTGCCACGCTACGCTTATTCAATGGGATTACAATCCATCATGGATGCCAAAGAAATCGTGTTAATTGCATTCGGACCTAAGAAAGTCCATGCGATTAAAGGATTAGTGGAAGGTCCTATCACAGAGGAAGTTCCAGCAAGTATCTTACAAAAACATCCAAAAGTTACAGTTATTTGTGATGAAGCAGCTGCAGCATTATTAACAAAATAAAAATCAATTTGAAGCGCCTTTCGGGTAACGGAAGGTGTCTTTTTTTGTCTTCAATACCGCTGAAATTAACATATTTGTTAATTAACAGTTATGTTAATATCTAGTTTTCAAAATTTTTTCTGAAAATTTTTGGGAAACCTAAAAAAGTACTTGACTAATGACGTTTTTTAGGGTAACCTAACAATTGTAGAGTCTACATAATTTGAAAGGGTGAATTCATTGATTACGATTAAAAATGTTGGAGTATCGTATGCGATGCAACCACATGTTTTAAAAGATTGTAATGCAACCATTGAAGGACCAACCATTACTGGGATTATTGGGCCCAATGGTGCAGGTAAATCAACATTATTAAAAGCAATATTAGGACTTATTCAATCATCAGGAGAAATTCTGATTGATGGAGAACCCACAAAAAAAGTATTACAGAAAATCGCCTATGTCGAACAAAAAAGCCACATTGACTTTACATTTCCAATCACCATTCGTGAGTGCGTTGCTTTAGGAAGAACTGTTAAAAAGAAACCATTGCAACGTTTGACGAAAGAGGATTGGGAAAAGGTCGATGCAGCCATTGAAGAAGTTGGATTAACTGATTTAGCATCTCGCCAAATCGGGGCTCTTTCTGGCGGTCAATTCCAACGTGTACTATTAGCGCGTTGCATGGTTCAAGAAGCACAATATATTTTCCTTGATGAACCATTTGTAGGGATTGATATGCTTAGTGAGAAAGTCATTATGACAATTCTCCGTAAATGGAAAGAGGAAGGGAAGACTATTTTAATGGTCAACCATGACTTATCGAAGGTGAAAGAATACTTTGACCATGTGATTCTTGTCAAACACGCGATTGTAGCCTCTGGAAAAACAGAAGACGTATTCATTAAGAAGTACTTAGATGATGTATACGGCGGAAGTGTTTATATTCCACAAGGAGGTGAGCAACATGCATAATTTCATTGAAGGGTTAATGGAATTCCATTTCCTACAAAATGCGCTTGTTTCAGCAGTCGTGATTGGTGCGGTTGCCGGAATTTTAGGATGCTTCATCATTCTAAGAGGGATGTCATTAATGGGGGACGCTATCTCTCACGCGGTATTACCGGGTGTAGCGTTGTCGTTTATTTTAGGCATTAACTTCTTTATTGGAGCCCTCGTGTTCGGGTTATTAGCATCGTTCCTTATTGCATTTGTGAATCAAAATAGTACTATCAAAGGCGATACTGCTATCGGGATTACCTTTAGTTCGTTTTTGGCATTGGGAGTTATTTTGATTAGTGTGGCGAAGAGTTCAACAGACTTATTCCATATTTTATTCGGGAATATTTTAGCCGTACAAGATATTGATTTACTCATTACATTGGTGGTGAGCGTGATTGTAGTCGTCGTTATTTTAGCGTATTTTAAAGAATTACAAGTAACGAGTTTTGATCCAGTCTTTGCTCAATCTTCAGGGATGAACGTACAATTTTACCACTACTTATTGATGTTCCTCTTGGCGCTTGTATCGATTACCGCGATGCAAAGTGTAGGGACAGTTATGATTGTGGCACTATTAATCACCCCTGCAGCAACAGCGTATTTATATTCAAATCGTCTGAAAACAATGCTGATTTTAGCCGCAACGTTTGGCTCATTGTCATCAGTATTAGGATTGTATATTGGATATACGTTTAACATCGCTATTGGATCAACCATCGTATTAACAGCAGCAGCACTTTTTGTCGTAAGTTTTATCGTTTCACCAAAACAAAGAGAAAGAAGGAAATCTCATGAATAGCATGAAGAAACTTTTAGTAGCCGCTCTTGTGGTATTAGGAATTGCAGGATGCGCTACAAGTAAAGATACAAGTAAAGATAATAGTTCAAAGGCAGATACTGAAAAAATCAATGTGGTGACAACCAACTCTATTATTTATGATATGACAAAAAATATCGCCGGCGATTTAGTAAACTTACATAGTATTGTTCCAGTAGGACAAGACCCACACGAGTATGAACCATTACCAGAAGATGTTCAAAAAGTTCAAAAAGCAGACTTGATTTTCTATAATGGAATCAACTTAGAAAACGGTGGGAATGCTTGGTTCACGAAGATGGTGAATAATGCCAAGAAAGAAGCCAATAAAGACTACTTTGCAGTGAGTGATGGCGTTGAAGTGATTTACTTAGAAGGCCAAAACGAAGCTGGAAAAGAAGACCCTCATGCATGGTTGAACATCGAAAACGGAGTTATTTATGCAAAGAACATCGCGAAACAATTAATCGCAAAAGATCCAAAGAACAAAGAAACATACGAAAAGAATCTAGCAGCTTATGTTGAAAAACTTGAAGCGTTAGATAAAGATGCTAAACAACGTATCGCGAAAATTCCTGAAGAAAAACGTTTAATCGTAACAAGTGAAGGCTGCTTCAAGTACTTCTCTAAAGCGTACGATATTAAATCAGCGTACATCTGGGAAATCAACACAGAAGAAGAAGGAACTCCAGAACAAATCACAAAATTGGTTCGTCAATTACGTGAATCAAAAGTTCCATCATTATTCGTAGAAAGTAGTGTGGATGAACGTCCAATGAAGACTGTATCTCAAGAAACTGGTCTACCAATCTTCTCAACAATCTTCACTGACTCTATTGCAGAAGCAGGAAAAGATGGAGACAGCTACTACAGCATGATGAAATGGAACCTAGATAAAATCATTGAAGGTTTAAGCAAATAAGAATTAGGAGCTCCAGGGGAAACCGGGAGCTCTTTTGTTTTGAGTTTTGAATGAGAATAACAAACAGCGAGGTGAAGAAGAATGAATAAATTTTTAAAAGTGATGTTTATCGTATTAATCATTGCGATGACAGGAGCAATGATTTTCCAAATTTTCTTTCCAGAGGTGATGGGTTCACACTCGGGATACGGAGTTGCAGTCGGTTGGCAAAGGGAAATCGGATTTTGGAATCTAGCCGTCCTTATGATTTTGATTGCTGTAAATGTGAAGTATGATTGGTTTTATTTGCGAGTGGTATTGGCAGCACTGATGGTTGGAGGAATTGGCATTGGAACCAATCATTTGTTAACGTATTTAGCTCAGGCTTCTTCAGTAAATCTCGTTGGAGCCATTGAAAACTACCTTCTTGTTGTGGGATGGGCAGTTGGTTGGTATCTTCAAGACAAAATGGAAAGGATGAATCCGTAGGGTTTATCTTTTTTTATGCAAATTTACACTCACCAGTTGACAAGCAAAAAGAATAGGTCTAAAATACAAAACAACTTAAGAACATAAATTCATTGACAAAGAGAGTACAGAATTTTGGAGTCGCAAGCGAGATGAGGTAGAGTGGAAGCTCATTGGATAAGAAATTCTGGAAGCGCACTTTGTAGAAAAGATGGGGAAATCGAGTAGCCATCTTCGCAGGAATCTGCGTTAACAAGGAAAAGGATCGGGAAGCAATTCCCCGTCAAAATAGAGTGGTACCACGACAGACATCGTCTCTTATGCTTTTTGCATAAGGGGCGTTTTTATTTTATAAGGAGGTTTCAAATGAAGAAAATTATAGCGATGCTCATCGTGCTTGTCGGCTTTTTAGCTTCGTGCACGAATCAAGTAACAACAGAAAATAGTACAGGGTCAGCGGTATTAGACCGCATCTACAAAAAGCAAAAAATCGTCATTGGAACGACAGCGGACTATCCGCCGTTTGAATGGCATTATATTAACGACGGTAAAGACTCTGTTGTCGGAATCGATATTGATATCGCTAATGCCATTGGTGAAGCGCTTGGGGTAGAAGTAGAAATTCGAGAGATGGAATTTAACTTCTTGATTGCTGCGATGAAGTCTGGGAAAGTAGACCTCGTTCTTGCAGGGATTACGCCAACCGAAGAGCGTAGTAAGGAAGTGGCGTTCACGAATATTTACTACGATTCACATATGGTAGCGGTCGTGAAGAAGACGGATGCCGGTAAGTTCACGTCGCTAGATAGCTTCAATGGGGCAAATGTCGGAGCGCAAAAAGGAACCTCTCAAGAAGGCATTGTAAAAGACACATTGACAGGTGCAACACTCACGTCACAACCGAAAAATCCAACCTTGATTTTAGCCTTGCAACAAGGAAAACTCGATGCGGTGATTATGGATAATATTGCAGCGGATGAATTCGTAAAGGCGAATAATGACATCACCGTTGCTTCGGTAGAAATCCCAAGTGAAGATGCCGGAACTGCAGCCGTGGCGCAAAAAGGCAATGAAGTGTTTGTACAAAAAGTACAAGAAGTGCTCGATCAGTTAGAGTCTTCAGGGAAACTAAAAGAATCGATTATTCGCAATACGAATTTAATGTCAGAATAGAAAGAAGGAAAAAGAATGGAATTAATCATTAAATATTGGCCTCTATTTCTCGAAGGGGCAACGACAACCGTGTTACTGTCATTCTTCTCTGTAATTGTCGGGGTTGGATGTGGAACCTTAATGGCACTCGCAAGACTTAGCCAGAACAAGTTCTTGTCAAAAGCAGCGAAGGTCTATATCGACATTATTCGTGGAACGCCACTTCTTGTACAATTGTACTTAGTGTATTTTGGACTCGCGACCGTTCTTGATTTAAACGACTTTGTTTCAGGAGTCATTGCCGTGTCTGTGAATACGACAGCCTATATCGCTGAAATCATCCGTAGTGGGATTCAATCGGTGGATAAAGGGCAAATGGAAGCCGCTCGTTCAATGGGGATGCCGAAACGAATGGCGATGCGTCAAATTATCTTGCCACAAGCGATGAAAAATATTTTACCAGCCATCGGGAATGAATTTGCGACCTTAATTAAAGAAACATCTATCGTCTCTTTAATCGGTATTCACGATTTAATGTATAGCTCGGATACCGTTCGTGGAGCAACCTTTACGGTATTTATCCCATTGTTAATGACGGCGTTCTTATACTTCGTCATGACAACGACGATTGCATTCTTTATGGACAAACTAGAAAGGAAGTTACAAGCCAGTGATTAGAACAGAAGAAATTAAAAAACAATACGACGATAAGCAAGTCTTAAACGGAATTTCCACTCATATTGAACAAGGGGAAGTGCTAGTGATTATCGGTCCTTCTGGATCAGGAAAATCGACTTTCTTACGTTGCCTAAACTTACTAGAAGAACCTACTAGCGGAAAGGTGTTCTTCAAAGACCAATGCATCAATGAAAAAGGAGTGGACCTCGATAGCGTGCGTCAACACTTAGGGATGGTGTTCCAACACTTCAATTTATTCCCGCATTTAACCGTATTAGAAAATATCACGATTGGACCAATTCAATTGAAGAAAATCGACAAGGCGGTCGCAGAACAAAAAGCGCACGAGCTTCTAGAGAAAATGGGCTTAGCTGATAAAGCGGATGTCTATCCAAACTCACTATCCGGGGGGCAAAAACAAAGAATCGCGATTGCACGTTCACTTGCGATGGAACCCGATGTGCTCTTCTTCGATGAACCAACGTCAGCGCTGGATCCAGAAATGGTCGGCGAAGTGCTAAACGTAATGAAGGAACTTGCAGCAGGAGGCATGACCATGGTTGTCGTAACGCACGAAATGGGATTTGCCCGTGAAGTGGGAACGCGTTTAATCTTCATGGACGGTGGCGTGATTGTGGAAGAAGGCTATCCAAAAGAAGTCCTCGAGAATCCACAAATGGAGCGGACACAATCGTTCTTATCAAAAGTATTAATCTAATAGAAGAAAAGTCTTATTTGCGATGATGCGAATAAGGCTTTTTTTTGTGGGTTGAAAAAACGTAAACAAAATCAAAGAATGTTAGCAAAATGTTTACAGAAAAAATCCTTGCAATGAATCTTGTGAGGTGCTACAATGTAAAACGTAAGAATTACGATTTGAGAAATGGAGACAGAATATATCATGAAAAAAACAACTTTTATTGGATTATTATTGATGTTTGTACTGGTTGCCGTTGGATGTGCGCCAAGTAATTCAAACAGCAAAACACAATCAGGAAAGCTAAAAATTTCAACGACCTTCTTTCCGATTTATGATTTTACAAGAAATATTGTAGGGGATGAAGGAGACGTATCGCTTGTCATCGGTGCTGGAACAGAGCCACATGACTACGAACCTTCTGCAAAAGAAATCGCAAAAATGAGCGAAGCAGATGCGCTTGTTTATGATAGCGAGTATATGGAAACATGGATTCCTGCAGTTCTTAAGACTATCGAATCTGATAGCAAAGTCAAAGCAATCAGCGCAACTAAAGATATGGTACTTCTTCCTGGTGGAGAAGAGGAAGAACATGACCATGACCACTCTGGCGAAGGTCACAGTCATGAATACGATCCGCACGTATGGTTATCACCAGAGCGCGCGATTCAAATGGTTCAAAACATTACGAAGCAGCTAGCAGAAGCTTTCCCTGAGCGTAAAGAAGCTTTCGAGAAAAATGCTAAAGCATACATCGAAAAATTAACAGCGTTGCATAATGACTACAAAAATGCATTTAAAGATGCAAAACAAAAGAATTTTGTAACACAACATACTGCGTTCCACTATTTAGCATTGGATTACGGCTTAAACCAAGTGGGAATCACTGGGATTTCACCAGAAGCTGAGCCAAGTGCTGCACGTTTAGCAGAATTAACAAAATACGTGAAAGAAAACGACATTAAGATTATTTACTTTGAAGAAAATGCTTCTGAGAAAATCGCGAAAACATTAGCGGAAGAAGCAGGCGTTGAGTTAGCCGTTTTAAATCCAATTGAATCTTTAACAAAAGAGGAAATGGATAAAGGTGAAGACTACATCTCTGTAATGCGCGAAAACCTTGAAGCGTTGAAGAAGACTACAGACCAACCAGGAAAAGACATCCAACCAGAACACGCAGAAGACGAGAAGACAGTTTCAAAAGGCTACTTCGAAGACAGTGCTGTAAAAGATCGCACACTGTCTGATTACGCTGGCGAATGGCAATCCGTATATCCTTACTTAGTAGATGGCACTCTTGATCCAGTCTTTGACTACAAAGCAAAAATTGGCAAAAAGATGACAAAAGACGAGTACAAAGCATACTACACAACAGGATATAAAACAGATATTAAAAATATCAATATCACGGATACAACAATGGAGTTCCAAAAAGAAGATGGAACAACTGCTAAAGCAGAATACAAATATGTAGGATACAAAATTCTAACATACAAAAAAGGAAACCGCGGCGTCCGCTTCTTGTTTGAAGCTGTGAACCCAGTAGAAGGTGCTCCTAAATACGTTCAATTCAGCGACCACAACATCGCTCCAGTGAAAGCAGAACACTTCCACATCTTTATGGGCAATGAAAGCCAAGAAAAATTATTCGAAGAAATGGACAACTGGCCAACATACTACCCATCAAACTTGACAGGGTTGGAAATTGCTCAGGAAATGGTTGCGCACTAAAAACCAGGATACGAGGGCGAACGCTCAGGACTGAAACACTGGACCGGAGTAACGCAAGGGACTTGGAACAAGTCGTGCGGATACTACGGGAAGTGGACGTCAGTCCTGTGAGCCCGAGTTCAACTCCACAGGATGTGAGAGTGAGCTCAATAAACCACTGCGAATAAATTTCTGCAGACACCAAAAAACAGGATTCGATTTCGAATCCTGTTTTTGTTTACTCAAAATTAACTTATAAGTTAATTTTGATTTGTTAAACGATGCAAATTTATCATAAAAGATAATTATCATATATGATAATTTCAGCTTTTTTCACGAGGAAAAATAAGCACAAAACCGCACTATCATGCAGAAAAATAAACTTTCAAAAAAGTCCGATTTTTTGAGGTTATTTTGTTGACTATTACTAAACTTAATGTATAATGGTCTTTGTGTTAGTAAACAATTAGTTTAAAAGGAGAAGACAATGGAAATCGGTCATCAACTGCGTGCCCTCCGTATTCAAAAGGGTTTAACGCAAGAAGAGTTAGCAGAGAGAACAGATTTGTCAAAGGGATATATCTCGCAATTAGAGAATGATTTGAGCTCGCCATCAATGGATACGTTCTTTGATATTCTTGAAGTGTTGGGATGCCCTGCAGCGGACTTTTTCGATGAGGGGCCAGAAGAGGCGCTCACGATTTACCGCGAAGAGGATATGACGATGATGGAAGACTCCAAGCACCAAACGACGGTCACGTGGCTCAATCCAGACTCGAACGAGCATGAGATGGAACCCGTAATTCTAGAGTTTGCCGTTGGGGGAGCGTACAAGACGTTCCAACCGTCACTTGCGGAAACATTTGGGTATGTGTTCGAAGGTTCTATTCAGGTCAAAGTCGGTAAACAAGTTGAAGTAGTTTCCAAAGGAGAGTCCTTCTATTTTGAGGCGAAAGCCAAACACCAAATTAGCAACGCCGGTAAGACAACATCGAAAGTTTTAGTCGTGGCGACAGATTCATATTTATAATTAAGAAAGTTAGGTGCTAGCAATGTCAAACAACACAATTATCTCATTTGAGAATGTGAACAAATTTTATGAGGACACTCATGTATTAAAAAATATTAACTTCGAAATCGAAAAAGGAAAATTCTATACATTACTAGGGCCTTCGGGATGCGGTAAAACAACAATCTTGCGTATTATCGCTGGATTTACAGATGTATCGAACGGAAAAGTGACTTTAAACGGGCAAGACGTTACTAACCTTCCACCAAACAAACGTAAAGTGAACACTGTTTTCCAAGACTACGCATTATTCCCACATATGAATGTATTCGAAAATATCGCGTTTGGATTACGCTTAAAGAAAACTCCAGAAAACATCATTAAAGAAAAAGTGGCAGACGCTTTAAAAATGGTGCAATTATCTGGATACGAAAACCGTGAAATCTCACAAATGTCTGGTGGACAACAACAACGTGTGGCCATCGCACGCGCGCTTGTCAATGAACCAGAAGTACTACTACTTGATGAACCATTGTCAGCATTAGACTTAAAACTTCGTACAGACATGCAATATGAACTTCGTGAATTGCAACAACGTTTAGGAATCACATTTATCTTCGTAACGCATGACCAAGAAGAAGCGTTAGCGATGAGTGATGAAATCTTCGTTATGAGCAAAGGGGAAATCGTTCAATCGGGAACGCCAGTAGATATTTACGACGAACCAATCAACCGTTTCGTTGCGGACTTTATCGGTGAAAGTAATATCGTTGATGGGGTTATGAAGGAAGACTACCTTGTAGAATTCGTTGGTAAAGAGTTCGAGTGTGCCGATGCCGGAATGCGTCCAAATGAAAAAGTTGAAATCGTGATTCGTCCAGAAGACTTATCGTTAACATCTATCGACAAAGGAAAATTAACGGTTGAAGTGGACACTCAATTATTCCGCGGAGTTCACTACGAAATCATCTGCTATGACGAAAATGGCAACGAATGGATGATTCACTCAACTCGTAAAGCAGAAGTTGGATCAAAAGTGGGCTTATACTTCGAACCACACGATATCCACGTAATGCGTTTTGGAGAAAGTGAAGAAGACTTCGACGCTCGTTTAGAAAGCTACGAAGACGAGGTAGAAGAAAATGACTAAACAATCGCGTCTATTATTTTCCATTCCATACTTTATCTGGTTGTTATTATTCGTAGTAACGCCACTTGGAATGATTTTCTATAAATCATTCTTCGACATCAATGGTCAAGTAACGCTTGGAAACTATACAAACTATTTCGCGTCAGGAAACTACTTAGAAATGACATTCAACTCAGTGTGGTATGCCTTTCTAGTAACACTCGTAACGCTACTCGTGAGTTATCCAACAGCACTTTTCCTAAGTCGTACAAAACATAAACAACTATGGCTTTTATTAATCATCTTACCGACATGGGTAAACTTACTATTAAAAGCCTATGCATTTATTGGAATCTTTAGCCAAACAGGAACAGTGAACAACTTCCTTTCATTATTCGGATTGGCGCCACAAGAATTCCTATTCACTGACTTCAGTTTCTTAACGGTAGCAGCGTATATCGAGTTACCATTTATGATTTTGCCAATCTTCAACTCTATCGAAGAGTTGCCAAGTTCACTCATTGCGGCAAGCCGCGACCTTGGGGCAACAAAATGGGATACGTTTAGACGCGTTATCTTCCCATTAACAATGAACGGAGTGCGCAGTGGAGTACAAGCCGTATTTATTCCATCGCTCTCACTCTTCATGTTGACTCGTTTGATTGGAGGAAACCGCGTGATTACACTTGGTACAGCCGTTGAGCAACATTTCTTAGTAACGCAAAACTGGGGAATGGGTTCTACAATCGGGGTTGTATTGATTGTAGCAATGATTATTTTAATGTTTATTACAAGAGACCGTAGAAAAGGAGGCGTATCAGAATGAAATTAGAAAATAATAGCAAGTGGACGAATCTCTACTTAGTTTTCGTATTCGTAGTTTTATACGCTCCGATTTTCTACTTGATTTTTTACTCATTTAACAGTGCTGGTAGCATGAACGGATTTGAGAGTTTCACACTCGACCACTATAAAGCCGTTCTTGCGGACACACGTTTAATCGGAATTGTACTCGATACATTAATTCTTGCACTCTTATCTTCTTTAATCGCGACAGTGATTGGAACACTTGGAGCTATCATGATCCATTACATCCGTTCAAACCGTCGCAAACAAGTATTATTAGGCTTTAACAATATTTTGATGGTATCGCCAGACGTTATCATCGGTGCCAGCCTTTTAATTCTCTTTACAGTGGTTGGATTCAAACTCGGCTTTATGTCGGTATTACTTGCGCACATCGCGTTTAACATTCCAATCGTTGTACTGATGGTTTTACCAAAATTATCAGAAATGAACCCATCGATGATTACAGCTGCTCGTGACTTAGGAGCAACAAGCTCACAAGTATTAACACGCATCGTTTTACCAGCAATTACACCAGGAATTCTAAGTGGATTCTTTATGGCATTTACGTATTCATTAGACGACTTCGCCGTGACATTCTTCGTAACAGGAAATGGATTCTCAACGATTGCCGTTGAAATCTACTCACGTGCGCGCCAAGGAATCAGCTTAGAAATCAATGCCTTAAGTACATTGATGTTCCTATTCTCATTATCACTCGTGATTGGATATTACTTCATTCAAAAATTCCAACAAAAACGATTGAATGGGAAGGCTTCAGAGAGTGACCTATTGAAAGGAGTCACACTATGAAGCGACTAACGATGTTAATCGGGACGATCGTAGTTTCTTGCCTAGTGTTGTTTGGAATGCGTAAGAATTTTGAAACAGCAACGGCAGGTGACCCTCAAACCATTATCGTATATAACTGGGGAGACTATATCGACCCAGAACTTATTACACAATTTGAACAAGAAACAGGTTATAAAGTTATTTATGAAACGTTCGATTCAAACGAAGCCATGCTGACAAAAATTAAGCAAGGTGGAACGAACTACGATATCGCCATTCCAAGTGAGTATACAATCCATAAAATGGTCGAAGAAAACTTACTTGAAAAATTAGATTATTCAAAAATCAAAGGGATGGAACATATCGACCCACGTTTCTTACATCAATCCTTTGACCCTGATAATTCATACAGCATTCCTTATTTCTGGGGAACGCTAGGAATTGTTTATAATAAGAAAGTTTATCCAGAAGGAATGATTAGCGAGTGGCGCGATTTATGGAATGCGGATTTAAAGGATTCCATTCTATTTATTGACGGAGCTCGTGAAATGATGGGGATTGCTTTACAAACACAAGGCTATTCTCTTAATGAAAAAGACGTAGCCATTGTTAAAGACGCTGGTAAATTCTTGAAGACATTGATGCCAAATGCAAAAGCGATTATCGCTGATGAAATGAAGACATATATGATTCAAGGAGAGGCCAACATAGCCGTCACTTTCTCAGGGGAAGCTTCTAAAATGTTGAGTGAGAATGAAGATTTAGCCTATGTGGTTCCAAGCGAAGGAACGAACTTGTGGTTTGATAATATCGTTATTCCAAAAACGGTTGGTAACAAGGAAGGCGCGTATGCGTTTATCAATTTCATGTTGCGTCCGGAAATCGCAGCGAAGAATGCTCAGTATGTTGGTTATGCAACTCCTAACAAGGATGCGATAGCGCTCTTGCCAGAAGACATTACTTCGGATGAGAGCTTCTATCCGAGTGAGGAAGCGATGGAAAAAATGGAGGTTTACGAGAATTTAGGAACCGACCTATTATCGCTTTACAACGACCTCTTTTTAGAAGCCAAGATCTTTAGAAACTAAGAAAAATCGAGACACGCTCTCGATTTTTTTTGTGCAAAAAAATAAAAAGAAAAATGAATAAAGGAACTTCGTTCCTTTGAAATTCGGGTGCAGGAATAAAAGAAGAGAAAATTGAATAAGGTTCAATTCGCCTTTAAATCCAACGGATATCTTCATAGTAGTGATAGTGGCTGTACCGTGTTGAGCCTGTCGTCTCAACTACTACCGAGCTTCAAAGTGACTCTAGGAAATAAATTTCAAGAGTCACTAATTCACATCGGTTACAACCACCACTATTCCTACTATAGAATCCGTGGATTTTAGGCTCATTGGGCTTATTGATAAATTGCTCTTCTTTTATTTTGCCGAATTTCAAAGTAACGAAAATTTTTTTGAAAAAAGGGAGAGTGTGCGGATTTTTAGAGTTCTGCTTCTGAAAAGAGGTGTTGGAAAGAGGAATAGGGCTTGGGGACGGCTAGGAGAACAGGGTTAGTGCTGAAAAAGTGCAAAAAGTAAGCCCTCGTCCGATTGGAGAGGGCTGGAGGTTAGTTTGTGTAGTAAAGGTTTGTGCCAGCAAATTGTGGTTCGCAGGTTACCATGATTCCTAGGCTTCGGAAGGTTTCTTCGTCGGCTTTTTGAAGGATGACGGTGCTGTGTGCTTGTAAGTGGCGCAAGTTTTGTAATTGATTTTTGGCAGCTTCTGCGGCAGGGTTAGTGACTGCTGAGATGCTGAGTGCGATGAGCACTTCTTTACTATCGAGTGAGCGGCGTTGGTGTTTTAGGACGTCGCTTCCGAGTTGGCCAATCGCATTTAAAATCACTGGTGGTAATAAATGGATGGAGTCACCAATTTCTGCTAATTCTTTAATGCAGTTGAGTAGGCAGGCTGCGCTGGCTGTCATGGTGTCTGATTGTTTTCCTGTAATGATTTTGCCGGTTGGAAGTTGTAAGGCTACTACTGGAACTTTCGCTTCGGCTTCTTTTTCAAGAGCGGCTTTTACAACTGGACGGTCTTGTGGAGAGAGTCCACTTTCTTCCATGATGTACTTGCCACGTTGAGCTGCTTCCAGCGTTCCGATACCGCGTTTGTAGTCGCATTGGCCTGCGTAGTAACGGCGGATGATTTCTTGGTTGGAAGCTTCGCAAACGACTTCATCATCAGTGATAGCAAATCCGACACGGTTTACGCCCATATCTGTTGGAGAGTTGTAAGGGATTGGAGCGTCGCCGTAAATCTTCGTTAAAATACGACGGAGAAGTGGGAAGGCTTCGATGTCTCGGTTGTAGTTCACGGTCGTTTCGCCGTATTTTGCAAGGTGGAAGGTATCAATCATGTTGACATCTTCTAAGTCTGCAGTGGCTGCTTCATAGGCCACGTTCACAGGGTGGTTCAATGGTAAATTCCATACAGGGAATGTTTCGAATTTAGAATAGCCGGCACGACGACCACGTTTGGTTTCGTGATACAGCTGGCTTAAACATGTCGCTAGTTTTCCGCTGTTGGCACCAGGAGCGGTTACGACGACAAGAGGGCGAGTCGTTTCGATAAATTCATTTGCGCCATATCCTGCGTCACTAACGATGGTTTCAACGTCCATTGGATAGCCTTCTGTGTAGCCGTGCGTATACACTTTAATGCCGCGACGTTCGAGGGAGTTTTTAAATTGTGTTGCAGCAGGTTGGCCTGTATAACGAGTAATGAGGACACTATTGATTTTAAGGTCCCAATAGTGAAGGTCGTCCATTAAGCGAAGAACATCTTGGTCATAAGTAATCCCAAGGTCACTGCGAACTTTATTTTGTTCGATATCACCAGCGTACACGCAGATAATAATCTCTGCTTGGTCGCGTAGGCGGTGAAGTAATTTGATTTTTCCGTCTGGATCGAATCCTGGCAATACGCGCATCGCGTGGAAATCACCGATTAATTTGCCTCCGAACTCTAAGTATAGTTTGTCATAAGCGTTGACACGTTGAAGAATGTATTGACTTTGTTCTTCAAGGTATTTTTCGCTATCAAATCCTAATTTCATAGAACAACCCCCTTAATTTCATTTCAGTAGTATAGCATGAAAAAAAGGGGAATTCTATAGAAAATGACGGCTTTTTACCCCACAGGAAAAAGAGTTGCAAGCGCCATTATGACAGAGTAGAATAGTAATGGACTCACTCAAAATAACGGAGGATTTTCGTATGAAAAATATGTTGGATTATATTAAAGAGTTTGGGCACGTTTCGTTTGAAGAAAGAGCCTTTTCTGAAATCGACGCATTAGTTTTAACGGAATTAGAGTATTTACCACTTGAAAAAGTTGTTCCAAGCGATGAAAATGGTGAGATTTTTGTCACAGTGAAAGAAATCGCCGAGTATATGCAGGAACATAAACAAGAATTATTCGCCGAGAATCCAATGATGATGACCGAGGAGCGGCATGAAGTATCGCAAGTGATTGCGGATGCACCTCGTTTCCAATCGTTGAAATTCTTCGGTGTGGTAAGCGTTTGGGATAAAGATACAACAAAACAATTCGCAGCTGTCACGGTGGAAGTAGAACCTAGTGTCAGACTTGTTGTGTTTAGAGGGACGGATGAAACGCTGATTGGCTGGAAGGAAGACTTCCTAATGACGTATTCACCACTTGTTGCGGCTCAGACGGATGCCAAGGAGTATTTAGCCAAACAAGCCAGTTTATGGGGTGGGGACTTAATGATCTCAGGACATTCAAAGGGTGGTAACTTAGCCATTTATGCTGCGGCTACTCAGGAGGAAGACGTGCAACTGCGCATTGTCGATATTTTCTGCTTTGATTCTCCTGGATTGTACCGTTCTGTACTTGAAACAAAAGGATATCAAAATATAGTGCCATTAGCGATGCGTTATATTCCACAAGATTCACTTGTTGGATTAATGCTAGAATCCGAAGTGCCGTATGTCATTGTCAAAAGTAATGCCACCGGTGCGATGCAACATAGCGCCATGACATGGGAGATTGAAGACGGTCAATTTATTAAGATGGAAAAATTAACCAAAAATAGTCAGTTGAATGACCAAACGTTCAAGAAATGGACGGAATCGGTGAGCGATGAAGAACTGGAATTGTTCTGGAATGTGTTCTTTGAACTACTATTTTCTGTTGGAATCGATACGGTGAATGATTTATACGGACAGTTTATGCATTATGTGCAAGAGTTCTTGAAGGCAGCAGGGGATATGGACGAAGAAAAACGTGAATTGTTAACACGTATTGCGCTATTACTCGTTTCGACTCGCTTTGAAGTTTGGAAAGACTCGTTAGATATGTCTGAGATGGTGCCGTTTGAATTGCCTGAGGTGAAATTGCCAACATGGGATGAACTCATGACGACTTTAAGTTGGAAGAAGAATGGCTTTGAGGTCCATTATCGTGCTACTGAGGAAAACGAAGAGATTCGCGCGTACTATCAACAGCGCCACGAACAAAAGAAACACGAAGAGCAATAAAAAGAGAGTTGTCCAAAATTCACTTATAAGTGAATTTTGGGCAACTCTTATTATTTATACTATTGTTCGCGTTCAATCGCGATGGCAACGCCCATGCCGCCGCCTACACAGAGGGAAGCGACCCCGATTTTACCGTCGAGTTGGTCGAGAGCATTGATCAGTGTGACCACAATACGAGTGCCAGAAGCACCGATTGGATGGCCTAGCGCAATAGCACCACCAAATGGATTTACTTTTTCAGTTGGAATCTTCAAGTCTTTGATGACCGCCATGCTTTGTGCGGCGAATGCCTCATTCAGTTCAAAGACATCCACTTTTTCAAGCGGAATCCGTGTACGCGCTACTAATTTTTGAATGGCAGGGACAGGACCGATTCCCATAATCGAAGGATCGACACCAGCTTCAGCATAGCCTTTCAATGTTGCAAGAATTGGAAGGCCAAGCTCTGTTGCGTATTCACGTGTTGTCATGATGACACAAGCGGCACCATCGTTAATTCCAGAGGCGTTTCCGGCAGTTACTGTTCCGTCTTTTTTGAAGGAAGGTTTGAGGCCGGAAAGACTCTCAAGATTCGTGTTTGGACGGATAAATTCATCCGTTACTTTTAAGTCGTCAGATTTTGTTTTGCGATTGAAGACTGCTACAGGAGTGATTTCGCTAGCGAAACGTCCTTCTGCTTGTGCTTTAGCGGCTTTTTGTTGAGAAGCCACAGCGAAAGCGTCTTGTTCTTCGCGGGTAAATCCGTATTTTTCAACGATGTTTTCAGCGGTAATTCCCATAGGGTCTTGTGAGTAGGCGTCCGTTAATCCATCATTAAATAAAGAGTCTACTAATGTCACAGGACCATTTTTGGGAGCAAAGCGTTGTTGTAATAAATGCGGCGCAAGACTCATATTTTCCATACCGCCGGCTAAGACGATTTTAGCATCTCCTAGTCGAAGGACTTGTGCGGCTGAAATAATGGCTTTTAGTCCAGAACCACAGACTTCATTAATTGTTACGGCAGTACTTGCATGAGAAAGGCCAGCGCCTAGTCCGACTTGACGTGCTGGGTTTTGTCCAAGACCTGCTTGTAAGACATTTCCAAAGATGACTGTATCAATTTGTTCAGGTGAAAGATTCGCTTTTTGGATGGCAGCTTTTGCAACCGTTGTTCCTAGTTCGATAGCGGAAGTGGTAGCAAATTGCCCGCCAAATTTACCAATCGCAGTACGTGTGGCACTCACGATGACGATATCATTTCCGTTCATATTTTCAATCCTTTCTAGGTTATATTTCCTATTTCGTTTCTATTCTATAAGATTTTGCATAAGAAACCTATCAATTTAGTACAAATAATTAGTAAAGAATTGTTTAAATTCCCTAACATTTGGTGAATTCAATTGTCCTAACGGCGAATTTTTGCTACTATAGTGTGTGCTAAGAAAGAACAGGAAGCTCTATTTGTGTTTGGAGAGCTTTATTCGTAAAGGAGAACAATAAAACAATGAATATAGGGATAGATAAGATTGGCTTCTTCGTACCACCGACTGCATTAGATATGGAAACACTAGCAGTGGCGCGTGGAGTAGAGCCAGCTAAATACACGATCGGAATTGGCCAGTCTACAATGGCAGTAGCACCAGTGACGCAAGATATCGTGACTTTAGCCGCAAATGCTGCGTTATCAATCATTGATGATAAAGACCGTGAAGATATTGATATGATTTTATTTGGGACAGAAACAGGAATCGATCAATCGAAATCAGCTGCGGTTTATATGCAACGCATGCTTGGATTATCAAACCGTGTTCGTAGTGTAGAATTAAAACATGCCTGCTACGGGGCAACAGCTGCCTTACAATTAGCTAAAGGGCATATTGCCTTAAACCCAACTTCAAGAGTATTAGTCATCGCAAGTGACATTGCTAAATACGGATTAAACTCTGGCGGGGAACCAACACAAGGTGCTGGTGCAGTCGCAATGGTTGTTTCTAGTGACCCTCGTTTACTCGTTTTAGATAATGAAACAAGCTTGTTCACAGATGACGTGATGGACTTCTGGAGACCCAACTATGCAGCGTATCCAATGGTAGACGGAAAATTCTCAAACGAGCAATACATCCGTTTCTTTGCAGAAGTATGGAACGACTATCAAGCAAAAACAAATGCACAGTTCTCAGACTTTGACGCAATTTGTTTCCATTTACCATATACAAAAATGGGGATGAAAGCCTTCAAGCCATTCTTAGAAGAAATGAGCGAAGAGGAACAAGAACGCTTCACAGCGCGTTACCAAGAAGCAGCCGTGTATAACCGCCAAGTCGGCAACATCTACACAGGTTCATTATTCTTAAGCTTCATCTCATTATTAGATAATAGTTCTGTATTAGTAGCCGGAGACCGCATCGGATTCTTCAGCTATGGATCAGGAGCCGTTGGGGAATTCTTCGCCGGCGAATTAGTCGAAGGGTTCGAAAATCAATTGCATATCGCAGAACATAAAGCATTACTAGAAAATCGCAAAATGTTGACAGTAGAAGAATACGAAGAAATCTTCACAGAAGTGGTGGACGCAAGCGGTGAACAAACTTTCACACGTGAAGACAACAGCCCGATTACATTAACAGCCGTTGTTGACCATCAACGTCAATACACAATCAAATAAAGCGAAAACCGTAGCTTGTAT
>NZ_JAPWBS010000020.1:0-34236 GCF_041433575.1 Granulicatella sp. 20925_1_28
TCCGGTGTTGGATCCACAGTTTCCTTAACTTCTTTCAATCCTTCAACTAATTTAGCAATTGCATTTGGTGTTAATAAGTTCTGATCTGCAAGACCTTTCTTGTACGCTTCTACAGCAGCCAAGTATTCTTTTGCATCTTTACGATCAATTTTACTTACGCGTTCAATTTCAGCGTTTAATGCAGATTCATCTACTGGTTTATCTTCTTCGGCTGGAAGAACGAAGCGTAACTCTACTGCTGAGATATGACCTGGGTCCCCATAAGTTTCATTACCTGTGAAGATGGCTTTCTTCACCTTAATTGGAGCATCGAAGTTTATAACTTTAGTCTTCGCGTCATTTCTCCATTCACGGAAACTGAAACTATGTTCTTTACCATTTTCATCAAAGACACGTAAGCTACCCGCTCTAACACGTCCATTTTGTCCAGATGAACGCGGTACATATTCAAATCGAGTGGCTTCAATTGGATTTCTAAAGGTTACTGTTAAATCTGAACCAAGACTATCCACTCCCCAAGGTGTGTGCCACATTGTATTTGGATTTTCATCAAAGGCAAAATATGGGTTTCCTTCTGTAGGTTCATCTGGTTGGTATACCGCTCTTAATTCTTCAATATCTGACCAATCTGGTGCTACACGTTTAACCTTAAGAGCACTTTTCGCAGTATTTACTGCTTCGATAAGTGCTTTAGCATCTTCCACACTAATATCATCGTCTACTTCTAATAAAGCTGCGACAGCATCTTTATAAGCATTCAGTGTTTCTTTAGTGTAATCACCATTCACGACTGGTGTGCTCTTTTCAAATGCATCATCCGCAAGCATCTTACCAGTCAATTTAACTTCTTCAATTTCTAGGTTATCTAACATGAAGTCTTTGTAACCTTTGAAGTTAATGTCATTATTGTTTGTATCTCCTTTTGTATCCGCACCACGCGCATTTGAGTAGATACCAATCCAAGTGTTTCCACCTTTTTCACCTGTCACATAGTAGCTTACTTTCTTAGGAGTATTTGAATTTTCCCAAGTGTTTTCTAAGTCGAATTTCGTTAATTTACTACGACGACTATTTTCGCCATTACCGATGACGAATGAGTATGCTCCATGTGAACCAGCTTCATAGTCGAAGGTTACTTTATAAGTCTTACCTTCTTCAAAGCGGAAGTTTTGTGGAATTGTTTGATAAACAAGTCTGTCTCGACCTGATAATCCATTTGTCTTCAATGACCAGTTGCCTTCGATAACGTCGTTGACTTTCTTACCGTTCCAGCCACGTTGAGTGTATGGTTCGTGTTTTTCAGATAAGTGAGTACGGTTATCTGATACCCCTTCAACATCCCCTACTACGAATGGGAAGATACCTTGAGGCACTTCTTCAAAGTCTTGTTTGAATTTACCATTTCCTGTGTCGTGTTTTTCGTTATACATGACAGATTGGTTTTCAAATACACGAATTTCATCGAAGTAAGTTGCTGCTTCATCTGCATCACGTCCAAGTTCTAATGTCACGTTAGAAACATCTTCGCCTGTTGTGAAGTATACATACATGTTTTGGAAGTAACTTGTATTATCCACTGTCGCATTCTTCTTAAGTGTGTTATGCGCATGTGCTTGTACATAGTTCTTCGCAATTGATTTGTTTGTGTAGTTAGAAATTACTTTGTCGCCTACACGGATTGTGATATCTGCACGTGCATCGCTTCGGTTATCCACGCCTACATAAACAGCATATCTTGTATTTGGTTTCAAGTCTGTTAAGCGTTGTTTCAATGTCACACGTTCAGTGTTTCCTTGAATACGTAACATTTCGTTAGCTCCTTGAGATTTCACGATTTCAGCATGAGCGCTGTCACCAGTTTTTTCCCAATGGTCTAATGTTCCGCTGTTGAAACCTTGGTCATAGATGTGTAGACCTTCACTCCAAACCATTGTCTTCTTGCCTTGAGCAGCTTTGTAAAGTACATATGGTTGGTTTGCATCTCCCGTAATTTGAATCTTACGGTCTGCGCCGACTGTTAATTCTACAACATCTTTCTTACCTTGGTCTGTTAGACGGTATAGGTAAACTTTATCTCCAGTCCAATCTTCTGGAAGAGTCCATTCAGTTGTTCCACCTTCAGTTGTGTAGAAGTACATCTTTTCTTTGTCGCCTGTTAAAGCTTTACCATTTTCATCCCAGTTCCATGGTACTAAATAGCTTCCACCATTTTCGATCACACGACTGTTTAATGTTGTGACACGTTTGCGGTAGTCTGGGCTGTTAGGGTCGTTTGATTGACGAACAATCTTCACTTCGTCCCCATTGTCATTTGTTAAATGAATTTCCATTTCTGGAGTCCACTTGTAGTTTTGACCATTGTCACTCATTGCAACTGGGTTACCGTTTACCCATTTAGATACTTTGTAGTGTTGGAAGTACTTCGTCATAATGTTGTTTTCGAAGAGGTTACGAATATATCCTTCGTAGTCGCTTCGACCTTGCCATCCTTCGAAGTCTTTCATGTTATATCCACCTAGTAATGGATAGTTAGCAGCACCACCATAACTTGGATAGTCACCCACCCATGAATCTTTTTGGTGGTTACGGATGAATCGAGTGATATTTGAGTTAATCCCTTTCAGTGTATATCCACCGTAAGTTAAGTCAGCTGCCCAGTGTTGGAATGTTGAGTCATATTCCGCACCATAACCCCACTCAATTGTCATACGCCAGCCTTGCGAATTAATTTCTTTAGAAATAATGTGAGTTGGCCAAGCAGTGTTGTCTCCTGATTGTCCATTTCCCCAAACATCTAAATAAATGAAGTCTAGTCCATCACCGAGTTTTTCTTTTAATTCTTTCCAACGAGCAAGACGGTCATGTGATAAGTCATATTCTGCATCAATGTTGATACCTTGGTCTAACCAGTTCCAACCGTACATATATGTTCCATCAGAGTTTCTACGTAAAATTGCTTCGCTGAAGTATTTAGATTCAGGATATGTTTCAGAAGCATTTACGTGAATACCGATTTTAGCACCGTATTCTTTTGCTCTAGCTAATAATTTCTTGAAGTCTTCATCGCCACCGATTCTCTTACCGATATCTGCATAGTTTAAGTGACCTGAGTCGTGACCTTCACTACCATATCCTTTAAGAAGGATTGATTGTCCTAAACCATCTGTGTGTAAGTTAATCTTCTTAATGCCATCTAATGTCATTAAGAATGGGTTTTGCGCTTGAGATGCGAAGTTCATCGCAATACGATACGCTACTAAATCTGGAACAGATTCTGCTCCTTTTGGATTGTTCATGATATTACGATATGCAATCGCACCATCTTGCCAGTCCACAACGTTATCTTTATTTAAGTCTTTTGTGATGACTACTTTAGAACTTGGTAATTCTAATGTGTATTCAGGGAATACTAAGTTCTTATAAGCACGTTGATACCAGTAAGGTGAACTTTGGATACCAATGTAGTTGACGCCATCCACTCTTTGTAGAGCAGTTGTTAATCGTGCAAAGTCATTTCCTTGGTAAGTAAATTGAGAGTTACTCCAAACAGACGCTGCTAATTCATTTGAAGAAACAAAGCCATACATGAAGCCATAAGCGTAATCATTCATTTTGCCTGTCTTCAAGTCTAAATGATAATCCCCTGCTCTATGTGTGTTTGTGGACATTTGTGCTCCGTCAAACTTCGCATTTTGTTTATTAGAACCTACAGAAACTAATGTGTTTCCTGGGAATTCAATAGTTTGGATTAATTTTCGAACATTGTCGACTGGTTTACCCATTTCAACATTGTTTTTGTTGACTACTTTAGTCACATCGAAATGCATTTCGTTGCCGACTAATTGTAATTTCACAGTGATATCAGCGTTGATGAATTCATCATCGTTTCTAACTGTCATTACATATTCTGCAGTAGTGTCATCAATTTTACGGTATTGAACTTCTGGAGTGACTAACACACCGTTAATTGACATTTTATCTAATTTTTGAACTTGACCTGTTAACGTTTTTCCATCTAATTCATATTCTTTAACACGTGGAAACGCCGTGTCGATAATCGCTTTTAATTGTTCAGATTGTAAAGTTTCGTAATGAACATCTTGGTCATTACGACGGAAACCATCATCTACAGCTGGTTTTTCTTCCTCTGGTTTAATGTTTTCTTGGTTATCCGCTTTGATCGAAATAGAAGATAATTCTGTACCGTA
The DNA here is from genome assembly GCF_041433575.1 of Granulicatella sp. 20925_1_28. Taxonomy (NCBI): domain Bacteria; kingdom Bacillati; phylum Bacillota; class Bacilli; order Lactobacillales; family Carnobacteriaceae; genus Granulicatella; species Granulicatella sp. 20925_1_28. The sequence goes on from NZ_JAPWBS010000020.1 coordinate 4,209, forward strand.
AGTACCAGCTTTGAGGTAAACTTTATTCACATCAGCTAAAGCGTTCTTGACAGCTTCTGGAACGACTTCTGTGCTAAATAAAGTTTGTCCATTATTTGTAGCATTTAATTGACCGTCTTTCTTGTACACGATAGATAGGTGGTTTTCTTCACCCACATTTGGTGATTCTACTCGAGTCTTGCTATACCAAGTATTTACATTTGGTCCTTTGTATTGCCAGAACCAACCACCCTTGTCATACCCAACAAAGATGTTGTTGTCATTATCTTTATATTTTACATAAACCCCAAAACGAGTTTCAGCTGGAGGAGTGTTTGCCTTGAACGTTAAGTCAACGCTTACATTTCCTTCCGCATCCGCTTGTAATCCAGCTTTTTCAAATAAAGCTTCATTTGCTCCATTGTCGTTAGCTGTTGTTGAAGTTAATTTGTTGTAGCGTACTCCGCCTTCTTCAACGACTTCAACTTTCCCTTTCACACGGCTTACTGAGTCCCACTCTTTTTTCACTTCGGCTGTTGCTTCACGAGTTTCGCCAGTCGCTTCACGAGTTTCTCCCGTTGCTTCTGCGGCTGGTTTTTCCTCAGCTGGTTTAGCTTCAGCAGGTTTAGCCTCCGCTTTTTCGGTTGCTGCTTCAGTAGCTTTTTCTTCTACTTTATCAGTTGCCTCCGTATTCGCAGCTTCATTAGAAACTGCTTGTTTTTCTTCTTTTGGCGTAACTTCAGTTGCCGTGGCACCAGATTCTACTGCTGGTTTCTCTTCAGCAGTGGCCGCCTCACTAGCCGGCGTGTTTTCTACGGCTGTCGCTACTACCTCTGTTGCAGCAGCTTCAGTTGCAGAAACTGGTTGAAGTGTGCCAAAAAAGAAAGCCCCGATGATAACTGAACATGTACCAACAGTGAGCTTTCTAATAGAGAAGCGCTGTCTCTTCTCCATATTTTGACGATTATACATAATACCCCTCCTTAATATTATAAAAACGTTTCCATAATTAATTTTAGCACTATCTTTTAGGTGCTACTTGGACTTTTTTGCTCTTTACTAGTACTATTTTGCTATATTTAAAACGCTTTCATAACTTCTTCAAGGAATTAACAAAATTAAATCAAAAAGGCTCCTAGCAACCTTTGCTAGGAGTCTTCTTTTCGTTATTTTTGTCCCATATCTTTCACTTTCATAATACGAGTGATACTTGCTCTCTCGTTTTCTTCCAGCTTCATTTCGATAAAGTAAATCGTTTCTTCTAATTGTGGGATCAATCGATATTCAAGGGCGTTTACACGACGTCTTGTTTTCTCGATTTCATCTGCTAGCAGTTGACAAGTTTTTTCAATCTCCGTCAATTCTAGCAATTCATTTAATACACTTGAGATTTGTTCTACAGAATCATCAATCTCACTGTTGGAGTTTAAGTAACCATATTTAAAGTCACTTTCCTCCGTTTCATCTTTCACAGTGAAATGCATTTCTGGAACGTAAACACTCATAATGTTCTTTTCTTGAAGATCCAAGGATACGCTTTGTGGTGGAATCGCCACAAGTTCTTCGATAAATGCTTCTTCCAACGTTGCTTTTGCAAGAACGAAGCTCTTCATTCCTTCCACAAGACGACCTTCGACCGCCTCACGTAACGCATTGTTTTTTCGAATTAGTTCGATGAACTGACGCATTAACTCATCTTGTTTATCTTTTAGGAGCTTATGCCCCCTTTTTGAGACAACGAGACGATGTTTTAATTTTGTCAATTCCATACGAGTTGGTTTGACGTTCAATCGTGCCAAAGGAATCACTCCCCTTTCGGAAGAAATTCATCTAATAACTCGTCCTTGATACGTTTTAATTCCGTACGCGGTAAGATGGATAGTAATTCCCATCCTAAATCAAGTGTTTCTTGAATTGAACGGTTCTTGTAGAAGCCTTGTCCAACATATTCACGTTCGAAACGTTCAGTGAATTCTACATATTTCTTATCTGTTTTTGATAATGCAGATTCCCCTAATACAACTGCAAGTTCTTTAGCTTGTTTACCAGTTGCATATGCCGCGAATAATTGGTTCATCGTTGGCGCGTGGTCCTTACGAGTCTTTCCTTCACCTGAACCTTTATCTTTTAGACGAGATAATGAAGGCAATACGTTAATTGGAGGTTGAATCCCTTGTTTATCAAGAGCACGGTCCAAAATAATTTGTCCTTCTGTGATATATCCTGTTAAGTCAGGGATTGGGTGAGTAATATCATCTTCAGGCATTGAAAGGATTGGAATTTGAGTTACAGATCCTGGTTTGCCAACGATACGTCCTGCACGTTCGTAAATTGTTGAAAGGTTTGTATATAAGTAACCTGGATATCCACGACGTCCTGGAACTTCACGACGAGCCGCTGAAATTTCACGAAGCGCTTCACAGTAGTTTGTCATGTCTGTCATGATAACAAGTACGTGCATTCCTTTTTCAAACGCTAAGTACTCAGCTGTTGTTAATGCGATTTTTGGGGTCGCAATACGTTCGATGGCTGGGTCACTGGCTAAGTTTAGGAACATTACTGAACGGTCAATCGCCCCTGTCTTACGGAAGTCTTCCATGAAGTATTCCGCTTCGTCGAAGGTAATCCCCATTGCAGCAAATACTACCGCGAATTTTTCGTCGCTATTTAATACAGTCGCTTGACGTGCGATTTGGGCTGCTAACTCTTTGTGAGGAAGCCCTGAACCAGAGAATACTGGTAATTTTTGTCCACGAACAAGAGTGTTCAAGTGGTCAATGGCAGAAATCCCTGTTTGGATAAATTCATCCGGATAGTCACGAGAAACTGGGTTAATCGCTTGTCCGTTTACGTCTAAAGTCGCTTCTGGAAGGATTTCAGGACCATTATCCATCACGTTCCCCATTCCATCAAAAATACGACCAATCATGTCTTCAGATACGTTTAATGATAATGGTTTACCACGGAAACGTACTTTTGTATCACGAATGTTAATGCCGCTTGGCCCTTCAAAAATCTGAACCATCGCTTTATCTTCGTTTACTTCTAGTACTTGTCCATGACGTAATTCACCATTTTGTAATTGGATTTCAACCAACTCATCATATTTAACGCCTTCGACTTGTTCAACCATCATTAAAGGGCCAACAACTTCACTAATCGTACGATACTCTTTAAGCATGTGTCATCCCTCCATGTTGAATTGTTTTTTCGATATCTGCTTTGATTTGAGCTTTAATTTCTTCAAAGCGTGCAATCTCAGCTTCTGGAATATATTTAGAACGAGCAATACGGTCACGTACTTCTTCTGTTCCATCCATAATTTCCGCATAGTAAGAACCAAGTTTCATCGCATTACGCGCTTCTTTTTCGAACGTTAAGATGAGCTCTAACATACGATATTGTTTTTCGCGTGATGTAAATGTATCGACATCGTCAAACGCGTTTTGTTGTAAGAAGTCTTCACGAAGAGATTTCGCGATTGTCATTGTTAAACGGTCACGTTCAGATAATGATTCAAGACCAACTAAACGAACGATTTCTTCTAAGCTTGCTTCTTCTTGTAATGTATTCATTGCATGTTGAACAAATTCAGACCAGTTTGCATGCACGTTTTCGTCCATGTATTTACCAACTTCTGGATCATACAATGAGTAAGACGTTAACCAGTTCATAGATGGGAAGTGACGTTTTTGCGCTAATGTTGCATCTAATCCCCAGAATACTTTCGCTACACGTAATGTATTTTGTGTAACTGGTTCTGATGTATCTCCCCCTGGAGGTGATACGGCACCGATTGCTGTAATTGTACCTTCACGGCCATCGCTACCTAATGTTTCAACACGTCCTGCACGTTCGTAGTATTCTGCGATACGGCTTCCTAAGTATGCTGGGTAACCTTCGTCCCCTGGCATTTCTTCTAAACGTCCAGACATTTCACGAAGCGCTTCTGCCCAACGTGATGTTGAGTCCGCCATGATGGCTACGTTATATCCCATATCACGGAAGTATTCCGCAATTGTGATACCTGTGTAAATAGACGCTTCACGAGCCGCTACCGGCATGTTAGAAGTGTTGGCGATTAAGATGGTACGTTCCATGATAGATTCACCTGTTGTTGGGTCAATCAATTCAGGGAATTCGTTCAATACGTCTGTCATTTCGTTTCCACGTTCCCCACAACCTACGTATACTACGATATCCACGTCAGCCCATTTCGCAATTTGGTGTTGCACCACTGTTTTACCAGCTCCGAATGGTCCTGGTACAGCTGCTGCTCCCCCTTTTGTTACTGGGAAGAAAGTATCGATAACACGTTGTCCTGTTAACATTGGAACTTCAGTGTTTTTCTTTACTTTATATGGACGACCACGACGTACTGGCCAACGTTGGATTAAGTTGAAATCACGTACGCCTGATTCTGTTTCAATTTGGTACACTGTATCTTCGATTTTGAAGTTTCCAGCTTCCACTTTTACTAATTTACCTTTCACACCGTAAGGCACCATGATTTTATGTTGTACAACTTTAGTTTCTTGTACATAACCGATAATGTCTCCGGCTTCTACCTCTTGACCTACAGTAGCAGTAGGAACGAATTCCCACTCTTTTTCACGGTCAAGTGGATCCACGTTTGTTCCGCGGACTAAGAAGTCACTTTGTGATACTTCTTTAAATTTATTGAGGGGACGTTGAATCCCATCAAACATTTGAGATACAATCCCTGGTGCCAATTCAACAGATAATGCTTCCCCTGTTGTTTCGACGGGTTCTCCTGGTCCAATTCCTGAAGTTTCTTCATATACTTGAATGGATGCAATATCTTTACGCATTTCGATGATTTCACCGATAAGGCCTAGATGACCTACACGACAAATATCTTGAATATTCGCGTCTTCCATTCCTTCAGCAGTCACAAGAGGACCTGATACTTTTACGATTCTTCCGATCTTCACTGAGGTACCTCCCTTAGTTTCCTGTATTGGTTGGTTATAAGATGTTTTGTCCAACCGCTTTTTCTACATTTTCTTGAATTCTTGATTTTCCAATTCCTAAAGACCCTTTATGGTTCGGAATGAGAATGATGGCTGGTGAAATTTCCGCATCATAACGACGAATCGTTTCCGGAATCTGACTTGCGATTGCTTCCGTTACATAAATGATGCCAACTTCCTCTTCACTAAGTTCATCAATCATCCTTCGTGCCGTTTGCGCATCGTGGCAAGGATACACGTTAAATCCTAAAATTTTAAAAGGAAGGATGGAATCTTTGTCGCCAACTACGGCAATTTTATGAGACATAAACTGGTCGCATCCTTTCTCTTAATTGTTCTTCTGTAAACTCATTGTCCACACCGACCAGTAATAGACGGAGGTTTTTCACTTCCATCTCAAGCGCATGAATATACGCTAGACTTGGCAATGGCCCAAATGGTTCAAAAGTCGCTTCTTCTAGAATTTGATGAATCAATTCTTCTTTTAATAATTCCAATGCAAAGACTGGATGTTCTTCCTGTTCTAAAATCGCAACAAACTTGTCATAGTATGGAACATGACGATAAAGGTCAAGAAGAGCCTCTGTGCCCTTTTCATGCACTTCGTCGATTAATAACGTCTTATCTACAGTACCTTCGCTAGACAATACCCCAATTAAGAATGAGCGTGATTGTTTTTGCTTTGTGGCACGAATTAATGTCGTGATGTTTTCCATATCAATCATAATATTCACGATTTGATGGATGGCCTCTTGATTCATCGTACGGTCGATGAGTCGAAGATGTTTGAAATAGTAGCGATCCATAAATACATCGGCTGCTTCGAGGCGACCAAAGTTTTCAAAATCGGCATACGCTTCACGAACCCCTTCAATCATGATGTCTGGTACATCGAGAGAATCTTGAGTTTCGACTAATTGATTTAATGTGTCGAGGGAATAACGTCCTAACGGTACACATAAATGTTTTAAGTCTTTTCCTGAGAACTTCGATTTCAGAAGAACTTTTAAATTATGGTAAGTGTAACGAATCGAGAATACATCAAGGAGTGATGCATCCGGAATGAGTTCTAACACCTCATCATAGTTGCGCTTCAAATGGGCATCTAGGACTGGGTCGAACTGTCTTGATTCAAGAACTTCTTGTACATCTACCTCATAACTTGTCTTTTGCAAGGCTTCTAATGCTTGTTGTAAGGATTTAGATACGAGAATCCCATTCAATTGTTCCTTGGACAGTAATTGCTGTTCAAGAATACGAACGGTCGTATTCACTCCTGAATAGGCTAAATCATTCATTCCATCCCTCCTTACCCAATGAATGCTTTTCTAGCTAAGATAGGTGAATATTCTTCTTTTAAATCTTCAATTAATGCATCGAATAAATAGTTATATTCGATTCCTTCTTGTTTCAACACAAATCCTGCTTTTTTTGGAAGAGTCGCTGCGTCGATGTGAACAAAGGCAAATTGCGAAGTTAATGCATGTTTATCTTCATCGCTCAAACGAGAAACGGTTTGTTCTCCAAAAGTAAGAGTTGTTTGTTGTTGTTTTGGTAATTTGCGAATAGCTGACTCGATAAAGAGACGTAATGTTTCCCCACTCCAGGTTGACATTACTTGTAGAACGTCCTCAAATACACTCTCAAGAAGTTCACGTTTGACGCGCAAGACTTCTTTTTTACTTGCGTTCAAAATAGTCTGTTGCTCTTTTTCGTATTGTGATTTTGCTTCTTGTTTTAATGCCGTTTTCTTCGCCATTTCTTGTTGCGAATATTGTGCATTCATTTGATTGATGCGTTCTTCTTGTTCTTTAGTAGCAACCTCAATTCGCTGCTTTGATTCTTTTTCTAAATCCGCTAGAATAAGTTGTTTTAGTTGCTCTAAATCTTTCAAGAATACCCCTCCTCTTAACCTTTGTTAATGATAATTAAGATAGAAGCAAGTAATCCTAAGATTGCGTAAGTTTCAACCATTGCGGCAAAGATAATCCCTTTAGTAGATTCTTCAGGTTTTTTCGCTAAGATTTGTACACCTGCTGCTGCTACTTTACCTTGAGCAATTCCTGAGAATAAACCAGTGAATGCGATTGGTAAAGCTGCCATGAATAAGTATAAACCAGCTGCTAAAGTCATTGAAGCTGACATGTTAATCATGATGAAGAAGGCAACGATGAATCCGTAGATTCCTTGTGTACCAGGTAATAGTTGTAAAATTAATGCTTGAACGAATTTTTCAGGTTGTTCTTTAATTAAGGCAGCAGCTGCTTCACCGGCAATCCCTACCCCTTTTGCTGATCCAATCCCTGAGAATATAATGGCAATTGCCATCCCTAGAGCGGCAAAGATTTGCCCTCCACCATTTTCAACGAAAAATGTTAACCAGTTTGTCATAATTATATTTCCTCCATTTATTCTGATTTCTGTTGTTTAATATCAACGTATTTTTCATATGTTTTGAACGGTTTTAATGCGTGCCCGCCGCCGTCGTAGAATTTACCAAAGAATTCAACGAACTGTAAACGTAAGCCGTGAACATAAGCCCCAAGGAATGAAAGGAAAATATTCAATCCTTGTAATGCTACGATTAAGAAGATACCTGCTGTAAATCGTGCAACTGGTGGAAGGAATCCTACCAACATATTGAACGCACTCGCGATACTTCCTCCTGATACAGCTAACGCCATTAAACGAGTATAACTCACGACGTCTGCTACGTATCCACTAATTCCGTACAAGTTATATAGACTGCTCGCCAAACCGCCCCACTTGTTCTCACTTGATAAGACAGTTACGACTACAATCGCAACAGCTGCGATAATCGCAATCGATGAACCGATTGTCGCAATCCAAGAAATATTGAGTACCATTGACCCTAAGACATAAAGAATGATTCCCGTAATAATGGCTAACCATCCAAGATGACTTGTATAGGCATCGGTATATGCTTTTTTCTTCAGATTTGAGTAAGCTCCTAGTGATAATCCGACCATAATTTGAATAACCCCGAAGATAATCGATAGAATCATAATCGTGATTAAGTCTTTAGATAATGATAGCGGCTGGAATGGTAAATCCGCACCGAATGCTGATCCAAATATAATCCCCCAAATCATGACTGGGTAGCTTAATAAGTGGAAGAACTTCAAATTACGGTTCATTCCTTTATCAAAATGGAAGAACTTCAACATGATGAATGTTCCCAACCACAGAAGTACACCGTACCCTAAGTCTGCTGCCATCATCCCGAAGAAGACAAGATAGAATGGTGCTGTATAAGGCGTTGGGTCTAATTCACCGTATTTTGGTAATCCATACATTTCTGTTAGATTTTCAAACGGTTGTAAGAAGGCATTGTTTTCTAAAACAGTTGGCACTTCTTCGTATTCTTCTTCAGCAATCTCTAGTGGTAAGAAGACATATTCGCCTTCTCCTAATTTTTCTTTCAGTTGACTTTCAACAGCCTCTGCTGCTTTTTGAGTCATCCACCCTTGAAGTACGAATACATGTTGTCCATTCACCAATTCATTTTTAGCTTGTTCTTTTTGCAATTCATTGTAGGTCACTTCCGCAGAAAGCTGTAACTGGCGAAGAAGGTCTTTTTCTTCTTGCAAATCATTTAATACTTTCTTTTTAGCCTCAACTACTGCTTGTTGCGCTTTTAGATTTTTCTCTAATTCAACAGAAGGAGCTTCTTCAAATGCGTACCATACAATACTAAAGTGCGCTTTGGCTAACTCTTCTTTCGCAGCTTGTTGTGCTTTTCGTGGATATGTCACCAATAATCCGATTTCTTCACGTGTATGATACACTTCGTGAACAGAAATCAATTCACTCTGTTTTAATCCTTCCAAGTAAGCATTATCTGTCGCTTGAGGAATCGTCCCCATTTTCGTTTTCGTATACGGATGTTTAAAGATATCTTTCGGATAGAAATCAAGCACACTCCACTTACGGAGTAACGCCTCTTTCTCACGAAGTTCTTTTAATTTCTCGTCTTTCTTACGAAGAGTTGTACGAATACTCTCTACATGTTCCACTAATGCATCAGCGTCCCATGATTGGACTTCCTTTTGTAATTCAGATAGTGTGAATTGCTCTTTTGGAGTTTTTAACTTTTGAATTAATGACGGTTGCTTTTGATTTTTTTCCACAAAAGTAATGGCCGCATGAATCCCTTCGAATTTCTGTTGAAGAGCGTTCATTTCCTCTGTATCCACTTCTTGTAAAGCGATGGAATTTTCGGTAAATAGTTCTTTCGCCTGATCTAGCGAGGTTACTTCTAAAGATTGTAATTCTTGAATAGCATCCAATAGGTCATTTTGTTTGTCCGTTGGGGCAATCAACATCACCTTACTCATTTTAGCTATCGCCATATCTCTTCAACACCTCCTTCACAGTATCCTGAACTAAATCCTGTTTCAGATGATTGAAACGTTCTGTTAGAGTAGCAATCTCCGCTAATTCATCTTCTTTCACTTTCGCTTCGAACTCTGCTTTCTTTTGTTGATTTTTTTCTTTCAACTCAGCTTTGTAGATTTCTAACGATTGTTCCATATTCGATTTAGCTTCGTTCACTCGTTGATCTGTTGCTTCATGTGTTTGGGATAATTGTTCTTCGATTTTTTCCTTCAACGCTTTTGCTTCAGACTCAATGGCCAAAACAGAATTTAGAATCTCTTGACTCATGTGACACCTCCAATCCATTCGCTTTCACGAATAGTAAAATGCTTTCTTTACTATTATAAACTTTATTTTGCTTTCATTCAAACGTTAATTCCCCATATTCTCGGGCAAACTCAAACTTTATAAATAGGAAGAAACACAACTTTTTTAGAAATTTTTTTCTTTTCTATTGCTTTTTAGAACATTTGTTCGTATAATAAATATGCAAACAAACGTTCGGGGGTATCGAAAATGGAACAACGCAAATCAACATTTACATCATTTATCAAACCATTAATCAATAAACTACAAGTCTCTCAAGAGGAATATGAAGAAAGAGATGTGTTCTTTAAACCAACTGTTATGCCACTAATTGACGTGGTTGAACAAATTCACCACAGCTTCTACTTCAAGAAATCAATCGTACTCCACTTCGAGAAATACGATAACGCTGGGAATTTAATTACATTTACGAAGAACGGTATGATTAAGAGCCCTATTCAAATGAATAACCACTTTGTATTTTTAGAAGAAGGATCTAATATCACTCATATCTTGAATGTGGATCAAATTGTTGCTTGCATGGAATTAGATTAAAGCTGCAATTACCATATATGGTAATTACCAAATATGGTAATGTTTATTTTTAAAATTGAATCGAATCAAAGCAAAAAAGGCCAAATATGGACATGTCCATATTTGGCCTTTTTCGATTAAGACAATATAAAAAATGCACTCACAAATGCTTGTGAGTACATTTTATTTGTAGTGATTTTTGATATTTTTTGGAGTTGAGTTCGAAAAGGCATAGGCTCAAGCCTTTCGAGTTTAGTCCGCACGGTCTTACAGACCGCTTTCGGCTAAACTGCGAACCGTCATCGCCTATGAACGCCTTTTCTCACATCCTATGTAGTTGAGCTCGCAATCGCAGAAATGGCGTGCGTTTCCTCAAACGTCCGCAGAACGTTTCACGTTCCTTCCGGCGTTCGAGTCCAACGTTCCATTTCTGAACGCGATTTCTCACATCCTATGTAGTTGAACTCGGGCTCACACGACTGACGTCCACTTCCTGATATGCCCGCACGACTTGTTCCAAGCCCCTTGCGTCATATCAGTCCAGTGATTCAGTCCTGAGCGTTCGCCCTCGTATCCTATAAAATTGGTGCAAACAACCTAGAAAATTTCTGTTTAAATCTCTTCCAGCGGTCTTGTTTTTCGAAGTATTTTTCGTTGGCGATGGTACAGTTCTTCAAGTCATTCGCGAAATCTTCCTCGACTTTTTTAGCAAACTGTTCGTTATAAATAAAGGCATTCACTTCGAAGTTTAAGCGGAAACTTCTCATATCGAAATTCGAAGTCCCAACGGTTGCCATTTCACCATCGACGACCATTGTCTTGGCATGAAGGAATCCTTTTTGATACACGTAAATCTTCACGCCTGATTTCAATAATTGGCTTGAATAATATTCTGTCGCGCGATAAACGACTGGATGGTCCGGCTTACATGGAATCATCACGCGTACGTCCACTCCAGACATCGCAGCAATACTTAATGCCTCTTGAATACTCTCATCTGGGATAAAGTATGGAGTTTGAATCCACACTGATTTCTTCGCCATTAAAATCATCTTCATAAGGCCAAACTTGATTTTCTGAACATCGCTATCTGGGCCCGTTGAAACAATCTGAATGGTATTATCGCCCTCTGCCTGAGTTAGCGGGAAATACTCTGGAATAAATTCTCGTCTTTGTTCTTCTTTAACCGCGGCGTTCCAATCAACGAAGAAACGCGATTGCAATGAATAAACAGCATCCCCAACAATGCGGAGATGTGTATCTCGCCAAGCACCAAGTGGACCTTTACCTAAATATTCGTCTCCGACATTAAATCCGCCAATATAGCCGATTTTACCGTCAATCACAACAAGCTTACGGTGATTACGATAGTTAATACGCCAGTTGATAAATCCCAATGTGTACCCGAAGAAGGCAACAGATTGACCACCTGCTTCATGCAGCTTATTCCAAAAAGAATTGCGTGTCTTCCGTGATCCAAGGGCATCATAAATGACAAGCACTTCGACCCCTTGTTGGGCTTTATCAATCAAAAGTTGCATGATTTCTTCGCCAATTTCATCTTGGTTGAAGATGTAATACAGCAAGTGAATATGATGTTTAGCGTTTTTAATATCTTCTTTTAGACGGTTAAACTTCTCTTGTCCATCCACAAACATCTCTACATCATTATTCTCGGTGATAATCGCATCATCGGCTTCAAGGAAGAAGGATGCTAAGTCTTCTTGGTACGGGTTCTTAAAACGGAATTTTGCAGGTCCGATTTTTCCCTTCGTATAAGCCAAATCTCGTTGTTGCTGCTCGACTAATTCTTGCAAGCCGACTGTTTCTTGGGCGCGTAAATTAAAGATGCGCTTTTTACGAATTCTTCGACCAAAGAAGAAGTACATAATAAATCCGAAAACTGGAAGCATTACAAGGACGATCAGCCATCCCCATGTGGCAGCAATTTCACGAGGCTCACGAAACACCGTGATAATCGCAGCAAACGTATTGACTAAAATAATGATATAAAGAATCGAACTAATAAATGTCATTGGCTCTCCTCTCAAAATTGAAAGAAAAAAGACCGCGACGAATCAGGGTCTTTCTCTTTTTTACTATTAATCGTTTAATAAATGTGATTGTTCGCGACGTGATAAGAAACGTGTTCCTTTTGGAATGTATAGCGAACGTTTCACGTAAATTGGTGTTACTAAAAATACAAGTGTCACTACTAATGTCACAACAAAGCTCATGCCAAAGCCGAAGAACCCTTGTGCTAAGGCTACTTTATCAGCTGAGAATAACGATGGTGCACCAATCGCTGTACCAATCGCATGCATACCATAGCTCACAAATGTTGCAATCAAGCTTGCTGTCACAACGTTTAATGTTGTTGAAGACGTACGAGCGTTGAAGGCTGTACGAACCGTGTTACGAGCAAAGAATCCTGCAACACCTACGAATCCGTATGCCATCACAGAATCGTGGAACGGAACCATAAAATATCCTGCTCCGCTTGGGTGAATGAACATATGGATGACACCAAATAAGGTGCTTGCAATACATCCCCATACTAATCCACGACGTAATGCCACGAAAATTAATGGGATAATCGCAAGGTCTACAACAAATGGAAGTGCCTCTTGTGGGATAAACGATAATACCGCACTTACCACAACGGCTCCAAGTACTTCAAGTAAGATTTTAACTGCTTTTGAATTCATTCTAATCTCCTTAAATCCAATTATTTCTTATAGTTAGAAGCTTCCATAATCATCGGTAAGATGACTGGGCGACGTTTTGTTTTATCGAATAAGTAACGACTTAATGCGTCTCTAACTTCTTGTTTGAGGCGTGGCCATTCGAAATCATCACTGGCTAAGTTTTCTTCGACAACATCTGTCACAATCTTTTGCGCTTCTGTTAAGAGTTCTTCACTCGTCTTCATATACACGAATCCGCGTGAAATGATTTGTGGTCCGCTAAGGATTTTTCCTAGACGTCTTGAAATCGTCACAACGGCTACGAACACACCGTCTTCAGAAAGAATCTTACGGTCTTTCAGAACGATATTTCCGATATCTCCAACACCGATTCCGTCTACTAAAACATTTCCTGCTGGAACTTGTCCAGTAACGCTCATACGGCCATTTTCGATTTCCACGACATCCCCTTTACCAGGAATGAAGATATTTTTATATGGAATGCCTAATTCGTTCGCAAGTTCTGCATGCGCTAAGAGGCTACGATACTCGCCTTGAACTGGGATGAAGAATGTTGGTTGAAGTAAGTTCATCATCAGTTTCAAGTCGTTTGGAGTTGCGTGCCCACTTGATTTTTTGCTGTTAGCCATTTCGAACACTTCCGCATCCGCACGGTAGATTAAGTCTTTTGTGCGAGCGATTTGTGTTTCCATTGCTACAGATGGAGTTGTTGCGATATACACTAAGTCGCCTTCGTGTAAGTTCACTTGACGGTGACGTCCAAGCGCCATCTTTTGCAAGGCTTTAATTGGCTCTCCGGCATTTCCAGTTTCAAGGATGACTAATTCATCATCGGCTAATTTCTTCATTTGATTGAAGTTCACGATTAGCTCTTTATCTGGAACCGTTAATTTATTCAAGCTTAATGCGATATTGACGATTTCTTCAAGCTCAGATCCTGTTAGGAAAATCTTGCGTCCTGATTCGTAAGCTGCATTAATGACTTGTTGAATACGTAAAATATTACTTGCAACGCAGGCAACGATAATACGGCCTTCTGCATTGAGGAATGTTTCCAACATCGTTTCAGCCACTTTACGGTCGCTGACATTTTCGACAGTGCTTTCTGCATCACTCGAATCACTTAGAAGCGCTAGTACATAGTCTTCACCAACGTCTGCGATACGTCCAAAGTTTGTTTGATATTCCACTGCAGCACTTTGGTCGAACTTGAAGTCCCCAGTGTACACAATATTCCCTTCGCTTGTCTTAATCACAATCGCTAATGAATCTGGAATTGTGTGCGTTGTTTTAAAGAACTTCACTGTTGCTGTTGGAAAATCAATTTCTGTATTTTCTGTTACTTCATGATAGTCGTCAAAGCCTTTAACAACATTTGAAGAGTCAACATAGTATTTTGCAAGAGCAATCGTTAGTTTTGAACCGAATACCGGTGCATCAATGTTTTGTAAGAAATATGGCAACGCGCCTACTGCATCGGCATGCCCGTGCGTTAAGAATACCCCTGCGATACGATCTTTATTTTCTTCTAAGTATGTGAAATCAGGAATGACAACATCAATCCCTAATAGTTCATCTTCTGGATAGACAAGACCGCAATCTAAAACGAAGATCTCTTCTTCCACTTCAACGGCATATAAACTTTTACCGTTTTCTCTCACACCACCAAGTGCGATGATTTTAATTGAACTCATGGTTTACCTCTCATTTTCTATTATTTAAATTGATTCTTTTGGGCAGATTCCACCACCCTATATACTCTATAAGAATATCATATTTGTCGTTTTTTTGCGAATATCAAAGAATCCATGAAGTGCTCTATTGCTGTACTTTTTGAAGAAACAAAAAAGCCCCTGCAAAATGCAGAGGCTAGAATTGAAAGATTATTCTTTATCTTCTTTTGGTAATAATGCTTTACGTGATAAGTTGATACGTCCTTGTCCGTCGATTTCGATAACTTTAACAGTCACTTTGTCGCCTAGTGCAAGTACATCTTCTACTTTACCAACGCGTTCGTGTGCTAATTCAGAAATGTGAACTAATCCATCTTTTCCTTTAGCGATTTCTACGAATGCACCGAATTTTTCGATACGGCGTACAGTTCCTTCGTACACTTGACCTACTTCGATTTCACGTGTTAAATCTTCGATGATTTCTTTTGCACGTTGAATCATAGCAGCATCTGTAGAAGCGATTGATACGTGACCTTCTTGGTCGATATCGATTTTAACGCCTGTTTCGTCGATGATAGAGTTGATTGTTTCCCCACCACGTCCGATAACGACTTTAATCTTATCAGGGTGGATAGAAATCATTTCAATCTTAGGTGCATATGGGCTTAACTCTTTACGAGGTTCAGCAATAGTTGATGTTAATTCTTCAAGAATTTCAAAACGTGCTTTCTTCGCTTGTGTTAAAGCTTCACGTAAGATTTGTTCTGTAATTCCTTGAATCTTAATATCCATTTGAAGAGCTGTAATTCCGTCTTTTGTTCCGGCTACTTTAAAGTCCATATCTCCTAAGTGGTCTTCTAACCCTTGGATATCTGTTAGGACTGTGTAGTTTGTACCGTCTGAAATAAGACCCATCGCGATACCTGCTACAGGTGCTTTAATTGGCACACCAGCAGCCATCAATGCTAATGTTCCCGCACAAATACTTGCTTGAGAAGAAGAACCGTTTGATTCTAATACTTCTGATACAAGACGGATTGTGTAAGGGAAGTCTTCTGGACTTGGAATCACTTGTTTCAATGCACGTTCCCCTAACGCACCGTGACCAATTTCACGACGGCCTGGGCTACCAGCACGACCAACTGAACCTACAGAGAATTGTGGGAAGTTGTAGTGGTGAATGAATCGTTTCCCTTCTTCGATTCCTAAGCCATCAATCACTTGGTATTCTCCAAGAGGTGCAAGGGTTGCTGAAGTTAATGCTTGCGTTTGTCCACGAGTGAATAAACCAGAACCGTGAACACGTGGTAATAAGTCAATTTCTGAAGATAATGGACGAATTTCGTCAATCTTACGACCATCAGGACGTACTTTTTCTTCAGTGATTAAACGACGTACTTCGTCTTTTTCTAAGTTATCGACTAATTGAGAAACTTGTTTTAGAAGGCCTGCCTTTTCGTCATTTTCTTCTAACACTGCTTCGAAATGCTCGATAGCTGTTTCTTTTACTTTTTCGATGTTGGCTTCACGCGCTAATTTTTCTTCTGTTTGAATCGCGTGAACCATCGCTTCGCTGAATAAATCTTTTACTTGTGCTTCGATAGCTGGATCGAATGAAAGCAAAGTCACTTCCATTTTTTCTTTACCAACTTCGCGAACGATTTCTTCTTGGAAAGCTACTAATTTTTTGATTTCTTCGTGACCGAATAATAATGCACCAAGCATGTCTTCTTCGTTCACTTCTTTAGCTGAACTTTCTACCATGTTGATGGCCGTTGCAGTACCAGCTACAGATAATTCGATATCTGAGTTTTCTTTTTGTTCAGTTGTTGGGTTAATCACGTATTCACCGTTGACACGACCTACGTCTACCCCAGCGATTGGTCCATCGAATGGAATATCTGAAATACATAATGCTAATGAAGAACCAAACATTGCTGCCATTTCTGGTGGGCAGTTAGGATCTACTGACATTACAGTATTTGTGATTTGTACTTCGTTACGGAAGCCTTCCGCAAACATTGGACGGATTGGACGGTCGATTAAACGCGCTGTAAGAGTCGCATGTTCACTTGGACGACCTTCACGTTTGATGAAGCCTCCAGGAATTTTACCTGCTGCATACATTTTTTCTTCGTAGTTAACCGTTAACGGGAAGAAATCTGTATCTTTTGCTTGTTTTGTACCAACAGCTGCTGTTAAAACAACCGTATCACCGTAGCGTACTAAAACAGCACCATTGGCTTGTTTTGCTAATTGGCCGATTTCAACTGTTAATTGACGTCCGCCCCAGTTGTAGCTAAAAACTTTCTTTTCTGACATAACTAATCTCCTTTTCTCTTATTTGCGTATCTTCCAGACCTACTTTTAGAAATAAAAATGTTCGAAGTGTTCGAGCACTTTTATTTCTAAAGTAAGATGACTCTAGAAGATACAAAGTTTGTCATACAGAGTCATTTTACCATATCTGTACTTTAAGTACTATTTTTTTGTAAACAAAAACGAGTGAGTTGTTCTCATTTATAGAGAAGTAACTCACTCATCTTATTATTGTTATTTACGAATGAAGAAATTAAAGAGTCACAACAGTCCCTTGTTCTGTGATTGTAAACTCTTTTGTTTCTAGGTTTGCTTCAAGACGCGCTTCTACACTGTTAGAGGCATCTTTACGTGTAATCACGATGGTGTTCTCAGTTGGCGTTTCTACTTCAAAAGAACCTTCTAAATCAAACGCTTTTGATGTATTTCTGAAGCGTAATAAGTTGATTAGTTTTTTCACGACTGGACGTTCTACTTCACGGTCGATTTCTTCTAATGTGTAGTAATGACGGTTGATGTTACGACCTTCTTTTGAAGTTTCTAATAACTCAATGTCATTTTCCCCAGCAAGTAATCCAACATAATATACTTGCGGAATACCAGGTGCAAAGCATTGCAGAACACGTGATAATAAGTAACTTGCATCATCATTTCCTAAGGCACTGTAGTATGTGCTATTGATTTGATAGATGTCTAAGTTATTGTATTTTTCACTTGAGTAGATACGTTTTACATTAGCACCTACTTCATATAATTTGTTTGAAGTGTAATCTAACTCTTCATCAGTTAATAAGTCTCTAGCATCCACGACTCCAATTCCGTCATGCGTATCGAGTGTTGTAAATTGCTTCATTGGACTCATTTGTAACCAGTTTGCTAAACGATTTGATTTACCTGAGTATAGTGAATATAAGACTACCATTGGTAATGCAAAGTCATATACGAAGTAATCATGATCTGCAATCTTCATTTGAATTGAATAGTGCTCATGGATTTCAGGAAGCAATTCTACTTGGTATTTAGCTGCTTCGTCACGAACTTCATTGAGTAAGTCCCAAATATCTGGTTCTACGAAGAAGTCGTTTGTATCGAGTTTCTTCACAGCATAAGCAAATGCGTCTAAACGAATCAATGAGCAGCCGTGGCTTGCCATATCTTTAATCGTTTCACGAATAAACTCTTTCACGATTTCTTTACGAACATCAAGGTCGATTTGCTCTTCCCCGAATGTGTTCCATACTTCTTCTGTTGTTCCATCCGCAAAATGAACAGTTTGGAACGGCGCTTTATCTTTACGTTTATAGATTAAGTCGATATCTTCCTGTGTTGGTCGTCCTGGCGGGAAGAACTCATGAATACGGATAAACATATCTTTGTAAGGTGAGTTTTCGTGATTTTTTACAAAATCTTGGAAGAATTTAGACTCACGAGAAATATGGTTAATCATGAAGTCAAACATTAAATAATATTGTTCCCCTAGAGCATCCACATCTTCCCAAGTTCCAAGAAGCGGATCTACACGTGTGTAGTCGCTTGGAGCAAATCCTCTATCCCCTGTAGACGGGAAGAATGGGAGCAAATGCACCCCACTAATCGCGCCTTTGAAATGTTTATCTAGAACTCCTTTTAAGTCCTTCATATTACTTCCCATGCTGTCTGAGTAAGTGATCAGCATTGCTTCATTTTTAATTTGCATGGAATTCACCGTATCCCTTCAATTAATCGATTTAGTTTAATTTCCAAATGTCACGGTTGTAGTCTTCGATTGTACGGTCACTTGAGAAGAATCCAGCCATTGCAATGTTTGTCACTACTTTAGCATTCCATTCATCTCTGTTTTCGAAATCGCGATACATACGTTCTTTTGTTTCAATGTAGTCTTCTAAGTCAAGTAGCGTCATGAACCAGTCTTTTGTTGTTAATTCGTGGTATAGACGTTCTAGACGTTCTTGGTTTCCAACTTCTAGTAAAGCATCACTCTTCACGAATTCCACTAATGGACGGATAGCATCTCTCTTCGCAAATTCACTAGCGTTGTAGTCGCCTTTTTCATAATGAGCAATCACTTCGTCACTCTTCTCACCGAAGATGTAGATGTTGTCGTCTCCTACTAACTCGTGGATTTCCACGTTGGCACCATCTTCAGTACCAAGAGTTAATGCCCCGTTTAGCATGAATTTCATATTTCCTGTTCCGCTGGCTTCTTTAGAAGCAAGAGAAATTTGTTCAGAAATATTACATGCTGGAATTAAGTGTGTTGCAGCTGTTACGTTGTAGTTTTCAACCATGACAACTTGTAAGTATGGGCTTACTTCTGGGTCATTGGCGATTAATTCAGATAATGAAAGAATTAAATGAATCACGTCTTGTGCAATGACATACGCAGGAGCAGCTTTCCCACCGAAGATAATTGTAATTGGTCTTGCTGGAATGTTTCCGCTCTTGATATCTAAATATTTATGAATCACATATAAAGCGTTCATTTGTTGACGTTTATATTCGTGCATACGTTTGATTTGGATATCAAAAATAGAATTTTCATTCACTGTGATCCCTTGTTTTTCTTGTAGGTAAACACTTAAACGTTTTTTGTTATCAATTTTAATCTTGTCTAATTTTTCGCGAACAATTGCGTCATGGCGGAAAGCTTTTAACGCTTCTAATTTAGTAGCATCCTTTCTCCACTCAGTTCCGATTGTTTCATCTAATAATTTAGCTAATTCTGGGTTGGCATGCATTAACCAACGACGGAAAGTAATCCCGTTTGTTTTGTTATTGAATTTCTCTGGATAAATTTCATAGAAATTCTTCAATTCACTTTCTTTTAAGATATCCGTATGCAGTGCCGCAACACCGTTTACGCTATATCCGTAGTGAATATCCATATGCGCCATGTGAACACGGCCATGTTCGTCGATGATCGCTACTGATGGGTCTTCATATTTCTCTTTTACACGAGCGTCTAATTCTTTAATAATTGGCACTAAATGTGGCACTACTTTTTCTAAGTATGCTAAAGGCCATTTTTCTAACGCTTCTGATAAGATTGTGTGGTTTGTATAAGCTGTCATTGAAGACACGATTTCCACTGCTTCATCGAATTCAATTCCACGTTCCCCAAGTAAACGAATCAATTCAGGAATCACCATTGATGGGTGCGTATCGTTAATTTGAACTGTTGCGTACTCTGCTAAGTCGTGTAAGTTACTTCCTTTAGCAAGTGCTTCGTCGATTAATAATTGAGCACCATTACTTACCATGAAGTATTGTTGGTAAATACGTAATAATTCACCTTGCTCATCGCTATCATCTGGATATAAGAATAATGTTAAGTTTTTAGCGATTTGTGTTTTATCAAATGAGATTGAATCACTTGAAACTAAAGACTCATCGATTGAATCAACATCGAATAAGTGTAATTTGTTTTTAGTAGATTGTTCATATCCTAAAACATCAATATCAAACATTTTTGATGTTAATGTAAAGTCTGCAAAAGGTACTTTATAAGAAGTTTCAGTTGGAACTAACCAGCTTTCAGGTGTTAACCAAACGTTTGGCACTGCATCTTGTTGGTTGTTTTTGAATTTTTGTTCGAATAAACCATAGTGGTAGTTCAAACCAACGCCGTCTCCTGTTAAACCAAGAGTTGCGATAGAATCAAGGAAACATGCAGCTAGACGTCCTAGACCACCATTTCCTAAAGATGGTTCTAATTCGATTTCTTCGATTTCCGCTAATGTATGCCCTGCTTCAGCAAGCACTTCTTTTACTTCATCGTAAAGGCCTAAGTTAATTAAGTTGTTTGATAATAATTTACCGATTAAGAATTCAGCAGAAATGTAATACACTTTTTTCTTACCATTATTTTGTGGTAAGGCTGCGCTTTTTTCTTTTGTAAATTGTAATAATGCTAAGTAAACTTCTTCTTTTGAGCAGTCTTTTAACGACTTACCTAAGTTTCCTTCTACATATTGTTTAAAATCTTTCATTGTTCTCTCCTTTTTAGTGTGCGCGAGGTTATTTTTCTTCCTCGACTAACTCCTCTTTAACATCCACATTATGATGTGGATTTGCTCGATCGTACAATTCAGTAATTCCAAGTAAGAACTCTTCTACTGATTCCGTTAACTGCTCCTCTGTCATTCTCCATACCCAGTTCCCACCTAGTGTACTTGGAATGTTCATACGAGCTGTTTCGTCTAATTGTAGTAAATCTTGCATTGTTGCAACTGTCATACGGCTGACAGAACCAAATAGTCCGCGAAGTAACGCAAAGCTAATTGGCTCTTCGTCGCGGCGGTTTAAGTAACGATTACAAAATTCTCGAGTTTCTTCTGTAGCCGACTTATACCACCCTAATACTGTATCATTATCGTGCGTTCCTGTATAGGCAACCGCATTGACTGGATAATGATGAGGTAAATCTCCACTCTTAGGATTTTCACCCATAAATCCGAATTCCAAGATTTTCATTCCTGGGAATCCAGTAGCTTCACGAAGGTTGATGACATCTTCATCCATGAAACCTAAGTCTTCTGCGATAATTGGCAATTCTCCGAGTTGCTCTTTCACCGCTTTAAATAAATCATACCCAGGACCCTTAACCCATTTCCCGATTGTTGCGTTTTCTGCTTCTGCTGGGATTTCCCAATAAGCTGAGAAACCTCTGAAGTGGTCGATACGAACGACATCAAACAATTCAAAACTTGCTTGTAGTCGTTTGCTCCACCAAGTGTATCCATCTTCTTTCATTGCTTCCCAATTATAAATTGGGTTCCCCCATAATTGACCTAGCGGAGAAAAATCATCCGCAGGACATCCAGCTACACAAAGTGGATTACCTTCTTCATCTGTTTTGAAGTAATGTGGTGTTGCCCACATTTCTACGCTGTCTGCTGCCACATAAATTGGCATATCACCAATAATTTGAATGAAGTTGTCATTGGCATATTTTTTAAGAGCATGCCATTGTTCATCAAATAAGAATTGAGTTACACGGTGATATTCTAACTTATCTGCAAGACGTGTGCGATACTCGGCCAACGCATCTGGTTGACGACGTTTGATAGCTTCGTCGCTCCACGCTGTCCATGGTTTCATATCGAAAAATTCTTTAATCGCCATGTATTCTGCAAATGGTTCTAACCACTCTGCTTTCTCCTCTACGAATTTCTCGTATGCAGGAGTTTTACCTTTTGCAAGGAAAGCAGCTACTGCCTTTTCTAAAACTGGACGACGTTTTTCATATAATAATGCGTAGTCAACCGTCGTTTCATCTTCGCCCCAATTTGTAAGGACGTCTTCTTTATCAATTAAACCTTCTTTTATTAAAATGTCGAAATCGATAAAGTTCGTATTTCCTGCAAAAGCAGAAAAGGATTGGTATGGAGAATCTCCATAACTTGTTGTTCCTAATGGAAGAATTTGCCAATAGGTTTGTTTTGTACGAACAAGAAAATCTACAAAATCATATGCTGATTTTCCAAAAGAACCAATACCATAGTTACCTGGTAATGATGAGATATGCATTAACACACCTGATTCTCTATTGCTCATTTATAAATCCCTCTTTTCTATATAATAGATATTTCTACTAGTCATTGAATGCGCAAACATTGCGCAACCGCTTGCCTTAATATTAGAATATTTTGTTTAATAACTCAAGTAATATTTTTCAACTTTTTTATCCTATTTGTATATAACGGCGTTTTTATCGTGTTTTTCGGACTATTTAAATATTAATAACCTAAGAAAATCGCTTTAAATCCGCATTTTTAAGAAGTGAAAAATTTTTTTGATAAAAATACTTGCAAACGTTTCATGAAAGCGGTATACTGAGTTCAGTTAAGAAATCGTTTGCGTAATCTATAACGAAATTTAAGGAGGAAAATATTATGGCAAACAAATGGTTTACAAAATCATTAGCTCTTGGTTTAGCTGGTTTAGCACTAGCTGGATGTGGAGCAAAACAAGACTCTTCTAACGGAGGAAGCTCTGAGAGCAAAAAAGAATTCACTTTATATAGTAACAAGAGTGAAATTCAAGAAGCTTTAACAGCTTATGCAAAAGAATGGGGAGAAAAGAACGGAGTAACTGTTAACATTAAAACATGTTCTGGTTCATGTAAAATCTCTGACCAATTAAAAACAGAATTCACAGCTGGTACAGCTCCTGACGTATTCGTAATCGAAGGTCAAGCTGGTTACGACATGTGGAAAGACAGCATCCAACCATTAAAAGGTGACTGGATTGACAAAACTGAATTCGAATTCAAACAAGGAAACGACGTATACGGATTCCCAGTATCTGTAGAAGGTTACGGATTAGCTTACAACAAAGACATCTTAACTAAAGCTGGTATCGACCCATCTACTCTAACTTCATTTGAAGCTGTTCAAAAAGCAATGGACACATTAGAAAGCAAAAAATCTGAGTTAGGATTATCTACTGTTGTTGCTACTGCAACTAAAGAAGGCGAAACTTGGATTATGGGTATCCACGACTTCGGTGCTTACTTAAGTTCTGGTCTTCCAAACGGCGACCGTTCAGTAACTGAACAAGTTCTTAAAGGCGAAATGGACAAAACTCGTTTAGACAACTACGCTAACTGGGTTGAATTATTATTCAATCACACAGAGAAAAAACTCTTAACAGTTGGTACACAAGAAGACATGGACTCAGCGTTCGCTTCAGGTAAAGCTGCTTTCCTACACCAAGGTAACTGGAAAGATCCTAACCTAAAACAATTAAACGCTAACTTCGAAATGGGATTCATTCCTTATCAAACTCTTGGTAAAGATAAAAACGCTGACGGATTATTCATCGGTGCTCCATCTTACTACGTAGTTAACAAAGACACTAAAGCTTTAGAATACATCAACAAATTCTTCAACGACTTAGCTGATACTAAAGAAGGTCAAGACTACATCGTAAACAAAGCTAACATGATTTCTCCATTCTCTAACACAACTGAGAAACCATCAGCTCCATTATCTCGTTTCTTAGCTGAATGGATTAGCGCGAAGAAACCTGTTTACTCATTTGATAACCCATACTTCATGCCTGATAACTTCTTAATGAACAAATTAGGACCAATCTATGGACAATATGCTCAAGGTCAAATCGACAAAGCTAAATTCGAAGAATTGATTACTAATCAAATCAAAGAAGTGCCTAGCTTACTTAAAAAATAATCATTAATATTGTTTGCATGGGGCCCACAGCCACTTTCAGTGACTGTGGGTTATGTGCTACAATAGAACCAAAGCGGTGACTACCCTCACCGCTTAATTTTAATAAAGGAGGAACTCTTATATGTCTAAGAATAAGAAAGCTTTAAGCAGAGAAGCTCGTGCAAAACGCAATTTTTACCGCTTAGTGTTACCTGCATTTATCATCTTTGCACTTGTTATTATCGTGCCTTTCTTCTTAGGGTTCTACTACTCACTAACTGACTGGAAGAGCGTTACACAAACTAACTTACAATTTGTGGGACTTAAAAACTTTACAGACAGTTTATCGGACACACGTTTCCAATACTCTTTAATGATCACAGTAATCTTCGCATTATTTAACGTAATCGTGATTAACATTGTATCATTCGGCTTAGCTCTACTTGTTTCAAGTAAAATTAAGCTTAAAGACATCTTCCGTGCTGGATTCTTCATTCCAAACTTAATCGGGGGTCTTGTACTAGGTTACATTTGGCAATTCATTTATAACTCAGTATTCCCTGCTTTAGGTCAAATGATTGGAAGCGACTTTTTAATTAATAACCTATTCCTTGGGGATGTGAAATTAGCTGTTACAGCTTTGATTATCACAAACACATGGCAATATGCAGGTTATATCATGATGATTTACTTTGCAGCCCTACAAAACGTACCATCAAGTCTTGTAGAATCTGCTTCACTTGACGGTGCTAATGCATGGCAACGTCTACGTCACATTATCATCCCAATGGTAATGCCAGCGTTCACTGTATCGCTCTTCTTGACAATTACAAACTCATTCAAGATTTTCGATGTGAACTTCTCATTAACAGGTGGTGGACCTTCACTACTATGGCATGATAAAGCCATCCAAAGTACAGAGTTCATTACGATGAACATCTACAACACTGCTTCAGGAGATAACTTAATGGCTCAAGGTCAAGCTCGTGCTGTTATCTTATTCTTCATCTTAGTAGTCATCAGCTTGATTCAAACATCTATCACTAAACGGAAGGAGATTGACTTATAATGAAAAAACAAAAATTTGGAATCTTACTTCTTGAAATTTTAGGAATACTCCTATTCTTACTTTTCTTAAGTCCAATCGTTCTTTTAGTGATCAACTCTGCAAAGAGTTCTGCTGACATCCTAGCAGATCCGCTTGCACTTCCTGCAAGTTTCGGACAACTTTGGACAAACATTGTTACTATTTGGAAAAACCCATCTATTAACTATCCTTCATCATTCTTAGCATCAACGATTATTACTGTGATTTCATTATTTACAATCACTTTATTCTCTGCTCTTGCTGCATGGGGATTAGTTCGTTACCGTTCTAAAGCTTCATTAGTGATCTTCTTCATCTTCGTAGCTTCAATGGTAATTCCTTTCCAAGTTGTAATGTATCCATTAGTAACTTGGTTCAAAATCATGAGTGACGCTGTAACAATGCCACTCTTTGGAATTAGCTTATTACGTTCTTACCCAGGGATTATCCTAGCGTACACAGGTTTTGGTATGTCACTTTCAGTGTTCATGTTCCATGGATTCATTAAAGGGGTTCCTTTAGAAATTGAAGAAGCTGCTGAATTAGATGGATGTAACAAAATGCAAACATTCTTCTACGTAGTTCTTCCAATCCTAAAACCAATCTACGTTACAATCTTAATCTTGAACGGTATCTGGATTTGGAACGACTTCCTATTACCACTTCTATTACTTGGTAAAGGAAATGCGATTCAAACATTACCAATCGCGGTTTCAAACTTCGCCGGTTCATTTACAAAACAATGGGATATGATCTTAACTTCAACATTATTAATTATGTTACCAGTCATTATCCTATTCATCATCGCACAAAAACATATCATGAAAGGTATGGTTGACGGAGCGATTAAGTCATAGAACTTTTACAACACTGGATATGGATTTTTGTAAGTTCGTATCCAGTGTTTTATTTTACAAAACACTTATTACTAGAAAGGAGGAATACAGATGGCATCCACTATTAAAGATGTGGCTAAACTTGCAGGGGTCTCCCCTTCAACCGTAACGCGCGTGTTGCAAGATAAGTCGAGCATTAGCGAGGCTACAAAGAAGAAAGTTCGAAAAGCGATGGAAACTTTAAACTATCACCCGAACGTCAATGCTCGTAGCTTAGCGAGCAAAACAACGAATGTCATTGGTGTAGTTCTCCCAAAAGACTCTGATGTCTTCTACCAAAACTCGTTCTTCCCTGAAGTGATTCGTGGGATTTCCCAAATCGCTGCAGATCATCAGTACTCCATTCAATTATGTACGGGGCAAGATCATAAACAGCGATTAGCTATTTTGAAAGATACCATACTAGGTCGACGAGTGGACGGTCTTATCTTCCTATACGGGGAAACCGAAGACCCTCTTGTAGATTTTGCTATTGAGCAGGAATTCCCTTCCGTTATTATCGGTAAGACAGTCTCTCCTCTTATTTCATTCGTGGATAACAACAATGAAAAAGCAGGTTTTGATGCTACTAACTATATCATTAAAAAAGGGGCCAAATCGATTGCTTTTATCGGCGGTCGAGATCAGTTATTCGTTTCAAGAGAACGTCTCAACGGCTATAAAAAAGCCTTAAAAGAACATGGATTCGAAGTCAATGAGAAACTGATTGCTCAAGTAGATGAATTTACAAGAGAACATGGGTATGAGACGATTAAAAATCTCCTAGCAGAAGGACCTATCGATGGGCTTGTCACGGCAGACTCGCTCTTTACCGAAGGAGCTGTTCGTTATTTAAACGAGAAACACATTCAGATGCCGATGATTACTTTTGACTCTGTCCAACCTTCTGTTCATATTGACGCTTATGTAGATATCCATACGCTTGAATTAGGACGTTCTGCATTTAAAATCTTGCGCAATGTCATTAAATCGAATAATAGTCAGAATATGATGTGTTATCGACAAATTGTTTCACATTCCATTAAAGAAATGTAGTTTAATAAAGAAAAGGCACACCCAAAAAAATTATTGGGATGTGCCTTTTTTGTATGTTGCTTAATTCCACAATATAGTTTATATGCTATATCGTTTTAATGACAGCAAAAAAACTCCCAAGCACGAATGCCTGGGAGTTCTCAATTGGCTTAAAATTAACGACGTAATCCTAAACGGTTGATAAGTTCACGGTAACGTTGAACATCTTTGTTACGTAAGTATGCTAACAAGTTACGACGGTGACCAACTTTTTTCATTAATCCACGGTTTGAGTGGAAGTCTTTTTTATGAACACGGATGTGATCATTTAAGTGGTTGATTTCGTATGTTAATACAGCGATTTGTACTTCTGGTGAACCAGTGTCTCCTTCGTGTAACGCATACTCTTTGATGATTTCGTTTTTCTTTTCTTTAGAAATTGCCATTTCTAAACACCTCTTTCTTTTATTTTATGCCTTGTACTGAGTAAAGCGTTGGTGATTCGCAAAACTCTGTAAAAGGTCTGTGCTTTAAGCACTTAATTAATGTACCTTATTTCGAGCAAAAATGCAAGCTTCTTAATCGATTTTTTTGACATCTACACGATTGAAGTAAGCATAATTTGGTTGCAATGGTTGATCTGCCATTAATTCATCTACAGTTACTAATTCATAACCTTCAGATTTTAAATATTCAAGAACTGCAGGAAGAGCCTCTACTGATTCTGCATGGATATCATGCATCAATAAGATTCCGCCATTATGCGTATTTTCTTTAATATGCTCAATCGTCTTAGCTGCATCTCTATATTTCCAGTCAAGGGAATCAATCGACCAGTTTACAATCGCGATTCCAGCTTGATCAGCAACCATTTTATTATATCCACCATATGGAGGACGTAAGCTCATTGGTCGAAGCCCCAGTGATGCTTTTGCGATTAAATCAGAAGTCTTCTTAACTTCGTTGTAGACTTCATCAGCTGATTTCTTTGGCAAATATGGGTGGCTATAACTATGGTCTCCTAATTCATGCCCTTCATCAACAATTCGTCGAATGATGGCTTCATTTCCTTCAACATGACTTCCTACGATATAGAAAGTTGCGTGTGCGTTGTACTGCTTAAGTAAATCTAGTACTTTCGGTGTCAATTCAGCACTTGGACCGTCATCAAACGATAAGGCCACTCTCTTCTTCCCAAGCTTTTCTTTAACGACTGCGCGATATTGTACGAAATTATCTTTTTCCGTTTCAGGAATCATCTCTTCCTTCATATAAGCAAAAAGCTCTGTAAATGGAATTGTCCATTGTGCTTCTTGGTCATTGGCATCTTTGTATTTCACTCGGATTCCATTTTGAATGATTGACGCATCGAGTTTCTTCCAGTTACCATCCATAAATTGAGCAGTGATTTTTTCAGTTTGTTCATCCGCCAATCCGTTTGCTTTTGCTTCGTCGATTGCCTTCTTCACAAAGAAGTTAGACATTGCTAATTCATTTTTAAATAATTTTGAAATTTCAAATGGTTCAAGTGAATCTGCAAATACTAATTGATGTGATAATTCCTCGAATTCCAATTGCTCAAATCCTCGGTCTTTTTGTTGATAGACAGACACATAATAGTGAATGTCATTCACGCTTGAAACGACTTTTGTTTGATATGCCTTGAAAAAGATTAATGTCTTCTTAGATGCACCCGCATATTTTTCAAGGATAGACTGTTTCAATGAATCCATTTGGGTTGCGATGGCTTCAATAGGATTTCCTGAAGCATCTGTTGGAATTAACTCCTGTACTTCTACATTTCCTTTTGTCTCATCTTTTACTGTTACAGTCTCGTTGTATTTCTTCGCATCCTCTTGCTCAACTTGAATGATTCGTTTAAATTCTTCTTCGTTGAACTGATTTGCCATAATGCGATGAATCGTTAATAATTCAAAAATTAAAATAAGAAACGTTAAAATCCCAATGACCCAGAAAATCGTTTTATTCATTTTTTTCTTAGGTCTTTTCTTCTTAGGCTTTTTCCCACCAAAGAGTTCTTTTTCTTCCAGTTCCTCAAGAGTTTCCTCTTCGACTACTTCTGTTTCTTCGAAGTCTTCTGGAGCTTGTGTATATTTATTTTCCTTTTTTGAGTGCTCATCTTTGCCACTTTTGGCTCTTCGGTTAATGACCTTCTCCATACTCCTATACCCCTTAATGAAATACTATTTTTGTTTCTTTTGACACTCTGGGCACACTCCATACACTTCCATACGGTGTCCTCTCACTTTAAATCCTGTCAGCTGTTCTGCAGCTTTTTCAACGTCTTCGAGTACTGGGTAATAAAGATCCACCACTTTCCCACACACGTCGCATACGGCATGATAATGCTGGCCTAAATCAAAGTCATAGCGACTCGCGCTATCCCCATACGTCAATTCTTTGACGACGCCTTCTTTAATAAATAGATTTAAGTTATTATATACAGTTGCCACACTCACTTGTGGATCCTCTTTTGTCAACGCCTTGAAGATTTCTTCAGCCGTTGGATGCGTGTGTACACTTGCTAAAAACTCAAGCATCGCAACACGTTGAGGTGTAATTCGTACCCCTTTTTTGCGAAGTTGACCAACAACTTCCTTCAATTCTTCTTTATGCATACTATTACCTGATTTCTATGTACTAAAATTTTTATTGTCATTAATTATTTTCTCAAATTTCCGGTTAAATTGCAAGTGTTTGAGTTAATATTTTTGTAACATTGTAACATTTTTGTAATAAAAGAAGACCCGCTCCAATTTTGGAACAAGTCTTCTAATTCTTTGGCTCTTTGTCAAATAGTGTTGATGAAGAATTTTAGGAAGGGATTAAGCAACTAATTGTTGCTTAATTCCTTTTTGTTTTGGGCCAAACATTTTTGTTATTAAGATAATCCTGTTTCTAAAATGGTAATAGTTTTTAAAACCATA
>NZ_JAPWBS010000021.1:0-18083 GCF_041433575.1 Granulicatella sp. 20925_1_28
CTCATTTTAATTACTGACTTATTGTATCTCTTTAAGAGATAAGAAATTGTTGTTTCTTCATCACTAAGATGAAGTCCCTACACATTTGGTTCGTCTTCTTTGTTCAGTTTTCAAAGGTCAATCGTTGTTTTGCAACAACTTCTATATCCTATCACAGGACATTTTCACTGTCAACAGATTTCATGTAACTTTTTCAAAGTTTTTTTGAAAGTGTTTTATAAGCGAATGTTCGCCCAACAGTGATATTAATTTATCATAACTGATTATCAATTTCAACCGATATGTTTTATTTTTTAAAAAGTTTTTCTATTTTATTAAAATGCTCAAGAAAGTCGGATTTCTTCTATATAAATCCATCGCGAGACCTTTACAATTTAGAATAACGCTCGTATAATTAATAGTACAAGAAGCCGAAATAGCTCAGTTGGCAGAGCAACGCACTCGTAACGCGTAGGTCGCAGGTTCGACCCCTGTTTTCGGCATATGAAAAGCACTTAAAAGTCCTATAAAATAAGACTTTTAAGTGCTTGTTTTACGTTTTTGTGCCATAATTTGTTCCATTTCCATAGATTTTCTCTTACATTGTCATATTCTGACTCTACTACTCTTAAACTCAATTATAACAACGATACACTACTGGGTAAGCTAAGCAACGTATTAGACAATGAAGAAAAGACTTTAAAGCTTATTATTATTCTACCTATAGAATTAATAGATAAACCATTCATTGCTTTTAAAAAATGGAAATGTATTAATAGAAGCATTCTAGTCTTTAAGACCAAAACTAATTGAACTCAGCTTGGAAAATCACAATGAAGAATTCGAGGATTGGAATTAAACAAACTAAAAAAGCGATAGAAATTTTCTGTCGCTTTTTGTCTTTTATTTTTTATTGAATTTGTTTAAAATCCACAACAGGATACATGCACCTACAACTGATACTATTACACTATGAAGATTTAACCCTGTAACTTCATATCCACCGAAGAAGTTAAACACTGCTCCTCCGATAAAAGCACCAACAATACCAGTAAAGATATTTGCTACCGCACCCATAGATTCATTTTTATTCATAATAATACTTGCGATCCATCCAGAGAATGCGCCAAGTACTAACCAAGATAGAATACCCATTTAATTCACTCCTTTAAATAATAAAAAGATAGCACGGCATTCAGCCGCACTATCCTCAGTAAATATAATTATACGACTATTTTTCTTCAGATTTAGAATCAAGCGCGTCTTTAGCTTTTTCAACTAATTCACTCGCAACATCTTTAACATCTGAAGCAATTTCTTTAGCTTTTCCAACAGCTTGGTCTAAAAGGCCTTCTGCTTTTGTAGAGTCGTCGTTAGTAACTTCTCCCACAACTTCCTTTGCTTTCCCCTTAACCTTATCTGTAAATCCTTTATCTGTCATAATAAATCTCCCTTTCTGTTTGGTATTTACACTTTTAATTATACATTAAAATAACTCTAAAGCAATGTATCTGCTTACAATCACAAAAAGAGCTATTTTTGTCGTTTTTGTTACGGTTAAAATCGGGTTTCCTTCACAAAGTCATCTTATATACGCACCACGAATATTTTTTATGTTTATAATGAATAAATTTCAATATGATTTCCTAATACTGTAATTTTTACTGGTAAATCATCAGATTGGTCACCATCAATATCGGATTCTAATTTAGTATCCGATGAGATTGTAATATCTTTTGCTTTAATATATTCAATATTATCATTCTCAACGATATCACCTTTTAACAAATCTGGAATTAATGATAATTTTGAAATTATAGACGCATTTTTCAAAATTAATATATTTGCATACCCATCTTTGTTTTCTTCAAATATTTTCTTGTCAGCATAATAATTAGAAAGCAAAACTAATACTTGACTAGCTTCCCCTTCGTAACTCCCATTTTCTGTTTCAATTTTAATATTGAATACCTCATCTTTAATAACGGATTTAATTGTATTTATTGCATAAGCTAATACTCCATACTTTGTTTTATCTTCTATTTCAACGTTATGAATCGCCTCTGGTAAAGAACCTACACTAAAGATATATCCAAAATAGCTCTTATTTGCTTTTCCAATATCTATCGCATTTGTTTTATTAAAATCAAGTTGGTCAATTGCCTCATCAATATCTTGACTAATTTCTAGCAATTTAGTAATTAAATTGCCAGTCCCTCCTGGAATAATCCCTAATTTAGGGATATAGTCCTTTTCAGCAATACCAGAAATTACTTCATTAACAGTTCCATCCCCACCAAAAACAATTACCGCTTCATAATTCTCCTTTGAAGCTTCTTCCGCAAAAGCAGTAGCATCTTTAGCTTTTTCAGTAATCTTCGTTTCAACATATTCAAAGTATTCGTTTGCTTTATTTTCTAATTTTTCTTTATAATCTAACGCCTTTTCTCCTCCAGAAGTTGGATTAATAATTAGCATTGCTTTTTTCATAAAAGTTATCTCCTTATAATCATTCTCAATTTTACTAATCTAGAAATAGATATATTATTTTTGAGACGTTTAGGCTATTATAGCATAGGTATTAAATCGTATTATTATCGCACAACTTATTATTGATAATGACTTTTGTTCCATATTACTTTTTACCAAAGAAAAGCTTTATTAAGAAAAGCCTATTATATCGAGGATTTCTCAATATGCTTTTTCTATTTTTATCATAAAAATCCCTGTTTTCGGTATACTTATTATCTTTTCTTCTTTCTTATATATATAGAAAAAAACGGTTGAGGATTACTCAACCGTTTTTCTTTGGACTAATTCAATAATTTTTAATACAACGTCGCTGGCTTTTTGCATGCTTTCGAGAGTTACGAATTCGTATTGCCCATGAAGGTTTTCTGCTCCAGTAAATAAGTTTGGAGTTGGAATTCCTTTATAGGTAATAATACATCCATCTGTTCCCCCACGGAATGGTTGAATGTCTGGCGTGATGCCACATTCTTTATAAGCCTCAATCGCTACTTCAACCGAAGTCATATCGTCTTTTAAGATTTCGTACATATTATAGTACTCATCGTAAATCGTGCATTCGATACGAGGCACATCATACGTTGCATTTTGCGCATCGACGATTTGTTGGAACTGCGCTTTTCTCTCTTCGAATTTCTCCATTGAGTGATCGCGAATAATATATTCCAATTCAACCTTACCGATGTCGCCTGATTGTTTCGATAACATAAAGTAGCCTTCGTACCCACTCGTACGTTCAGGCACTTCGGCTTCTGGCATGCGTGCAAATAGTTTTGCCGCTTCTGCCAAAGCATTCACCATCACATCTTTAGCTTGCCCTGGGTGAACACTTGTCCCATGAATCGTCACCACTGCACGAGCCGCATTGAACGTTTCATATTCTAACTTCCCTACGACTCCACTATCTAAAGTGTAGGCAAATTTTGCAGGCATACGCTCCGCTTTGAAACGGTGAGCGCCTTTCCCGATTTCTTCGTCCGGACCAAACGCTAACCAAATATCGCCATGCGGAATTTCTGGATGCGCCATTAAATACAAGCACGCTTCTAATACCGAAACCAGACCCGCCTTATCGTCGGCACCTAGCAATGTCGTTCCATCAGTTGTAATTAACGTTTCGCCAATATAGTTTTTCAAACTTGGAAACTCGCTGACCGTCATTACTAAATTCTTTTCGGCATTAAGCAGCACATCTTCTCCGTTATAATTCTCGTGAATTTGTGGATTGATGTTTTCCGCATTGAAATCTGCTGTGTCGACGTGAGCGATAAATCCAATCGCAGGCGCTGTACTTCCTTCTTCCAAGTTACTTGGGAGGAGCGCCACTAAGTAGCTGTCCTCTGGATCAAGTTCTACTTTTGTAAAGCCGTACTCCACTAACTCATCGCGAAGCATTTCTAAAAATTCCCATTGACTCTTTGTCGTAGGAATCGTTGCTGATTTTAAATCACTACGCGTATTGATTTTCGCATATCGAATAAATCGTTCTAACATTGTAGGATACATGTTAATAAGAGTCATCTTCTTTCACTTGGTGGAACTCTAAGTCTGCAATTGTTTCACGACCGAACATTTCAATCGCAACTTTAATTTTTTGTTTTTCGTGGTCAAGTTCTACTACTTTACCGCTCATATCATTGAAGGCACCTTCTGTAATGATTACGTAGTCTCCAACAGATACGTGTAAATCAACTGGAGCATGAACTTTTTCACCGATACGTCCTAAGATAGCTTCTACTTCTTCTGGTAATAATGGAGATGGTTTTGAACCAGCACCGTGTGAACCAACGAATCCAGTTACGCCTGGAGTGTTACGAACAACGTACCATGCTTGGTCTGACATGACCATTTCAACTAATACATAACCAGGGAAAGTTTTTTCTACAGTTGTTTTTGTTTTACCGTCTTTTACTTCTACTTCCTCTTCTTCAGGTGAAATCACGCGGAAGATATTTTCTTCCATACCCATGCTTTGGATACGTGATAATAGATTTGATTTAACTTTGTTTTCATAACCTGAATAAGTGTGCAATACATACCATTCTTTTTCCATTGATACTCCTCCTTGAGTGTTGACAACATTTTTCCATACAAAAAAACCTTCATAGGCGAAGGTTTTTTCAACTGCTCTTAGTATATCACTAATCACTTTAAAGTACTATTATTTTAAAAGGAATGTAATGAGTTGATGCACTCCATAGTCCACTACTGCAAAGAAGCATAGTGCAGCAAGCACTGTCATAATTACTGTAATTGTATATTTGTTTACTTCTTTACCTGTTGGCCAAGTAACTTTTTTCATCTCTTTAATCACATTTGATAAAAAACGCATTTCGAATCTCCTCTTCCTTTTATTTTGTTTCGCGATGTAGTGTTTGTTTGTTGCAATACTTGCAGAATTTTTTAATTTCTAGACGTTCTACTCGTCGATTTTGTCCAAGCGTAATCGTATAGTTTCTTGAACCACATACGCTACAAGCTAACGCCGCTTTTTTCTGAGCCATATTTTCACTACTTTCTATAAATCCATATCTACTCCATCATAAGGAAATGAACCTGCTTTGTCAAGTACACACTAAGTTCTTTCCTATATAAAACCTTCTCCTAGAAGAGATAAAAAAGGCCGGAACTCTTTCCAGCCTCTTCTTACTATTTTCTACGTCTTACTAATAATTTATTTTTCAAGCTCACGGCTTTTGGTGCCCATGTATGGAACATTTCAAACCAGAACTTCGAAATCGGCATATCAAATTCACCGATATATTCCACTAACTCTGGATCAAATGATTGCTTGAACCCGTTAATTCCTCCGTGATGTTCTTGGTCTTCAGAAACTCCGAAGAAGTCAAACGAACGAATGCCTTTTTCATCATAAAGAGCTTGCATAATCCAAGACACAAGCGCCTTGTTCGCATTCAATCCACCATCGTCAGTGATGTTCGCACCATATAAGTAGTACGCTTTATCTAAGTACGTTACGACGAACGCTCCGCTAACGACTTTTCCTTCTGGATATTGTTCTAAGTCACCTTTCACGCGTTCGATTTCTTTTTCGTATTTAGCGATATTGACTTTCAATGATTCGATTTGCTTTTGAACGTTTTCGATACGTTTTGGATTATTTAATGTTTCCAACTGTCCTGTTAACTTATCGAATTCTTTTTGCGCTGTTTCTAAGCGATTTGTCGCAAATGCTAATTGCACATTATAGTCTACTTTTGCAAAGTATAAATCCACCATGCCTTTAGGGTGAAGGTGTTGATACATCGTTGTTAAATACTCGATACTACGCGCCACGTATTGATCACGCTCAGCCGTAATTTTATTCAACTCATCATAGATTGGCATATCTTCAAGCGTTCCCTTGTAACAAACAACCCCTTGTTTCTTTGCTACGTTCACTTTATAACGTTCTTTCTTATTGAATGTTTCAACGATACCTTTCCCTTCGTCCTTCAACGGTAAAATCATTGTTAAACGTGGTTGAATTCCATCAAACCCTAAGTCCATTGGGCGTTCTACAAATCCAGCGGCTAAAATGTTTTTACGGTATTCTTCGTTATTGAATCCACCTTCAACCATTTCGAACTTGTTTGTCCATTCACGCCATTGTAATTCTGGGTCAATCTTTAATCCAAATGCATTTTTAGATTTCAAATACACTTTTAAAGTCGCAAACACAGATTTTAAATGTTCTGCATTTGTATAATCCGTTACGATTCCGCGCGGTGCATACGCTAAATATTGATTCACAACAGGTAATTTACGGTAAAGAATCATCGCAGCCGCAACAGGCTCATGATTATCGGACATGACAAGAAGTACATCTTTTGTCCACGAACCATCTGCCTTCACTTCACCCCATTCAGGCGTTTGGAAAACCGTTCTGTTGGCTTGCGTTTCCATAAAAGCATGATACTCTTCTAACGCATTCGACATCTCTTTTATATACATGTGAGCACTCTCTTTCCTTTTTCATTTCCTTACCAGTATTACATTTTCAGCAAAATATGTCAAAACTTTAACAAAGAAAAAGCTTTACGTATCAATAGAAGACGGTCTTATACAAGCTTTATCTCAAAGAATAAAATAGAACATAAAAAGAGCGCACCTTGTGAGTGCACTCTCCATTTCATTTTTAGAATAGTTTCAAGTATTGGTCTAATTCCCATTGTGATACTTGACTACGGTAAGCAGCCCATTCGAAACGTTTTGCTTCGATGAAGTTGTCTAGGATATGACTTCCTAGCGCTGATTGAACTGTTTCGTCTTGTTTCAAGTATTCAATCGCTTCGTTTAATGTTCCTGGTAAATCATCGATTCCAGCTTCCTTACGTTCGCGAGCAGACATCGCATAGATGTTGCGGTCGATAGCTTCAGGAACTTCCATTTTTTCTTTAACCCCTTCAAGACCAGCTGTTAAAATCGCAGCCATTGCTAAATATGGGTTTGCAGATGGATCCACGCTACGCAATTCGATACGAGTTGAAATACCACGAGATTCTGGAATACGGATTAGCGGTGAACGGTTACGTGCTGACCATGCAATATATACAGGTGCTTCGTATCCTGGAACTAAACGTTTGTATGAGTTTACGGTTGGGTTACATACGGCCGTTAGAGCTTTGGCATGTTTCATGACCCCAGCGATGAAGTGGCGGCAAGTATCACTTAGACGTTGGTCGCCATTTTCGTCGAAGAACGCATTCTTTCCGTCTTCATCGAATAAAGATAAGTTGAAATGCATTCCGCTACCAGCAATTCCGAATACTGGTTTTGGCATAAATGTCGCATGTAATCCATGTTTACGTGCAATGGTTTTTACAACCAATTTGAATGTTTGGATGTTGTCACAAGCCGCAACTGCATCTGAGTATTTCCAGTCGATTTCGTGTTGACCTGGCGCTACTTCGTGATGACTTGCTTCGATATCGAACCCAATCTTTTCTAATTCAAGAACGATTTCACGACGGCATTCTTCCCCAAGGTCAATTGGAGCTAAGTCAAAGTAACTACCTTGGTCGTTTCCTTCAAGCGTTGGTTCGCCGTTTTCGTCCAATTTGAATAAGAAGAACTCTGGCTCTGGTCCTAAGTTGAAGTTTGAGAAACCTAATTCTTTCATTTCGTTTAAGACACGTTTTAAGTTTGAACGAGGGTCCCCCGCAAATGGCGTTCCGTCTGGTTTGTATACATCACAGATTAAACGTGCGATTGTACCGTGTTTGCTGCTCCATGGGAAAACCACCCAAGTTGAAAGGTCTGGATATAAGTACATATCACTTTCTTCGATACGAACGAATCCTTCAATTGAAGAACCATCGAACATCATTTTGTTGGCCAACACTTTATCTAATTGCGTGATTGGCACTTCCACATTTTTAATCGTTCCTAGGATATCTGTGAAAATCAATCGTAAGTAACGAACATCTTTCTCTTCTACCTGTCTTCTAATCTCTTCATGTGTAATCATTGGTTTCCTCCTATAAGTTCCATTTTTCTCCGCCAGAGTAGCGGCTAATATGCATAATCTCGTCGTAGAAGATTCGTCGGACATCCTCATCCGTCAGCGCCTCTTTTACGCTTTCCTTCGATACGGGATTTGTATTCTTATTGAAAATCTTCTGAATGGCCATAATTGTTAACCCATCGGCCAAATAATCTTTAATTTCCAATAAGCGATCGACATCATTCAATGAATACATGCGGCGGTTCGTCTCAGAACGTTCTGGGATAACCAAGCGCTGCTCTTCATAATAGCGAATTTGTCGTGCTGATAAATCGGTCAGTTTCATGACTGTTCCGATTGGAAAGACGGCTAGTGAACGTCGTAATTCCTTTTCACCCATCTGTCTTCCTCCTTTATAGGGTTATTGTAAATAATGGTTTTATCTTTTGTCAAAACTACCCTTACCTCTTATGTTAGATAATATAACATGAAAACGGGGTGTTGTCTCAGTTAAGCTTTCGATAACTGAGATAATACCCCGTTTTTTGGTTTTGTGTGCTGTAGTTTTTGTTATTTTTTGAGAACTTTTGTTACTTAATCGACTCCTGATTGTCGTCTATTGTTTGAACGGTCTCATCGACTTTATATTATGGTAACCTCACCCCTTTCTGTCTAAATTAGTTTTAACCTCTTGAATCATCTTTATTTCATGGTGCTCCACCTCACTTATTAATGCACTCATTTCAATGTCATCATTCATCTTCATATTTTGGTGGACTCACCCTTTTCTGTCTAACTGCTGTTCGTCTTCTTAAATTTTCTTTATTCCATAGTGTTCCACCTCACTTATTAATGCACTCATTTCAATGTCATTATTCATCTTCATATTTTGGTGGACTCACCCCTTTCACGATTCCCTAGAAATTCTTATCGATTTTATCTGCCTCCTGGTCTACCGCCTTGGCCTGGTTGTCCTCCTGGACCTCCTTGACCTGGCTGTCCGCCGCCACCAGGGCCACCTTGTCCAGGTCTACCACCAGTATTAGCCGCTTGCTTAGAAGCTGTTGCAGTTGTTGAGTTTGAACCGACTTTAATCGTATATTTTTCGCCCTCTTTAATCTCTGGACTACTAATTAATACCGTCGAGAATGCCTTAGAAGCTTTTAGACTTGCGACTGTTTTACCAGAAGAGTCAACCACTTCAACGGTTGTTCCAGCCGTTCCTTGAACACTTGCCATTAGGAAAGCTTGGCTAGAGTCGCTACCAAATCCCATTGTCATTTCTCCATTATCGACAAAGAGGACTGTACCACCGTTTAGTTTTCCATTGTCGTCATAGTCAAGAGCTGCGTTCGCTCCGCTTGTTGGACCATTGACAACGACTGTTCCGCCGTTAATTTCAACGGATCCGTTGGCATCCAATCCGTCCCCTTCAGCATCAACGGTTAATGTTCCTCCGTCGATGACAATCTTCACTTCGCCTGCTTGATCCAAGTTTTTCACATTTGCGGCTTCGGCTTTTACAGTCTTCGTTTGTTGTCCTGGGCCTTGTCCTTCAGACGATTCTAACGTCCAGTCTTTTGCGTTCAATCCATCATCAGAAGATTTCACTGTGACAGTTCCACCCACTTGATGAATCAAGCGAGCCTCAAGACCTTCTTCACTCTTTTGGACGTCGATGGTTGCACCTTCGTCGATGAGCATTGTATTCGAAGCGTTGATACCATCATCTCCTGCATTTACAATGATGTTCGTATTGGTTAAGTAAATATTTCCTAACAATACATCATCTTCATTGTCTGAGTGAATACCATCTTCATCGGCTGATAAGTTCAATGTCGCGCCTGACACGTTCACGAAGTCATTGGCTGCAATCCCGTGTTTTTTCGCGGTTGTTGTAACCGTCGCATCCACGATACGAATGCCGTCTTTTGACTTAATCGCATTGCTCGCATTTCCGTTGACCGTTAATGATCCTTTACCGTTAATCGTCAAGTCGCTATCAGAGTAAATCGCCCCTTTAACCGTTGATGTTGATTCATCGGCCACTTCATTTTTCGTTCCATCGGCTACTGTTAAAATTACTTTTTTCGCCGTGTCGACCAGTAATGGAGCTTCCGTATTCTTCAAAGTCGCATTTTTGAAGACGATTTGTACTTCATCTTCCTTGCCTGCTGCAACTTTCAATTGAACTTTTGAAGCCGTTCCTTCGACGATATACGTTCCAGCTTTTGTAATTTCTACCGTACTTCCATTGACCGTTACGCCATCCCCTGAAATAGTAGCTGTCGTTCCTTGAAGCGAAATTTTCGAAGCCTTACTTTCGTCGTAAGTCGCTGTTAAGTCGCTTGCTTCAAAATAAGAAGCCGTCTGCGTAGTTGAAGTTGTAGATGTCTTTGTTGTTGTTTGAGTGTTTGCGTCGGCTTGGCTTAATACACTTTGCGATCCGCAAGCAGCCAGCCCTAGAGAGATAAATAATGTTGTCGTCAATAACCATTGTCTTTTCTTTTCCATCTCGTTCTCCTCGATTCCTTTTCTTGATGGTTTTAGTATACGAAGCGAACTTAAAATGAACTTAAAACAAAAAAACAACCCATGGATAATTTATCCATGAGTCATTTCGTTATTTCGTTTGTTCTGTCATTCCGCGTTTTAGTGCAACTTCTTTACTCTTAGAGAATGATACGTGATCTCCGTCTTCTGTTAAGAAACCACTTTGAAGAAGGCCTGCAAAGAATAAATTGTTACTTTCTTTCAGTTTTGACAACGTATATTTCGTTAAGTCAACTTCAACCGATGAGATGAGTTTGCCATCTTTTTCAGTAATTGAAGTCACAACCCCATTTAACCCTTTCATCGATTCAAAGAGTTTTTCGTTATCCTTACGAGCCTCAGTGTGTTCAGTAGGTTCATTCGTTTCGATCTTAATCTTTGTCACGGTGTCAGTCTTTTTATCATACGTATAAACTAAAGTTACGTCCGTATCACCTGATTTTTGAGTGAAAGTCGCAGTCTCTTGTGAGCTACAACCTACTAATAGAAATAGGAAGCTAATCCCTAAAATGATTTGAAAGAATTTTTTCATTGATTTCCTCGCTTATTGAGCTTTCTTTTGGAATAATTTTTGGTAGTAGAAGTACACTGTTGCTGCTGATGCTGCAAATGCTACTAAGTAGAAGAAGATTGCAATTTTTGATCCTGTTTGTAATCCATCTACGAAAGATTGTGCAGTGCGGCTCGCTGCCGATGGGTTTGTAAATGCTTCAGAAAGAAATGCATTTACTGCTGAATTTGATTTTCCACTGAAGAAATCAGATAATTTTCCAAGAGCATCTAAGAATCCGCCACCTAAGATGTTTCCTAAGAAGACAGATACTACCATTGCTAATGAAGCTACATTCACGTTAGTCCATAAGTTTTTACTTGCTTTATGAGCTTGGTATAAGAAATATCCAGTAAATACGGCACCTACTAATGCAAAGAAGAATGATAAACCAAAGTATAAACTTAAGTTCTGCACTTTATTAGAAAGGTCCCTATACGCTGCTTGTAAACTTGTAATATTCATTCCGCCGTTTGAACCAAACGCAAAACTTAGTCCGTTTAACAATACTAACAGTGTGAAGATTGCAAGCGCGATCGATACACCGAAGAAGATTTTTTCGAATAAATAATTTTTATTATAGCTTTCAACTTTATCAACAGCTTTTTCTGTTGCTTCATTAATTTTTGCTTTGTTTTCTTCAGTGAATACTTTGCTTGCTGCTTCTCCGATTTTTTCTTTTGCAACACCAGCAACTTCTTTTGCTTTTTCAGCAGCCTCTTCTGCTTTTTCTTTTACGTCTTCAACAACTTCTTTGAAGTCGCCATCTGCTTCAGGAGCTTTTGCTTCTTTCGCTTCTTCAACAACTGTTTCCGCTACTTCTTTTACTTCTTCAGCTGTTTCTTTTGCTGCTTCAACCACTTCGTCTTTTACTTCTGTAGCTTTTTCAGCAACTGATTCAAGATTTTTGTTCTCGTTTTGATCCATTGTGACACCTCATTTTTTATTTTATTTCTTTTAGTCAGTTTATCACAATCACGCGTTTTCTTCTAGTTTTCAACAATTGAAAATAGAAAATTATATGAACTTTTCCCTTAAGGAAATAAAAATAAGAGCTAGACTTTTCGCCTAGCTCCTGTAAGTTAAGTTTTATTTTAGGACCGTACCATCCGCTAATGTGATTGTATATCCGTTAAAGTTGATTGAACCTTCGTTTTCTAATGATGTGATTGTGACATTCCCGGTCAATGTCCATGTCGCCCCCTCTTCTACTGTGATTACTGCGTTATTGTCCACGGCAGTCCCTCCTTCGGCATTTTTTACGATATTGATGGTCCCTGTAAAGTTTGTTCCTTTGCCCATTGTAAAGTTCAATGTAGATACGGTATCCACCTCAATCGCTCCAGTTAATGTTTGGTTCGTCGTTGTTAAATCAACTTGACCACCATTGCCACCGGCTGTACCCCAGCCACGTGTTGCATCATTTCCTAAGATAGCTAATAATCTGCCAGATGAATCTTGATTTGTGATCGTTACGTCTTCTAAAGTGATGACACTGTGTGTGTTTGTTACGTAGATTTGGTCTCCGTTACGTCCTGTTAAAGTGCCACCTTTCATTGTGAAAGTAGAGGTTCCACTCTCAGCATCTCCTGACATTGATTGGTAAATCATCACGTTGTGCACGTTATTGTCTGAAGAGCTACCCTCTGTTGAACTCATATTCCCTGTTACGTTGGTATTTTCTAATGTGATAGAGTTTTGACCCTCGATTACAAGTGCTTCTGAGTTTTCAGCGTTCAATGTTGCATTTTTAACAGTGATATTCGCTGTAGAG
This sequence comes from Granulicatella sp. 20925_1_28, assembly GCF_041433575.1. Lineage (NCBI taxonomy): Bacteria > Bacillati > Bacillota > Bacilli > Lactobacillales > Carnobacteriaceae > Granulicatella > Granulicatella sp. 20925_1_28. Next base: position 12,832 of record NZ_JAPWBS010000021.1, read on the forward strand.
TAAACTGCTGGTGAGTTGTATCCTGTTGAAGTATACGTTCCTTTGTCGACGACTACCGTACCACCACCACGGTCTGTACGAATCGCTGCTGATGAATTTCCTGCGGTGTTCACCGTCAAGTTAGTTGCGTTCATCGCAGCGCCACCTGTCGTTTGGATACCACCTGAGTTATCTTTTGTTGTTGTGATTGTTGTGTCTGATACATTGACGGTCGTTCCTGAGCCGTAACTGAACACCCCGTTCCCGTTCTGTGCAGTTGTATTGACGGTTGAGTTTGTGAGTGTTACCGTTGCTCCATCGGTTGCTAAGAATCCTGCGTTCATTCCGTAGAAGTCTCCATTTTCTGTATTCGATGTCGCTCCGGCTGTTTTGTTAATCGTTACTCCGTCTAACGTGACAGTTGCTCCTGTTACACGGAGTGCATTTTCGTCATCTCCGGTAGATTCATACGTTTCTCCTGTTACTGTTGCATCTGTTGTTAAATTCGTTGCTGCCTCACCTTGTGTCACTTGGTCGCTCCCGCCAAACCCTTCTCCTCCAGGTTTAGCTGGGGGACTCTGTTGAGCTTGGACTTGAGAAGTCGCCTCAGCTTGTGTTTGTGTTTGTGTGTTTTGGCATGCAACTAAGGTTGTTGCAATAGTAATCGTGGATAATAGAACAATCATTCTGTTTCTTTTCATCTTGGTCCCCCTCGCTTCCTATCAACTATTTGTTGATGGTTTTATCATAACGGGCTTACTTAAAATGAACTTAAAACAAAAAAGTTTTTAGAAAAAATTTTTTAAAACCGAAAATTATCATATATGATAATTACCATATATGATAATCTCGCATGAAAAAAGACGCTGGAATTATTTTCCAACGCCTTTGATTTTTTTCTATTTTAAAACAAAAGCCCAATCTTTATTGTAGATTGGGCTAATCCTCTTCCGGATTCCATTGATATTTTTTGAGCGATACATTTGTCGGGCTTTTAAGGATGATTCTTTCTGCTTCTAATAATTCTTTTTGTTCAAACCATCCTGGAACCAGTCTTCCACTTGCATTAACGACTCTGTGGCAAGGGTAGTCGCCATAGATTTCTACCTGACTTAAAATCTTTCCAACTAATCTTGCATTTTTCGGACGACCTATGAGACTAGCAATCTGTCCATAGGTAGCAACTTTTCCGCTTGGAATTTCACCAACCACTTCTAAAACTTCATAGATAAGTCGATCATCCATTTTTCTCACCCTCAATGACAAAGCGAATTTGAGTTTCACTCGTGAGTTCTGCTGTCAACTGTACATCGTTCGTTTCGGCAATCTTCTGCGCGATAGAAAGCCCTAGTCCACTACCGCCTGTCGTACGATTTCTCGAACTGTCTACGCGGTAGAAGCGATCGAAAATCTGACTGACCTGTTCCTTCGTCATTGGTTCTGTTTCATTTTCAATGGCTAATTGATTTCTTTTCGCCTCAACGGTAATCACCGGTTCACCGACCGTATACTTCATCGCGTTATCGAGCAAGATACGAATCAACTCCGTCATCGCACTCTTATTCGTTGTGATAATCGTTTGTGCCTCGCCAGTAAATTCTACCTGAAGTTCTTTTTCGTTTAAGACTGGTAAAATCTCTTCAACGATTGCTTTCGTAACGGCTACTAAATCGACTTCTTCTTTTGTCGCAGCCGCTTCTCCTTCGTCGTATCTTGAAAGAATTAACATCTGCTCTACAAGAGAGTTCAGACGCTTAATTTGGCGTTTGTTACTATCGACAAATTTAGCTTCTGTACCCATCATTGCGAGTAAATCCGTATTGGCTGAAAGGACCGCTAACGGTGTCTTAATCTCATGACTGGCATTGGCGATAAATTGTTGCTGACGCTCCACGTTTTCCACAAACGGACGAATTGCACGGTTAGATGCAAGACGAACGAGTACATACACCACTGCTAAGCAGAGAATAAAGACTGCTCCCGTTACCATCATTAATCTCGATATTTGTTGCGTTTCCTTGTTGGCATCTACAAGGACAACCATTGTTCCGGCATCCGTCTTAGCCACTTGATAGCGAAGACTTCCTTCCCATCCTTGAGAAGCAGTTCCTTGTGCGACACGTAGCCCTAACTCTTTTAACGCCGTCTCATCCAGCGATACTAAATGCGATTGATCGACAGATTGAACCGCGTTATTCGCGACTCTTACGACTGCATAACGCGTTGCCATCTGATCATCTTTACGAAACTCCATTCCTTTTGGCATCCCGTGTTCAGGATGTTCTTTAGGGGCCATCCCTCCCTCAGGTGCATCAGGAAAAGTTCCATCATTATTGACAAGCATTGTTACAAGTCGGTCTACTTGATTGACAGTTTGACGATAGTTCACTACGTTTACCGCCACAAGGACAACCAGCAGCACTGCCGTAAACGACAGCATCGCACTTTTCACAAAGCTTTTTTGAAGTTGTTTAAACATGCAAACTCCTCTTCTTTTCTAAAATCATCGGTTTTACGCTTCGACCATCAATTGATAGCCCAAGCCACGTGCAGATTTAATCGTCACGTTCGCATCGATGCTTGCTAATTTCTTACGTAGAGATGAAATATTCACCCACACCACGTTAATCTCCGCATCTGAGTCGAGCCCCCAAACTTTTTCCATAATTAAATCCGTTGATAATACTTGATTGCTATTCATCATAAAGTATTCCATCAGTTGGAACTCTTTGTTATTCAGCAACACTTGTCCACTCGCTGATTCCATCGTGAACTTATCGCGGTTTAGTTCAATATTCCCGATGTTCATGACAGAAGCCACAAAGACATTCGGACGACGAAGCAATGATTTCACACGCGCTAATAATTCAGGCGCTTCGAAAGGCTTCGTTAAATAATCGTCCGCTCCTTCTTCAAGCCCTGTCACTTTATCTTCTAGCTGGCTTTTGGCCGTTAACATCAGCACTGGCGTCGTATTTCCGCCTGCACGCAATTCACGAACCACTTCGATTCCTGATTTCTTCGGCATCATGACATCCAGCAAGATTAAATCATACGGTGTTGATTCAGCATAAAATAGCGCGTCCGACCCGTCGTGAACCACCTCCACGCTATACTTTTGCATTTCTAGCATCATTTTCAGCGCTTCTGCTAAATCAATTTCATCTTCTGCTACTAAAATTCTCATAGTCGCACCTCTTCTTTTTTCTTCAGTATACATTTCGTACTTAAAATTTACCTAAATCGACTTACATGTGTTCTCAAACGAGACTAGTAGCTCACGCAATTGTTGCTTTTGGTTGCAGTCCAATCCACGTAATGTATGTTCCATCATTTGATGTTGCGCGGGAATTAAATCATCCAGCAACTTCTTCCCTTTTTCTGTTAATGAAATATGTTTTGTCTTCCAATCTTTTTCAATCGAAATCAATTCTAATTTTTCTAAATGACGAATGCAGTGCGTAATATTCCCCTGCGTCAAATTCAACGTTTGCGCAATCGTCTTTTGATCCATCGTTTGATTTCTGAAAATTAGATGTAACACTTCAAAATGAGTCGGATTCAACCCCACTTCTTTTAATGACATCGAAAAAGTTTTCAAGTTCTCATTGTAGATTTTCATAATCATCATCCAAATCTCATGAGACACATTCATTTTTTCGCATTCTGTAACCATACCAACACCTCTTTCACCGTTTACTTTACTATTGAAATGACCTCCTGTCAAACGCTCTCTCCGTCCCCGCACCCTCTTTTTTCCACTCTTAGCTCCTAGAGAAATTGGTTTAACCAAAACCAGGTCCTTTTACTGAAAAAGAGTAAGAAAAACGAGTGCCTTCACCAGAGCCCCGTGAAAAGCAGACACCTCTTGTTCCTCCATCATCATATTAAAAGGTTTAACCGAAACCAGGTCCTTTTACTGCAAAAGAGTAAGATAAACGAGTGGCTTCAAATTCTATAGTAGTCATTGTAGCGGTTGTAATCGATGTGAATTACTGACACTTGGAATTCATTCCTAGTGTCAGTTTGAAGCTCGATAGACCCGAGACCCAGGCTCAGGTCGGTACAGCACTAATGACTACTATAGAGTTATTTGAAGACACGAAGTGTCTTACTCTTTTTCTTTTTCCAGAGCACAAAAAAGAGCCCTGGTTTCAGGTTAAACCAGGACTCGGAAAGCACAATTTCCCTAGTGAGCTATCCAAATTTTTTTCTGACGAATCAGCGCCACACACGCAATCACTACCACAATGAAAGTTCCGAGTGCCGCTGTCCCGTTTACAGTAAGTGAATATAACCATGGGCTCATTCCTTCTGGTGCATATTTACCCCAGAAAATAACCCCGGCAATATAGTGGAAGAAGTAGCGAACGCCTACTCCTACAAAAGCTGCAGTACAAGCTAACGTAATCGCACTTGTATATTTCTCAGCTTTTAATGCTTTTTGGAACGGACTATATAGAAGTCCTGCAAGTCCCATCACTGCAAATGCAATGACATATTCAATGAGTACTTGTTCAACAGACAAGAATGCCACTTTACCTAACGCGAAGTGGAGTAATCCCCATAGCAAACCTGCTGCTAAACCTGGTGTCAATCCGCGACGTAGTGAAAAAATAACAAGAATAATTGCTCCCCACGACGGTGAAAACCACCCAGCAAAGTCCGGAATAAAGGACATCGCCATTGACAACGCTGCAATAATTGCAACTTCTACCCATACTAAAACATTTCTCTTCATACAAAAAGAGCCTCCTTCGTTTATTGAAAAACACAAAGAGACTCCGTCTAAAACTTCGAAATCAAATACAATTCCTACGCACGTACTAACGTAACAGGTTCAAGGGTTTGTAACAACATCTCAGCCAAAATGGCACCCCTTTGTACTTTTCACATATTTAACTGTTTCTAATATACTACTGTAGAGCATATTTAGCAAGCATTATTGACTATGCTTGTGAATTTTTCTTATTGACAATGACTAACATTGATCCTGCTAGAAGTGCCACTACTGCTGCCCAAACTCCTACAGTTTTTGTACCTGTATTAGGAAGTTCTGGTGCTTCTGTTGTAGTTTCTACTGTTGTTGGTGCAACTGTTGTAGAAGCCGCTGTCGTTGGTGCTTCTGTTGTTGTTGTACTTGTTGTTGGAGCTTCTGTCGTTGTTGTTGACGTTGTAGACTCCGTAGTAGTTGTTGTAGTTGTTGGCGCAACGGTAGTAGTCGTCGTTGTTGTTGTAGACTCAGTTGTCACCGCAGTTGTTGTTGGCTCCTC
>NZ_JAPWBS010000022.1:0-17747 GCF_041433575.1 Granulicatella sp. 20925_1_28
CTCGTCATACACTTTAATTATTTTCCTGTCTACTTGACAGGGTGCACTTCACAACGAGTGAGAATTCGTAGTTTTTTATTATGCATTTTGTCTTAAGCGATTTACACGCTCCACAAAGTTATCAAATAAACCTTGCATCACATTGCTATCTTCAATTAATAATTCAGGATGCCATTGAACGGCAACTACACTTTGGTCTTTAGATTTAGATTCGAACGCTTCAATTAGTCCATCTGTACTCCAAGCAACTGGAACAAAGTCAGAGGCCAATTGTTTAACCGCTTGGTGGTGGTAAGAGTTCACTGGGGTCGTTGTTCCAAGAACGCGAGAAAGCTCGCTACCACTTGCGATTTGAATCGTATGCGTTGGTTGGCTTGGCATTGTTTTTTGTGTATGTTTTACAGAGATGTTTTCGTATTGTGATTCGATATCTTGGTAGAGTGTTCCGCCAAGAGCGACGTTTAGAATTTGTAAGCCGCGACACACCGCAAAGATTGGTTTGTGTTGTCTATAAGCTTCTTTAATGAGCTCAATTTCAAACGCATCGCGAGCAGGATAAGTACGTGCCAAATTAAGATGTGGTTCTTCACCGTACAATAATGGAGAAACGTCTTGTCCACCCGCTAATAGAAGTCCATCGACCCGTGAGATGAATTCTTTTGCAAATTCTGGGTTACTAATGGGAATGATGACAGGAATCGCTTTTGCCTTTTCAAGACCACGGACAAAACCATTTGGCGCATACGATAAAATGTAGCGATCTTCTTCCGTGTTATCTTGGCGATGATTTCCTGCAATACCAATAAGTGGATAAGTTTGCATGTGCATCAGCCTTTCTTTCAAAAATATGTTCCATCATACCGTATTTTCATGAAAATGAAAAGCATTATTACACGATTTCAAAGCGCGGCTATTTGCGAATCGTTCTCAATTAGGATAAAATATAACAGAATAGAATGATTATAAAGGAGAATGAATCGTGGCAACTTTAGAGATTAAAAATCTACATGTATCGATTGAAGATAAAGAAATTTTGAAGGGCGTTAATTTAACGATTAACACTGGAGAAATTCATGCAGTCATGGGACCAAATGGAACAGGAAAATCAACGCTTTCTGCAGCGATTATGGGCCACCCAAGTTATGAAGTAACAGAAGGAGAAATCCTATTAGACGGCGAAAATGTCTTAGAAATGGAAGTAGACGAACGCGCTCGCGCAGGTCTATTCTTAGCGATGCAATATCCAAGCGAAATCGTTGGGGTGACAAATGCAGAATTCATGCGTTCAGCTATCAATGCTCGTCGTGAGGAAGACGATAAAATGGGAGTTCGTGAATTCATCAAGAAATTAGATGAAAAAATGGCCCTTTTAGATATGCCAGAAGAAATGGCAGAACGTTATTTAAACGAAGGATTCTCAGGTGGGGAAAAAAAACGTAACGAGATTCTTCAATTATTAATGATTGAACCAACATTTGCAATTCTAGATGAAATCGACTCAGGGTTAGATATTGACGCGCTAAAAGTGGTTTCTCGTGGAGTAAACGCAATGCGTGGAGATAACTTTGGATCATTAATTATTACGCACTACCAACGTCTCTTAAACTACATTGAACCAGATGTGGTGCATATTATGATGGATGGTCGTGTTGTGATGACGGGAGATGCTTCTCTTGCTCGTCGCTTAGAAGCTGAAGGATATAAAGGGATCAGTGAAGAATTAGGAATCAAGATTGAACATCAAGAGTAGGAGTGAGATTGTGGCAGAGACAAAATTAACCATAACACCAGAAGAAATCACTACATTCTCTCTTACAAAGAATGAACCAGAGTGGTTTCTACAAACACGTTTAAAAGGCTTGGAACTAGCTAAAACACTAGACTTGCCATTTATTGAACGTGTGAAATTCCACCGTTGGAACTTATTCCAATCAGCAATCGGCGAAGGCACTTCAATGATTGAAGAACTTCCAAAAGTGATTCCAACAGCAGCAGGAAGTGCAAAAATTGTGCAACTTGGTGCGGTATCCTACTGGGAAGAAATGAATGTTGAAACAGCGTTGAAGGACGTTCTCGTGATGGATTTATTTGATGCCCTGGAACAATATCCGGAGCTCGTAAAACCGTACTATATGACAAAGGCAGTACCAGTTGATGAAGATAGCTTAACGGCTTACCACGCTGCTATGGTCAACTCAGGAGTATTTATTTATATTCCTAAAAATGTAGACGTAAAAGATATTATTGAATCTCATTTCGTTCAAAATAACTTAGTGGACGAAGCGTTCGTGAAACACGTGTTAATCGTGGCGGACGAAAACAGCTCGGTCTCCTATGTAGAACGTTTTGAAAGTATCGGTGACAAAAAGAATACAGCCAATATTGTAGTAGAAGTAATCGCAAAACAAGGGGCGAAAGTTCAGTTTGCGGCCGTTGATACGTTAGGTCAATCAACAGATGCTTATGTAAACCGTCGTGGCTACCTTGAAAAAGATGCAACGATTAACTGGGCGCTTGGCATTATGAATGACGGAAATGTGATTGCGGACTTCGACTCTGAATTACGCGGAGACGGTTCTCATTCACAAGTGAACGTCATCGGTATTTCTACAGGACGCCAAGTACAAGGAATCGATACACGTGTGACAAACTATGCGCCACATTCAGTAGGACATATCTTGCAACACGGTGTTATTTTAGATAAATCAACATTAACCTTTAACGGAATTGGACATATTATTAAAGGGGCGAAATTCGCAGATGCGCAACAAGAAAGCCGTGTACTGATGCTTTCAGAAGGCGGACGTGGAGACGCAAACCCAATTCTTTTAATCGATGAAAATGAAGTAACGGCAGGACACGCAGCGAGCGTAGGGCAAGTGGATGATGAACAATTATTCTACTTAACAAGCCGTGGAATCTCAGAAGCTGAGGCGAAACGCCTAGTTATTCGTGGATTCTTAGGAGCCGTTATTCGTTCAATTCCTTCAAGTGCTCTTCAAAAAGAACTTGTGGACATGATTGAACAAAAGTTGGTTGCTAGCTATGATTAGTAAAACGATTCGAGAAGACTTTCCAATATTAAAGCGTGAAGTCAACGATGAAGTGCTAGTCTATTTAGACAATGCAGCCACAACCCAAAAGCCACGTCCAGTCGTAGAAGCCGTTGAGAAATTCTACGCAACTCACAATGCCAATATTCATCGTGGGGTGCATACACTGGCTCAGGAAGCCACTGACTTATACGAAGCATCTCGAACTAAAGTAGCGAAATTTATTAACGCTAGTAGCACAAAAGAAGTGCTCTTTACGCGTGGAACGACAACTAGCTTAAACTGGGTTGCACAAGGGTTTGCGCCGAATCGCCTCCAAGAAGGAGACGAAATATGGATTAGCCCTGCTGAGCACCATTCGAATGTGGTGCCTTGGCAACAAGTGGCCAAACAAACAGGAGCCGTCTTACGTTATTTTTTATTAACGAAAGAGGGGGAATTAGACCTTGAAGCAGCCGAATCATCTTTAACCGAAAAGGCAAAAATCGTTTCAATAAACCATGCTTCAAACGTGCTTGGAACAGTAACAGATGTGAAGCGTGTAGCTGAAATGGTTCACGCAGTAGGAGGCATCCTTGTTGTGGATGGTGCTCAAGCAGCGCCACACCAAAGAGTGAATGTCCAAGAGTTAGACTGTGACTTCTATGCCTTTAGTGGACATAAGATGCTTGCTCCAACAGGCATTGGCGTCTTATATGGAAAAGAAGCACTTCTTCAAGAAATGAATCCTGTAGAATTCGGCGGAGAAATGATTGATTTTGTGTACGACCAAGAGAGTACATGGAATGAATTGCCGTGGAAATTCGAAGCCGGCACTCCAAATATCGCAGGAGCCATTGGACTGGCTGCTGCCATTGATTATTTAGAAGAAATCGGTATGGAGAATATCCATCAGCATGAACAAGAAATAGTCTCTTATCTCTTACCAAAGATGCAAGAGATGGAAGGTGTGACGGTATATGGGCCGAGTGACCCAGAAAAACATTCTGGAGTCATTAGTTTTACTATCGACGGAATCCATCCACATGACGTCGCAACGGCGCTCGATATGGAAGGATTTGCAGTTCGTGCAGGACATCATTGCGCACAACCTTTGATGCGATGGCTCGATGTATCGGCAACATGCCGTGCAAGTTTTTATATTTATAACACGCTTCAAGAAGCAGAACAGTTTTTAGAAGCATTAGAAAAAGTAAAGGAGTTTTTCCAATATGGCCTTATCTAAATTAGATCAGCTTTATCGTCAGGTGATTTTGGATCATTCGTCTCATCCGCACCATAAAGGATTGGTAGATGATGCGAGCATTCCAACGATTGAATTTAATAATCCAACGTGTGGAGATGTGTTGCAGTTGCAGCTCGTTGTAAATGACAACGGCGTGATCGAAGATGTTCACTTTGACGGACACGGCTGTACGATTAGTATGGCGAGTGCCAGCATGATGAGTGATGCGATTATTGGAAAGACAGTTGACGAAGCGGTCGCTCTAGCAGAAGATTTCTCAAGTCTAGTGCAGGGTGAAACCGTGGACGAAGAACCTTTAGGGGATGCGGCGTTACTTGCCGGTGTTCAAAAATTCCCAGCGCGTATCAAATGTGCCACGCTTGCGTGGAAAGCATTAGAACGTGCAGTAGAAAATGAGAAAGCATAAGAAAGTGGTGACAAAATGAGTGGAGTTCCTGAATTAGCCGATTACAAATATGGCTTTCATGAGGATGTAACACCTGTTTATGAAACAGGAATGGGATTAAGCGAGGAAGTCGTTCGTACGATTTCACAAGTGAAAAACGAGCCACAATGGATGCTTGATTTCCGATTAAAATCATTGAAGGCATTCGAAAATATGCCAATGCAAACATGGGGTGCGGACCTTTCAGATATTGATTTTGATGCGATTACGTACTTCAAACGTGCCAGCGATAAGCCAGCGCGTTCTTGGGATGATGTTCCTGAGAAGATTAAAGATACTTTCGAGAAAATCGGGATTCCAGAAGCAGAGCGTGCGTATTTAGCCGGTGCTTCTGCGCAATTCGAGTCTGAAGTGGTTTACCATAATATGAAAGAAGAGTTCGATAAACTTGGAATCATCTTTACAGATACAGACTCAGCCTTAAAAGAGTATCCTGAATTATTCAAAAAGTATTTTGCAAAACTAGTACCACCAACAGACAACAAATTAGCTGCGTTAAACTCAGCTGTATGGTCAGGTGGAACGTTCATCTATGTGCCAAAAGGCGTGAAATGTGATGTACCGCTTCAAACGTACTTCCGTATCAACGACCAAAACATGGGGCAATTCGAACGTACGCTTATTATCGTAGACGAAGGAGCAAGCGTGCACTATGTTGAAGGATGTACAGCGCCAACGTACTCTTCAAACAGCTTGCATGCTGCGATCGTCGAAATCTTCGTTGAAGAGGGTGGGTACTGCCGTTATACAACGATTCAAAACTGGTCGGATAACGTGTATAACTTAGTAACAAAACGTGCCAGAGCTGCTGCTCACGGAACGGTTGAGTGGATCGATGGGAACCTTGGGGCGAAGACAACGATGAAATATCCATCCGTTTTCCTAGAAGGACCATACGCCAAAGGTACAATGTTATCAATCGCATTTGCAGGAGAAGGCCAACACCAAGATACAGGTGCGAAGATGATTCATAACGCGCCACATACTTCAAGTTCAATCGTTTCAAAATCGATTGCTAAAGATGGCGGAGCTGTGAACTACCGCGGTCAAGTAACCTTTGGGAAGAAATCAGATTATTCTATTTCGCATATCGAATGTGACACGATTATTATGGATGACAAGTCGAAATCAGACACGATTCCATTTAACGAAATTCATAATGACAAAGTAGCACTCGAGCATGAAGCGAAAGTGTCAAAAATCTCAGAAGAGCAATTGTTCTACTTGATGAGTCGCGGTATTAGCGAGTCAGAAGCAACAGAGATGATTGTTATGGGATTCGTTGAACCATTTACAAAAGAGCTTCCAATGGAGTATGCCGTTGAATTAAACCGTTTAATCGCGTACGAGATGGAGGGTAGCGTAGGTTAGTTTATAGTAACACCCTAGAAACGTTGATAAAGCTATGTTTCTAGGGGTTGTTTTTTATAGTATTATGTTAGTTATAATACAAGTATTTTGTAATCGAATTATCAAAACTAATTCATTAGTTCATTTATAGGACACAGATAAATTCATTTCTATACTATTATTTAAAGTGCTATTTAGTTTTTATACTATAAAATATTCATTTATTAATAAAAATCAAGATTGAATTTAATGTTAATAAATGAAAGAAAGGTAAGGGAAATGTAGTTTAGATAACAATGTGAGGTGTTTAAACGCCTAGGTTGATTATTATTAGTTTGTTAATTGAAGTTAAAGAGAGTAACAAAAAGATAATTGTTGAAGTTAAATCAATGAGAATTTGTTTACTTGAAAAAAATGTTATTATAGGATTAGAGTATTTTAGTAGGAAATATAACTAAAGAAAATTTTTTGCTGTTAAAAAGGAGGAAAAATGACAATAACTATTGCTTGGGTAAGAGAAATCAAAGGTTGTGAAGAACTATATGTTGTATCTGATAGCAGGTTGTCAGGTAACGGGATGAAATGGGATGAATGTAGGAAGCTTAGTATATTACCTAGAAAAGATGCTTTTATCTCATTTGCTGGAAATACGGATATTGCGTTTCCATTAATTAATCAAATTGAAGAAACAATCATGGTGCATAACAACTCAAAAAATCGGTTTATGGATGTAACGAATTTAAAAGGACACATTTTAAACGTGGTAAATAGTACTGTTGCTTCAATTGATTTTAGTGGTTTTCCTAATAATTTAGTTAATGAGATTAGAACTGATACTTTCGAAAATATAGAATTTTTATTTGGCGGCTACTCATGGATTAATAAAAAATTTATGGTTTGGAGAATTAGATATCAAAAAAATGTAGGAAAGTTTGTAGCTGACTCAATGTATAAAGTTAAACCTTATGGGAAAATAATATTTGCTGGTGATATGAAGTCTTGTGCAATTAAAAAGTATTATGAGCTAGGAAAAATTAAAATGGGCTTTAATTTTTTTAAAAGCGAACCACATTTTGATATGGAACCGTTAGATGTAGTTGTTGAATTACTAAAGAAATACAAAAGTGATAGTGGGTCTACAATTGGAGGAGCGCCACAAATAATAAAAATATATCAACATATGAATGCTAGGATTATAGGTGTTTTGTGGCCGATAGAAGATCCAGTTACTACAATACTTGGAAGAAAGGTGTTATCTTATGAAAATACTGATGTTTTAGTTATAGATCCTGTAACTAAAAAATTTGATACACCTTATCAAAAAAATTCTGTAGATAATAGACAAAAGGAAAACTAGGATATAATCCAGATGCAATATTATTAATAAACCAATTTTAAGAATTATCTTTATTTTTATAATAACTCTGGAGATTGTAAATAAATATGATGTGAGGGTTAATTAAGGAGTAAACAAGATTTTAGATAATAAAGAAAAATAAAATGATTTTCATATTTACCAAACATAATAATTTTGTGTGGATAGATGGAGAAATGCTATTATGATTATTGCCTGGCATGAGATAAGAAATTATTGAAATATACTATCTGTTTAGTACATATAAGATAACACTAGAAGAGTTCAAAAATGTGCTTGCGTAATTGGAAAAATATAATTAACAACCATAAAAAGCTACAAGTTTTTAACTTGTAGCTTTTTATGGTTGTTCAAGCGCCTAGTATAAGATAATAAAAGTGAAAGTGAGTACTTTTAAAGGGGAAAAAGTAAAAACCGTATTTTTAATATCCAAAAACCACAAATTATATTATGTTTTTGGAATTTTATAGTTTCTTAATATTATTTGCTCAGATTTTTGGATATTTTCATATAAAATAATCCTTGGTATATCAATGTTTTTGAACAAAAATGCACTTTAGGTGAAAAATTTACATTTTAAGAGATATTACACTTGTATTATATTCAGAACGTGTTATAATATGTTCATCAAGAGATGTAAAGAAAGGAGAATGGGTATGAGAAAACAACCATGGTCGAACGAAAATAAGACTGAACGGATTAACTTTACGATTGAGCCTTCTTTGAAAGAAGCATTTTTGAAGATTATCTCAACAGACGTATCAACTTATTTCCGGTCGGTCATCGAAAATGAAGTCGAAAGTCATCAGAAAAAAGTTGAAAACTGGCCGGATGCAATTAAAACATTATTGCATGGACAGTTTAAGGCGTTCTCCGAACAAGTCTTCGGAACGTTTAATTACCGAGGACGGAACTATCCATATAAAATTTTGGATGTTATGTCAGTCGAAGAAGGACAACCACTTGAAGTCATTGACTACGAGGATGGGTTGGTATATGTAAAAGTGATTGAGGAAATCAATCCAGAAAAATTAGTATATGTAACTATTTAGAAAGAAGGAAATTTAAAATGCCAGTAACAATCTTAATTATCGTCGTAGTATTACTCTTATTAATCATTGCGTTCAAATCAATTCGTATCGTTCAACAAGGACACAAAGCTGCTGTTCAATCATTTGGACGTTATGTTGGAGAATTAGGACCAGGATTACACTTTGTAACACCAATCATTCGTAACATTGCTTACGTTGTAGATATGCGTCAACGTTCATTAGACTTAGATCCTCAAGAAATCATCACAAAAGACAACGTTAATTTAACAATTGACGCTTCAGCTAAATACCACGTTGATAATCTTGAAGAATACTTATATGGAAACACAAACCCAGAAGGATTATTACTTTTAGATATCCAAAACGAATTACGTGACATTATCGGTACAATGACAATGGCTGAAATCCTTGGTGGTACTAACAAAATCAACACTGATTTAAACCAACGTGTATTCGGTAAAACAGACTCTTACGGGGTTACAATCGACCGTGTTAACATCGGTGAAGTAATTCCTCCACAAAGCATCGTTGAAGCGATGAACAAACAAATCACTGCTGACCGTGAACGTGATGCTGCGTTAATCGCTGCTGACGCTCGTCAAAAAACAGTTGAAATGGATACAAGAACTCAAAACAACAAATTATTAGCAGATGCTCGTGCACATGCTGAAAAAATCGCAATTGACACTCAAGCAACTGTTGCTCAATTAACAGCAATCAACAACGCATTAAACGAATCTAACTTAAATGCGGCTGCATTAGAATACTTAGCAATCGACGCTAAAAAAGCTCTTGCTGAAGGTCCAAACAATACAGTTGTATTAATGGATGGACAAAACAACGCAAAAATCGCTGAAAACATTGCTTCATTAGCATCAGGACGTAAAGTTTGGGACGAAGCAGGTAAATAATCATGAAACAACAAGCTAACAAATCTTTCTTTGGGTTGAAATGGCTTGCGGTACTGATTGCCACTTTATTGTTAGTAGGAACCTTTGCACGTGTTTCAACAGTCAATGCTGAAACTCAACAACCAGTAGACACCACAAAGATGAAGATTCAAGGTGCCTTTGAACAAAAAATCGACTTTGTGGATGGGGAAGATTATAATGCGACAGTGACGATTAAGTTAACTTATAATAATCCTCAATATAAAGAGATTAAAGTTCCTGTTCAAATTAAAAATCTTCCAACAGGGAAGGGCGGTATTCGACTTTACGTATATCGAGATACAGATAATAGCCTCATAGTTCAATCATTTGTTGAGACCATTGAAGACCATAATGTTATCTATTATGATTTGATTCCTGTCGAAGATGGGAAAGTCACAAAAGCGTTTCAATTCACGGCAACGGACAAAGAACGAAACAAATTTCTAGAGGATTTGGCCAATGCAAGTGAAGAGGAAGAAGAAGCTACTACTGCCGCGAAAGCTGCGAACTCGAACGAAAAGAGTTCAAACACCAATAATTCAAACGCGAGTGACTCGAAAGGGAATGCAAAAGGCTCTGAAAGCAAAGATGTCTTTGATCAAATTGATAACTTCTTTGATCAACTAGATACAGACAAAATTGCTGAAGGACTCGGTAAAGGAGCATTTTATATCATCCTTATCATCGCTGTTTTCTTCGG
This sequence comes from Granulicatella sp. 20925_1_28, assembly GCF_041433575.1. Classification (NCBI taxonomy): domain Bacteria; kingdom Bacillati; phylum Bacillota; class Bacilli; order Lactobacillales; family Carnobacteriaceae; genus Granulicatella; species Granulicatella sp. 20925_1_28. Next base: position 10,154 of record NZ_JAPWBS010000022.1, read on the forward strand.
AATTAAAGGAAAACAAAAACAGGCTCGTAGAAATACTCGTAGAGCTCGAACTGGAAATACGCGTTCTGCTCAAAGAACTGGGGCTGATGCCACTGTCAATAGAGCACAAAGGACATCTACTCCAGTAGTCGCTACCGAAGCCGTACCGCAACGTGTATATCGTCCGCAAAATAAAGTTTCAAATCCAAAACTTCGCTCACAAGCGAAAAAACAAGCAACAAAACAAGCGCTACAATCGGCTTCAAGTCGTTCAAATACTTCAAGAGATGTGTATGTGGATACACGTGCTACAAGACCGGTTCCCTACCGTCCAGCATCAAAAGAAAAATCACATACATTACCACGAGTGCTTTCAAGCAAAACACTCCCTCGTACTTTGAAGACTCCACGCTTAAAATAAAATTGTTGAAGCACCTAATCTCACTCGTGAGGTTAGGTGTTTTTTTGTCTTTCTACACTCAAGCATTTGCACAAGTAAGGCTATCGGAGTATTCTAAAAAGGAAAGGTGGTCATAAAATGAACGATTTAGAAAAGTTAATACAGAAGATTGAAGAAGATCCACAAAATGCTAAGTATACTAAAGAAGGCATAGCGCCTTTATTTTCTGCGCCACGAAAAGCGAAAATTTTGATTGTAGGGCAAGCACCTGGGATTAAAGCGCAAGAGAGTCGCTTGTTTTGGAATGACCAAAGTGGTGATAACCTCAGAAGTTGGATGGGCGTAACTCGTGATTTCTTCTATCAATCGGATTTATTTGCGGTCGTTCCGATGGATTACTATTATCCAGGAAAAGGAAAATCTGGAGACCTTCCACCTCGCAAAGGTTTTGCCGAGAAATGGCATGAAGAAACGCTAGCCTTAATGCCGGATATTGAACTGATAGTATTGGTTGGAAAATACGCACAAGACTATTATTTAAAAGATACAAAGAAGAAGAATTTAACGGAAACAGTCAGAGCCTATAAAGAGTACTTACCAAAAATGTTTCCACTCGTACATCCGTCACCTCTAAACCGTCGATGGATGGCAAAAAATCCATGGTTTGAAAAAGAAGTCTTACCAGAATTTCAAAAGAGAGTACAAGAAGTGATTAAAGGAGCCAAGAAATGAGAACAGAATTATATCCAGAAATCGAAATCTATAAAGAACACATGATTCTAGTGAGCCCTTTGCATACCATTTATGTGGAAGAGTCAGGGAATCCCCTTGGTCATCCAGTGGTTGTGTTACATGGCGGACCAGGAGGAGCATCGTCTCCAGCAAATCGTCAGTTTTTTGATCCGGAGTTTTATCGCATCATCCAATTCGATCAACGTGGATGTGGAAAAAGTACACCATTTGCTTCTTTAGAAGAAAACACCACGCAGGCTTTAGTGGCTGATATGGAAAAAATCCGCACAGCACTCGGGATTGAAAAATGGCTTGTCTTTGGTGGTAGCTGGGGGACAACGCTGGCCTTACATTACACGATTGCACACCGTGAACGAGTCGTAGGATTAATGCTTCGTGGCATCTTCCTAGGTCGTCAAAGCGATGTCGATTGGTTATACCAAGATGGGGCATCTCATTTTTATCCAGAGAACTTCGAGAAGTTTAAAGCGCCGATTCCAGTTGAGGAACAAGGAGTGTTAGTCAATGCGTACTACAAACGTTTAACTTCAGAGGATGAATCGATTTGTCTAGAGGCAGCGCGTGCGTGGGCAGAGTGGGAACATGGACTCGTGAAATTGATTCCGTATGACCCGATTGTCTGGGATGAAGCGGGCATACGCGGTGCGCTGACGATTGCACGAATGGAATGCCATTTCTTCTATCATCATTGCTTTGTGGCAGACGATAATTACATCTTGAATCGTGCAGAGGCCTTCAAGGGAATTCCAATGCATATCGTTCATGGTCGTTATGATGTGGACTGCCTGCCGAGTGCGGCATTTGAACTCGCTCAAGCAGTCGAAGGAGCAGAACTCATCTTTGCACAGGCAGCAGGACATACCGCGATGGAACCTGCAACAATAGAAGCGTTAGTTGGCTTTAGTGAAAAATGCAAAACCTATTTTAAATAAAAAGAAAGGCTCGCAGAATGGATCTACGGGCCTATTTATGTGTTTAGATTTTTTCAAGAAGCATTGCAGCAATGCGCGCCACATCGCGGTTACTTCCGCGTAATTCAAATTCATCGAGCACTGGGAAACCAAAACGCTCAGAATATTGACGGGCAGTGAGACAGAATTGCTTATTAAAGTTACGATTTCCGCTACCAATCACACCAAAGCAATGTGCGTAATTATGTTCATAGGCTAAGAAATCACCTAGTGGATTCGTTAAGACTTCCACATCTCCGTTATCCACACCATTTCCACCTTCTAAGTAAGTTGGAAGAAAGGCAACAAATGGTTTACCTACTTTGAAGTAGTCTTCTTGGCCTTTAACAAGGTCTTTGACATTGGTTAGTGTCACGTTTAAAGAGGGCTCCAAGAAGCGTAAGTGGTCTTTTAAACGTGTGACAAAGTTATGTGTATTTCCGGTTAAGCTAATATAAATGATGGGTAATTCTTTCGACATTGAGCGACCTCCTGAAAGACATTTTACTGTCTATAAGTATACCGCACTTTCCTAAATCCTTCTAGAGGGTGTTTTTAAACTTTTAAAAATTGTGAAAATCGGCTATAATACTTGAGAATAAACACGAAGGAGATACTCATGTCACACTTAAAAGAAGAAGTACAATCTCGCAAGACATTTGCGATTATTTCCCACCCGGATGCTGGGAAAACAACGATTACAGAACAATTACTCTTATACGGGGGAGCGATTCGTCAAGCGGGTACCGTAAAAGGGAAGAAAACAGGGAAGTTTGCAAAATCAGACTGGATGGAAATCGAAAAGCAACGTGGGATTTCTGTAACGAGTTCAGTAATGCAAGTGGAATACGATGGAAACCATATTAATATTGTGGACACACCAGGGCACGAGGACTTCTCAGAAGATACGTATCGTACATTAATGGCCGTGGATAGTGCCGTGATGGTGATCGACAGTGCCAAAGGGATTGAGCCGCAAACGAAGAAATTATTCGAAGTTTGTAGTATGCGTGGCATTCCAATCTTCACTTTCATCAACAAATTAGACCGTGATGGACGTGAACCATTAGAATTAATCGCGGAATTAGAAGAAGTATTAGGCATTGACGCGTATCCAATGAACTGGCCAATGGGGATGGGAAAAACATTCCTTGGCTTATATGATATTTACAATAAACGTGTAGAATTGATGCACCCAGAAGAAAATGAAGATAATGACTTCTTACCATTGAACGAAGAGGGCGAAGTGGACGGTGATTATGCTTTTAAACAATCAACGCTATATAGCCAAGCCATTGAAGATGCACAGCTCTTATTAGAAGCAGGAAATGCGTTTGATGAGGAAAAGATTGCAGCGGGTAAATTAACGCCTGTATTCTTCGGTTCAGCATTAACAGGATTTGGGGTTCAAACGTTCCTAGACGCGTTCGTTGACTTTGCACCAAGTCCATCTGCTAAGAAAACTGAATCAGGAGAACTGGTAGACCCACTTCAAGAACAATTCACAGGATTCATCTTCAAGATTCAAGCAAACATGAACCCAGCACACCGCGACCGTATCGCATTTGTACGTATCTGTTCAGGAGAATTCGTTCCAGGAATGGATATTACCGTGAACCGTTCGCAAAAGAAAATGAAATTATCACATACAACGCAGTTTATGGCAGATAGCCGTGAAACAGTGAAAGCAGCCGTAGCAGGGGATATTATCGGACTTTACGATACAGGGAACTTCCAAATCGGAGATACGATTTACTCAGGAAAAGCTGCTGTGCAGTTCGAACCACTCCCACAATTTACGCCAGAACTCTTTAATAAAGTTTCTGCCAAAAACGTGATGAAACAAAAATCATTCCATAAAGGTATTGAGCAATTAGTACAAGAAGGAGCTATTCAATTGTACAAGACCTACCATACAGGAGAATATATCCTAGGTGCCGTTGGTCAACTGCAATTCGAAGTGTTCCAATACCGCTTGTTAAATGAATACAATGCCGAAGTCGTCATGACTCCAATCGGAAGTAAGATTGCCAGATGGATTGACGAAGAACAACTGGATCCAAATATGTCTTCAAGCCGTAACTTATTATGTCGCGACCGATTTGACCAACCAGTGTTCTTATTTGAAAACCAATTTGCCTTAAACTGGTTCAAAGATAAACATCCAGATGTAGAATTAAAAGCATTATTCTAAGCAAAGAAAAACCACTCTAATCCATGTGATTAGAGTGGTTTTTCCTATTTTAAGATTAAGCTTCGTATCCCATTAAGATTCCGCCTTGTTCTGCATAATAGCTGCAGACACCGCTTGTATGAATGCTTGTCACATCCGCACCTGGGAATTCGCTATGAACGGCTGCTTGAATTAAGCCGCAGATTTCTGGGTTACTGCAATGGCTAATAACCACGCGACCACCCTTGTACCCATTCTTCTTCATTTCAGCCCAAACTGCTTGGACAGCTTTCTTTTGACCTTTTGCTTTGTGAAGAAGGTTTAAAGTTCCTTCTGGAGATGCGTTACCGACTAAGCGGATATTGAGCATTCCGATTACGGCACCGACTATTTTGTTTAAACGACCATTTTTCACTAAGTTATCGACACGAGCTAGTGCGAATAATAGTTTTGTACTTGCTAAATAATCTTTTAACGCAGCTACGACTTCTTCAAAAGAGAGTCCTTGTGCAATCAGTTCGTTTGCCTTTTGTACGAAAAGAACCATCTCACCACTTGCTGAAAGGCTATCGAACACTTCGATATTTGTTTCAGGGGCTTCTTCTAATAGCATATTTTTTGCTAATTGCGCACTATTTTGACTACCTGATAGGCCGCCTGTAATAGTAATGGCGATGACATTCTCTGCACCTTTATACGCTTCAAGGAATGCATCTGGGCTAGGGCAGGCTGAAGCGGTTTTGTCTTTGGTTTGATACATTTCAATCATCATAGCATCGATGTCTAAAGAAGCATCATCTATATAGTGTTTGTCACCTACTTGAACAATCAGTGGTACGTTGACATATTCTGTGTCTGGAGCAAGATTCTCGATTTCGCGTAAATCGCAACCTGAATCTGCAATAATTTTCCATTTCATAATGGTTTCTCCTTAAAAAAATTTATTCTGTCCAACAGTAATATACTTTGATGTTCAAAATAAGTCAAATAATCTACTGCAAAGTCGGCTTTTTAGTAGCATTTTAGCGCTTTCTGTACTATTGTAGAAGAGTAGAAAAAAATAAAAGGAGGAGTTTTATGACTCAAACTATTTCTTTCGGATATGGTTCAAAACCAGCTCAATTTATGGCGAATAAACTAAACCGTCACGGTGTCATTGCAGGGGCTACAGGTACAGGTAAAACTGTAACGTTAAAAGTATTAGCGGAGCAATTAAGTGAAGCAGGAGTTCCTGTATTCTTATCAGATATTAAAGGGGATTTAGCAAGCCTTGCTGAAAAAGGCGAAGTAACTGAGAAAATTGCAGAACGCTTGGCAAAAGTTCATGTAGAAGACTTCGAACCAAGCTCATATCCTGTTGCTTTCTGGGATGTCTTTGGGGAAAACGGAATTAACATCCGTACTACAATCTCAGAAATGGGACCAATTTTATTAGCTCAATTATTAGGTTTAAATGAAACTCAAGAAGGTATTTTAAACATTGCGTTTAAAGTAGCTGATGACCAAGGATTATTATTAATCGACATTAAAGACTTACGTGCAATGTTAAATTACGTTGGCGCACATGCTGGGGAATTACGTAACTTATACGGAAATATCGCACAACAATCTATCGGTTCTATTTTACGTAGCTTACTCGTATTAGAACAACAAGGTGGAGATCAATTCTTCGGTGAACCTGCTTTTGAAATCAATGATTTATTCAAACAAGATCAAAATGGTCGCGGAGTGATTAATATTTTAGCATCTGAAAAATTATTCCAAACACCAAAATTGTATGCAACATTCTTATTATGGTTCTTATCAGAATTATACGAAAACTTACCAGAAGTTGGAGACTTAGATAAACCAAAATTAGTCTTCTTCTTTGATGAAGCTCACGTATTATTCAGTCAAAGCAATACTGCAGTTCAAGAGAAGATTGAATTAATTGTTCGTCTAATCCGTTCTAAAGGAATTAGTATTTTCTTTGTAACACAAAATCCAACAGATATTCCAAATGCTATCGCGAGCCAATTAGGGAACCGCGTGCAACATGGATTACGTGCGTTCACTCCTGCTGAACAAAAGAACGTAAGAGCAGTTGCAGAAACTTTCCGTCAAGAAGATGGACAAGACTTAGTAACAGTGATTACAAACCTTAAAGTAGGGGATGCAGTGGTTTCAACACTTCAAGAAGACGGTTCTCCAAGCTTTGCAGAAGTGGTATCGATTTATCCTCCTAAGAGTAAATTAGAAGCAGGTGACCCACTTGTTCGTCAACAATTAATCAATCAATCAGCATTCTACGATAAATACGCAGAAATGTTTGACCGTGAATCAGCTCATGAGCAATTAGCTGCTTTAGATGAACAGTTCCAACAAGAAAAAGAAGCTGAAATTGCGCAAAAAGAAGCTGAAAAGCAAGCTGAATTAGAGCGTAAAGAAGCTGAAAAACAAGAAGCTCTTGCACAAAAAGAAGCTGAAAAACAAGCAAAATTAGAAGAAAAAGAACGTGAACGTGAACAAAAAGAATTAGAACGTCAAGCACGTCAAGCCGCTACAAAACGCGGAGATTCAGCAATGGATCGCTTCACTAAGAACGTCATGTCAAGTGTGGGTCGTGAAGTAGGTCGTGTAATTACACGTGGCGTAATGGGCTTATTCAAAAAATAAGAGGGGGCCAAAAGAATGGCAAATGTCGTGGTATTTTTCGCGCAAGGATTTGAAGAAATTGAAGGCCTTGCAACGGTTGATATTTTAAGAAGAGCAGGACATACGGTGCATACAGTAGGACTTGGTAGTGAAGTGATTACAGGGAGTCATCAGATTTCTGTAAAAATGGATGATGTACTAGATACATTTTACTGGGCTGATATCGATGCGCTTGTACTACCAGGAGGACTTCCAGGAGCCACTCATCTACGAGACGATGATTTCCTTATTAAGAAACTGAAAGAGTATTCTAAAAAAGGAAAAATAATCGCAGCCATTTGTGCAGCTCCAATTGCACTTCATCGTGCAGGATTACTTAAAGACAAGAAATATACTTGTTATCCTGGAGTAGAAAAAGACATCAATCAAGGAAGTTATACAGGACATCTCGTTGAAGTCGATGGAAAACTGATTACTGGATGTGGACCAGCGGCAACATTTGAATTTTCCTATACGATTGCAGAAGCGTTAGGCACTGATACAAGTGCTCTTCGTGAAGGAATGCAATACAACAAACTCTTAAACAAATAAAAGAATTGGTTCTATAATTTTTAGGGTTGATGGAATTTTTCCACCAACCCTATTTTAGTGTATACAAAAAGGCCAACATCCATTATATTAAAAGCGCTGAAACCTAAAACAAAA
>NZ_JAPWBS010000023.1:0-9762 GCF_041433575.1 Granulicatella sp. 20925_1_28
AAAGGCGAAGGATACGGTTCTTCAGCAGATTCAATCGTGACAAACGGACCGTTCAAATTAGAAGGATGGACAGGTTCTGAACTTTCTTGGAAACTTGTGAAGAACGACGGCTACTGGGATGCAGCAAACGTTCAATTACAAGACGTCACTGTGAATGTATCGAAAGAAGTAGCGACTTCTGTTCAATTATTTGACGGAAAACAAGTACAATACACAACAATCAGCGAACAATTCGTTGATCAATACAAAACGCAACCAACGTACCACGCGATTCCAAAGGCAACAATGGGATATATGAGTTTCAACGTAGAACGTAAGATTACAGGAAACAAACACTTCCGTCGTGCAATCGCGATGGCATACGATAAAGCCGCTCTTGTAAACAACGTATTAAAAGACGGCTCAATCGTTTCAAACGGTCTTGTTCCAAAAGGGTTTGCTGAAAATCCAGAAACTGGTAAAGATTACGTGGAAGACCGCGGCGACTTACTCAGCTACAATGTAGAAGAGGCGCAAAAAGAATTAGCACAGGCTAAACAAGAGTTAGGCATGGACACGATTGAAGTGACATTACTAACGTCAGATGCAGGTAGTGCGAAAGTGGTCGGCGAATATTTACAAGCGCAAATCCAAAAGAACTTACCAGGCGTTACATTGAACATCAAATCAGTTCCATTGAAAAACCGTCTTGAATTACAACGTGCAGATGATTTCGACTTCTTCTTCGGAACATGGGCACCTGACTATCAAGACCCAGTGAACTTCTTAGAACAATACGTAACAGGTGGCGGAATCAACTTCGCGAACTACTCAAGCGAAGCCTACGATAAAGCCGTTGCTGAAGTGAAAACAACATACGCAACGAAACCAGAAGAACGTTACAAACAAATGATTGCGGCAGAAAAAATCGTGATGGATGATGCGGTTGTCGCTCCAATCTACCAAGCAAGCCAAAGCTACTTACTTGCTGAAAACGTAGAAGGATTCGAAGTACTTCCATTCGGACGTACGATTAACCTTCGTCAAGCCTATGTAAAATAATCAAAAAATAAGAGACTCGAAATTTCGAGTCTCTTTTCGTTTTTAAAAAAGCAAAATGTAACATATAAGTTACATTTTATAAAATCTCTCTTTGAACGATTTCGTCCAGAGAGGGATTTTTTATAAGGCTTTTGTCATATGGTAATACGGGTGGCCGCTCAGTACGCGTTCACTTTCAGGCGTGTAGCCCAGTTTTTCGTATAATTTGTAGGCCTTCGTATTATCCTTCTCGCAGTTGAGGGCGATTTTGGTAGCCCCTTGTTGACGCGCTAAGTTTTCGACTTCGACCAATAATTTACGGCCGATTCCAAGGCGACGATATTCGGGATAGACCGCTAAAATATCGATGTACCATTCACCGGGCATCGTCTCCTTATCCTCGTAGAGCGGAATTTGATGCGGGGTATTGTAATCCTCGTACAATCGGTGAAACGGGTCGTCAATCGCATCTTCTAAGTGTCCGTGATAGCCAAAGATGGTCCCGGCGACTTTTCCTTCATGAATATACACAAGCGTGTTCTTCAGTCCGTAGCGAAACTGGTCATCGAGCATGGCTTCTTCTAGCATCGCGTAGAGCATTTCCGGGCTTGTATGTTCCAGAATCAGCAGTTCCATATCTTGCATAATCAGTTCGATTAGCGGGATGATTTGTCGTCTCTCATCGCGCTTAGGTTGTCTAATCATTTCTGAACTCCTTGGAATTGTTCCCGATAATCCGTTGGCGAAATTCCCGTACTCTTACGGAATTGTTTTGAGAAATACGTTGGAGTCGTGAACCCAACAATATCCGCCACCTGTGAAATCGAGTAATTGGTTGTTCGTAGTAAGATTTTACTCTCTTTAATACGAATGTCAATGAGATATTCCATCGGAGACATGCCGATTTCTTTCTTAAAGCTGTGAGAAATATAGAATCGGCTTAAGTGCGTCATGGAAGCGAGGTCTTCTAGTTGGATACTTTCATGATAGTACGTTTCTAAGTAGTGTTTGATAAACGAAATATCCTTTGTAGCCTTGCTTTGCTTGCCGACTTCAAGATCGAAGTGTTGGTGACGCAAGATTTTAATTAATAAGATTTCTAATAAATTGTGGCACACTAATTCATAGCTCATCTGTTGAGAAGTGGCTTCTTGTACCATCGCATTCAAATAACGCAAGATGTCTTTTTGCTCATCTCGCAAGTTGAAGAATGAAAATGGATGTCCGTCTTCTGAGACAGGCGTTAAATTCGAGAAGGAGAGCCCTCGAATTCCCAAAACGATATATTCCAGCGGTTCATCCGGAGAAGATAATTCTGTATGTTCTACTTGCGGATTGATAATGACAAAGTCGTTTGGTTTTACAGGGAAACGTTGGCCTTGAATATTAAACTCGCCTTTTCCATCTACAACGTAAAATAATTCCGTAAAAGGATGTGTATGGAGCGTGCTATGCCAGTCGCTGTCATATTTAGATTTTGTGATAGATTCCAATTGAAACGATAAGTTCTTAATATCGGATTCCATCATTAAATAACGTTCATTGCTCATTGTCTAACCTTTCCATTTCTAAAGAGAGTTAAGAATATTATACACGTTGGGGAAAACGGTATCAATCTTAAACATTATATAAATTTTAAGTGAAATATTTAATAAAAGTTATGAAAAATTATTGGGAGCAAGTTTTCATTCAGGTTTGGACGATTTAAACGAAGAAAAATCAAGTTTGCTTGACGCAACAAGAAAGGACAGGTATTCTAACCAAGAGTAAGAAAGGAGATTCATGGAAAGTAGGAACTAAATTTTCTAGAACCTAAAATCAGAGTAGACTTTATTGCGTTAAGTGCCCGGCGGATGGAATGTTGCCACTGGGACGAAAATGGAAACATTGCGGTAATTTAGTCGCATTCGCTGCATTTAAACAACACTAGAAATAGAAGAAGTTAAATGGAGCAACTCTTTACAATTAAAGGAGATGCTAATATGGAAAATACAAAGAAATACAATCGAAAAAGAACACTGGATATTACAGTGATGGCGATGGTCGTAGCCATTCGTCTTGTCATGGAAATGTTGCCGGCCATTAAATTCGGCCTCTACGTACAAATCGGCTTCGGGTTTATCGGAGCAGCCATCGCAGGGGTGATGCTTGGACCATGGCGCGCGGCACTTGTGGGAATCCTAGTCGATATCCTCGGGAACTTCTTCCACGGAGAGACTGGACAATTCTTCATCGGATACACATTCACAGCCCTTGTCGGAGGACTCATCTACGGATACTTCTTATATAAGAGACCACTCAGATGGGAACAAATCTTTATGACAGTATTGCTTGTCACAATCGTTTGTAACCTCGGACTGAATTCAATATGGGTGCATATGATGACGCAAAAAGCCTTCGCCGTCATTATGCCACTGCGAATCCTGAAAAATATGATCTCGCTCCCATTGAATACCGCCATCCTAACCGTGCTCTTTTCAAACAAAACCATGAAAATCTTAATAGAAAAATACAGGGTGTGAGGCTTCGCGCCCAGAAATGGAACGTTGGACCCGAACGACGCAAAGGACTCGAAACGAGTCGTGCGTACGTTTGGGGAAACGCATGCCATTTCTGCGAAGCCGAACCCGACTAAAACAGGAGGGCGAACGCTCAGGACTGAACCACTGGACCAGAATAACGCAAGGGACTGCTTGCAGTCGTGCGGATATTCTGGGAAGCAAAACTTCACAGTGCGAAGTTTTGCAGTCCTGTGAGCCCGAATTCAACTCCACAGGGTGTGAGGCTCTTGCTAGCACCCCCTCCCATTTAGGAGTAGAATAGAACCAAAGAGCAACTATATAAACTAGTTTAAGCGAAGGGAGGCAAAACCATGCCATTTATTCATGTTGAAATGATCGAAGGAAGAAGCCGTGAACAAAAAGAAGCCCTTGTCAAAGAAGTGACAGAAGTGGTCTCTAAACACACTGGCGCTCCAACAGAACACATTCATATCATTATTCAAGAAATTAAAGCCGAAAACCTTGGCCAAAACGGCAAATTAAGAGGCTAATAAACTTTGTTTTTACATCAATGTTGTTAATTCCTAGTTTACAGGAGGAGTACTATGATTAATAATAGTGATTTTGGTGGTTTTATTGTTTCGAATAATATTCTTGAGGGTAAGCCGATTCGATATACTTTTCGTGATCAATCTTCAATACCTCCGATGAATGGATGGACTCTATTATCCATTGAAGATGATGAAGAGTATCTTTCAGATGCAGCTAATTTTAAAATTCTAGGAGCCGATTCCATATATGAGATTGCTCCAGTAATGCTAGAGATTTTCGAAGCACCGTATGGGACAGATTTATGTTGGCTATATGAAGAGGGTGTTCATGTTGGCTTTTACGATTTAGTCGAAGAGAGAGAAATTACGATAGAAGAAATTTTATCTTCAGAAAATTAAATAGATTACACCCAAACTCAAGCTGGCAGAATTGCTGTTGGCTTGAGTTTTTTTATTCAAAAAATTTTTTAAACATTATTGTTGACATTTGTAGATTACTGGTGTAAACTAACAATGTAAATTACAAATGTAAACGAAAGCGGTGAAAGTAATGAGCAAACAAAAAGAGTACATTATTGAAGGAATGAGTTGTGCTTCATGTGCCATGACGATCGAGAATGCCGTCAGCAAAATTCCGGGCGTTGATAAAGCTAGCGTCAACTTGGCAACCGAAATCATGACTGTTGAAGCAAACGATAGCGTGACCCCTGAAGACATCGCCAAAGTGGTCGATGGTGTGGGATACAGCGCTCGTCCTCGTGGCAAATCAGTGGAAGAAGAACTCGAAGAAAAGAACGAAAAGAAAGAAGCGCACTTAAGAGAAATGAAGCGAAACCTAACCATTTCAGCGATTTTCACCGTGCCACTTCTCTTTATCGCAATGGCCGATATGGTTGGAATTCCAATGCCAGCCTTTCTAAGCCCAATGCAAAGTCCTGTGAGCTACGCGTTGATTCAATTAGCGCTCTCTCTCCCAATTGTCTGGATTGGGCGTCGTTTCTTCGTGGATGGATTTAAAGCCTTATCTAAAGGTCATCCAAACATGGACAGCCTAGTCGCACTTGGCACAAGCGCTGCGTTCCTTTATAGCCTTTACGGAACGTACCACGTATTAGAAGGGCACGCGCATTTTGCGATGAACCTTTACTACGAATCAGCCGGCGTTATTTTAACCTTAATCACACTTGGAAAATACTTCGAAGACGTGTCAAAAGGGAAAACATCCATGGCGATTCAAACGCTCGTAGGACTCGCTCCTAAAATGGCGACGGTTTTACGCGACGGACAAGAAGTAGAAGTTCCTGTAGAAGAAGTGCAAGTGGGCGACCTCATTCGTGTTAAACCGGGTGAAAAAGTTCCAGTCGATGGCATCGTAACAGAAGGAAACTCAACCGTTGACGAATCGATGTTAACAGGGGAAAGTATTCCAGTATCGAAATCAGTTGGCGATGAAGTGATTGGGGCAAGTTTAAATAAAACAGGTTCTTTCATTCTAAAAGCAACAAAAATCGGGAAAGACACAGCTCTCTCTCAAATTATTCAGTTAGTCGAACAAGCACAAGGATCCAAAGCACCGATTGCCAAACTGGCCGACAAGGTTTCTGGAGTATTCGTTCCAATCGTAATCGTCTTGGCTCTTGTTTCTGGACTTGCTTGGTATTTCCTTGGACAAGAATCATGGGTATTTGCCCTCACGATTACCATCTCAGTGCTCGTTATCGCCTGCCCATGTGCGTTAGGGCTTGCGACACCAACTGCTATCATGGTTGGGACTGGTAAAGGGGCCGAGAATGGAATCCTTCTTAAGAGTGGGGAAGCGTTGGAAGAAGCCAACCACGTGAATATGGTTGTTTTCGACAAAACAGGTACGATTACAAACGGAACTCCTGTGGTCACAGATGTGGTCACTGCCGATTCTACCGATGCGGATGCCCTCATTCGCCTAGCTGCTAGCCTTGAAGTAGCGTCCGAACACCCTCTTGGCGAAGCGATTGTTGCCAAAGCCAAAGAACAAGGGGTTGCATTTGATGAAGTGACGAACTTCGAAGCCATTCCTGGTTTTGGGATTAAAGGCCACGTTGGTGAAACGCTCGTCTTCCTCGGAAACGAAAAATGGATGCGTGAAAATGGTCTTGCCAATGTTGAGATGAACGACAAAGCCAATCATTTTGCCGAACAAGGAAAAACACCGCTCTATATTGGCTATAACGATGCCGTACAAGGTTTGATTGTTGTAGCGGATACTGTTAAAGAAAGCAGCGCGCGTGCCATCCAAACCCTACATGAAATGGGCATTCAAGTCGCTATGATGACAGGGGACCACGAACGAACTGCACAAGCGATTGCTGCTGAAGTGGGGATTGACCGCGTATTTAGTGAAGTTTTACCGCAAGATAAGGCGAATTATGTCTCAAAATTACAAGAAGAAGGCTATATTGTGGCGATGGTGGGAGATGGTATCAATGATGCCCCAGCGCTTGCACAAGCACAAGTCGGTATCGCAATCGGTACCGGAACAGACGTAGCCATCGAATCTGCAGACGCCGTCTTAATGAAGAGCGACTTGATGGATGTACCAGCGATGTTAAAACTTAGCCGTGCAACCATCCGTAATATTAAAGAAAATCTATTTTGGGCATTTGCCTACAACGTTATCGGAATTCCATTTGCGATGGGAGTTCTTCACCTATTTGGCGGACCACTCCTCAACCCAATGATTGCCGGAGCCGCAATGAGCTTCAGTTCCGTATCCGTTGTCCTCAACGCCCTTAGATTAAAACGCTGGAAAGCATAACTATAAAGGAGAGATTTATGATGAAAAAAGAATACAATTTAGAAGGAATCACATGCGCAGGATGTGCCAACACAGTGAAAGAACGTTTCTCAAGCGTACCAGGCGTAACAAACGTTGAAGTCAGCTTAGAAAACAAAGTAGCTACAGTCGAAGGAGACGCAAGCGTCGACGCATTACAAGCATCTCTTGAAGGCACAAAATACAGCATCAAAAAATAATCAACCCCAAAAAGGCCGAGCGATTTCGCCCGGCCTTTTTTCTATCTGTCATCCTTTTCCCGCAATCCATTGTTAGAAGAAGTAAATAGAGTAGAGCGTTGCGAACAACACCAATTGTGGCTTCGAGGAATCTATTCCTATCTCAGCGCCTACTTTGTCTCTCTCCCTTCCTCCGCAATCCATGGTTAGAAAAAGAAAATAAGTAGAGCGTTGCGAACAATACCAATTGTGGTTTCGGAGAATCTTGCGGATTCTATAGTAATAGTGATGGGAGTTTGCATTAAAATGAGGGAGAAAGACAGAAATGGCCAAAATAGAAGAAACTATTTTGGCCATTTCGTTTTCTTTCCCCCACAAAGTTGAATAGGGACGAGCGAGTTACATGTAGCGAAGCTCGTTCCATTCAACCACTGTGCATAGGGGACGTAGGAATAAAATTCCGTACGTCCCCTTTGAGGCTTTAAAGGCGAGAGACCTTAGGCTCGAGCCGGTGCCTCATCTTCGCCTCTCATCCATTCTCCCGCATTCCATGGTTAGAAAAAGTAAATAAAGTAAAGCGTTGCGAAAAAAACACCTAGGATTCTATACGAGTAGTAGTCGCGAGTGTACTCGATGCGAATTACAGACTCAGGAAATGAAATTTCCTAGAGTCTGTTTGAGGCTCGAGAGGTCTGAGACCTTGGCTCAGACCGGTACAGCCATTACTACTCGTATGAAAAAATCCTAGGTGTTTAGAAGAGCAACGCTCTTCACTTATGATGTTTATTGTTTATTATTTTACTTCAACACGTTCTAACCATGGAGTTGCAGTTTCGCCTAAAACAACGTTAAGGTCTTCGATGTTCTTACGTCCTTGATTTGCTAACCACGCACGACCAGCTTCTTCCCCTTCAGTCGCAAATACAGCTACAGCATCTTTCCATGTTGCACGACCACATAACACACCATTGAAAGTAGAACCAGCTTCTTTCGCAAAGCGTAGAGTTTCTTGGAATAATTCAGCAGAAACACCAGCACTTAAGAAGATGAATGGTAGGTCAGTGATTTCAGATTGTTCTTTGAATAAACGTAATGCTTCTTCGCGAGTATAAACAGGTTCAACGCCTTCTTTAGTGAAGCCTTCTACGAAGTTCATGTTTACTGGAACTTCTACTTTTAATACGTCAACGTTGTAACGTGGGTCAGAGAAGACTTTCATTGCGTCGTTTACTTTATGAGGTTTCACTTTTGCGTATGCAGCTGATTTCACATCGTCGTCACTTGCTTCGTAAGAAACGATTTCTAAGAAGAATGGAATATCTTCTGCCACACATTCGCTACCAACACGTTCTACCCACGCATGTTTGATGTCGTTGATTGCTGGATCTTCGTCAATATCATAGTATAAAAGAACTTTAACTGCGTCAGCGCCTAATTCTTTAATGCGTTTTGCAGACCAGATTGGAAGTAAGTCTGGTAAGCGGCCGATTTCTGTTGCGTCGTAACCAGTTTTTTCGTAAGAGATTAAAAGTCCGCAGTCTTCGTGGCGTAATTTTGCAGCTGGAAGACCGTATTCAGGGTCTAAAAGAATTGAAGAAGAGAATTTTGTTAATTCTTCAGAGATTAATTCTTTGAAGCGGATGATGCCTTCGTCCCCTTTTACATTTGGATTTCCTGCAGCAATCATTTTTTTCAATGAACCACGTTGGTCAATCGCTAAAGCACCGATGACATGGTTTTTGTTTGAAAGTTTTACTAAGTGATCATATTTTCCTTTTGTTAATACTAATTTTGACATAATAACACTCCTTTAGTTGTTTTTATTTTATTAAGCTTCGAAATAAGGCTTACCGTCTAAGTAAGTCGCTTTGAGTTGTAACTCATCGTCTAATACGATGAAGTCCGCTGCGTACCCTGGGTCGATGCGTCCGCAAACGTCGTCGATACCGACTGATTTTGCAGGAACAAGGCTAGCCATTGTAAGAGCTTCGTGTGGAGTCGCAATGCCCCATTTCACAACGTTTTGAACCCCTTGGATGAGTTCTAGGATACTTCCAGCAAGGCTACCGCCGTCTTTCAAGCGAGCCGTACCCTCTTTTACGATAACAGGGAATTCTCCAAGCATCGATTCGCATTCGCCCATACCGCCCGCACGCATGCAGTCTGTAATAAGGGCTACATGGTCGTGACCGCAACATTTCATCACGATACTTGCGCTCACTGGGTTAACGTGGTGACCGTCGCAGATGAGTTCGTCGAATACGTTTGGCAATGTGAGTGCCGCACCGACAACTCCTGGTTCGCGGTGGTGTAAGCCGCGCATTCCGTTGTATGTGTGAACGAAGATATTCGCACCGGCTTCAACGGCGTTTTTACAATCTTCGTAAGTACCATCTGTATGTGCAAGAGCTACATAGATGTCTTTTGTTTTAGCGTGTTTGATGAAATCAACGGCACCTTTACGTTCTGGCGCAATCGCGATTTTCTTCACCCAACCGCCAGCGCGTTCTTGCCATTCATCCAAGATTTCAGATTTAGGGTCGCCCATGTATTTAGGGTTTTGCGCGCCTTTGTATTTTTCACAGAAGAATGGACCTTCTAGGAAAATCCCTCTGATTTTAGCGCCGCCAAGTGTTGTGGCGTTATCGCCAATTGTTTGGCAGACATCCGCTAATAATTCGCGAGATGCGGTTAAGGTT
>NZ_JAPWBS010000024.1:0-7475 GCF_041433575.1 Granulicatella sp. 20925_1_28
TAGGAGTATCTTTCACATGTAAGATGCTTCCATCTTTACCAAGAGTTACTGTATATTCAGTTTCATCTAATTCGTAACCTTCTGGAGCAGTTTTCTCTTTAATCTTGAATTCTTTACCAGCATATTTTTCATCGAATTGTGGAGAAACAGCATGACCTTCTTCGTCAGTAGTCACTTCAACTGTATTTCCATCTGGATCTGTAATGACATATACAGCACTTTGAACAGGATTCAATGTTTTCTCGTCTACTTTGCTCACTTTAACTGTGTAAGCACTCGTTGCTTCGATTGTACCTGAGAAGAGTGAAGTTGCACTTGCTGTGAATGTTGTTTCAGTCGTATTTGTACGACGAGTGACAGGTGTACCGTCTGCTTTTGCTACAGAAACCATATTTTGAACTTTACTTCCATCATTTGGAGTTGTTGTGTCATAAGTGACATAGTATTTTTTAGTTCCATCTTTGAATGTGATTGTAAAGTTCGTATAGTTTTCATTCCAGTTTACTGTGTAGTCAGTTCCTTCTACTAATTGTACGAAATCCGATTCTTTACCAGATGTTGTTTCGTTCATTGAAGGTGCATTGTACACGACTAATGATTCAGGAATATATTGAATCGAAGCAGTAGATGGGTCACTTGGCAATGTATCAGTTAATACTAAGTTTTCCCCTAAGTTATCTCCACTCGTGTTTACACGTACTTTCCATTCTGAAACGTATTGGCCAGAACCTTTTGAACCTGCAGCTTCTAATTTTGCTGATGTCCATGCTTTATTTGCTGCTTGCCCACCAATTTTTGCAAAGTTTTCTTTACCAATTGGATCTGTTTCATTTGAAAGAGTTTGGACATTATGCGTTTGCGTAATTGTTGTCTTCATTGAAGGTGAATCAAATGTTACGGGTTGGTTCGAAACATTCTTCTTATATAAGAAGTTTAGCGCCAAAGTTCCTTTGACCTCTTTGACTGTATCCGCACCTTTTGCTGCTAAATATTGGTCAAGGTTCTTCAGTGTGACTGTAATCGTCCCACCTTGGTTATCTCCATGGCCTTCAAAATGTGCATCCGCAATTGGTACATTCGTTGCTAAATCAACTAATTCCACGTCATGATTATCATAGAAAGTAATCTCAGCCGGAACCTCTAATTTAAAGAAATCACCATTTTGAATATCTCCATTGTAATGCTCTAAGTCGAATAGCGCTCTTAATTTATATGCTCTATTTGTAAGGATTTGATAGACTCCATTTGCATCTGGACTTAATTTTGTATCCGATTGATCAAGAAGTTCTAATCCTGAAATTACGTTTTGAAGCTCTTTTCCTTCAGCTGCTTTTGCTGAAGTGTTTCCTAAAAACACCAATGATAAAATCACCAATAAAGTTGCGAATAAACCAAACCATTTACTCTTTTTCTTCATAAAAACCCTTCTTTCTTTTAACCGTTTTCACTATCGTACCACAAACTTCATACTAAAGGCAAAAAAATAGAGCAAGTGGAATAATTTCCACTTACTCTACGCGCCAATCGATTGGCGTTTGACCTGTTTTTTCTAAAAAATCATTAATTTGACTAAATGGTTTACTTCCAAAAAATCCGCGGTAAGATGACAACGGACTTGGATGTGGTGCCTTCAAAATCAAATGATTCGGATTGGTAATCAGCTTCTCTTTCGATTGTGCTGGTTTCCCCCACAATACAAAGACGATTGGATGGTCACTTTGATTAAGAGAAGTAATGACTGCATCGGTAAAAGTTTCCCACCCTTGACCACGATGGCTATTCGCCTCGTGTGCACGAACCGTTAATACCGTGTTCAAAAGCAACACTCCTTGTTTTGCCCAAGCGGTTAAATCTCCACTCTTTGCAACAGGAATGCCAAGGTCGCTTTCAAGTTCCTTATAAATATTCAGTAATGAAGGTGGCAAGGCGATTCCTTTTTGCACAGAGAAACTAAGGCCATGTGCTTGGTTATCACCATGATATGGATCTTGACCAAGAATAACCACTTTCACGTTATCAAAGGGTGTCAGTTCCAAGGCCTTAAAGACATTCTCTGCAGCTGGAAACACTTTATGATGATTTCGCTCGCTCTGTTCAAATGAACGTACTGCATGGAAATACTCTTTTTCCTTCTCCCCTCCAATGACATCATGCCATGTTGTCATAGAGTTTCCTCTTTTCTCTCGTAGATTTCAAACGTATGCGGATAGACATTTTTCTCATCCACTTCTCCTTCGAGTGATTTTACTTTAATAAAATCGCCCCACGGAAAATCGGTTGGAAAATACGTATCCCCTTCAAATGTATGATGGATTCTTGTGCAATAAAGCAGTTCTACATGGTCTTTTAAAAGACGATAGACTTCGGCACCACCACACACATAAATGTCCTCGTGTTTGGCATCTTCGATAATATCATCGATTTCGGTCACGACTTCAGCGCCTGGCACTTCATAATCGTCACTTCTTGTAAGAAGAATGGTTTGACGCCCTGGAAGCAAGCGACTCCCCATCCCCTCGAACGTTTTACGTCCCATGAGAATGGTTTGTCCCATCGTTACTTCTTTAAAGAATTTCCAATCATTTGGTAATCGCCATGGAAGCGTATTGTCTTTTCCAACAAGTCCTTGTTCATCTTGAGCCCAAATATAAATTAACATCTGTTTCCTCCAGTATTACACGGCAATCGGTGCTTTAATCGTTGGATGTGGATTATATCCTTCTACAATCACATCATCAACATCGATTTCAAACATTGATTTTTCAGGATGTTTTAATACAAGTGTTGGTAATTCTCTTTCTTCACGCGCTAATTGCGTCTCTACTTGTTCCATATGGTTTAAGTAGATGTGCGCATCGCCTAATGTATGAACGAATTCGCCAACTTCTAAACCAACTTCATTTGCGATTAAATGTGTTAATAAAGCGTAACTTGCAATATTGAACGGCACTCCTAGGAACACATCCGCACTACGTTGGTATAATTGGCAGCTTAATTTACCATCAGCCACATAGAATTGGAACATTGTGTGGCATGGAGGAAGCGCCATGCTAGGCACATCTTCTGGATTCCATGCGGATACAATCATACGACGTGAATCTGGAGAATTCTTCAATAAGTTAAGTAAGTCTGCGATTTGGTCAATCGTTTCACCCTTTGTGGTTTTCCAGTGACGCCATTGGGAACCATAAATATTACCAAGTTCACCGAATTCAGCCGCAAACGCATCATCCGTTAAGATTTTTTCACAGAAGTCTTTCTTCACTTCTTGGTATACTTCGTTAAACGCTTCGTCTTCTAAGCAGCGACGTCCAAAGTCTGTCATATCAGGACCAGTATATTTTGGAGAAGAAACATAACGCTCAAAAGCCCATTCATCCCAGATGTGATTGTTATGTTCTAATAAGTATTTGATATTTGTATCTCCGTGTAAGAACCATAACAACTCGCTCTTAATTAAACCGAACGCCACACGTTTTGTTGTTAAAAGAGGAAATCCTTTTTGCAAGTCAAAACGCATTTGGTAGCCAAACACACTTTTTGTACCTGTACCAGTACGGTCCGTTTTTGTGGTTCCTTCTTCTAAAATCTTTCTTAGTAAGTCTTTATATTGTTTCGTCATATCTGTTCCTTTCTTTAATTCCCTGCTAATTCTGCTAAATATTCCCAACGTTCGTAAGCTTTACTTGCCGCTTCTTCCGTCTTGTCTAATTCCTCTTGTAATTCTTGTAGTTTGGCAAAATCTTGTGCATGTACACTCATTTCCTCTTGCAAGAATTCTAGTTTTTCTTCGAGTTCTTGAATGGTGCCTTCAATCGTCTCCCATTCCTTCTTCTCTTGATACGTCATCTTCTTCGCCGGAGCTACTTTTGGTGCCTCCACTTTTGGCTCTTCCACCTTAGGAGCTTCCACCAAAACTTTTGCCAGTGTCTTTTCTTGTTCTAAATACTCACTCATCGATCCGTAGAAGAGTTCTGTTTGCCCTTCGCCTCGGATGACAAATAATTGGTCGACCGTCTTATCTAGGAAGTAACGGTCATGCGATACGATAAGAACCGCCCCATTAAATGACTCTAAGAAGTCTTCGAGTACGGTTAATGTATCGATATCCAAGTCGTTCGTTGGTTCGTCTAATAATAACACATTTGGTTTTGTCATTAATAAGCGAAGTAAGTAGAGTCGTCTTCTCTCTCCCCCAGACAAGGTATGGATATACGCTCCATGTAAATGTCTTGGGAATAAGAAGGTCTCGAGTAATTCTGAAATCGATGCTACTTCTCCGTTTTCACGTTTAATCTCTTCCGCTTCTTCTCGTAAATATTGGATTAGCTGTTTATCCATTGGAATATCTTCATCTTGTTGTTTATAGTACGCGATTCGAACGGTCTCGCCGACAACAAATTGCCCACTATCAAATGGAATCTGTCCAGCAATAGCGTTTAGAAAAGTAGATTTTCCAACACCATTCACCCCAGCAATCCCGACACGGGCTTGACTTTGAATAATCCAATCTAGATTCTTCACAATGGACTGCCCATTGATTGAAAGGCTGGCATCTTCTAATTGGAAGACACGTTTTCCAATACGAGCTTGATCAAACTCCATCACTAGTTTCTCTTTTGAAGTAGTTTGCTTCACATCTTTTTCTAATGCTTCAAAACGATGAATTCGAGCCTGTTGCTTCGTTGAACGAGCCTGTGCTCCTTGACGCATCCATTCTAGTTCACTCAAGTACAATCGTTTTTGCTTTTGACTCATACGTGCTGCGATTTGTTCTCGTTGGCTTCGTTGCTCTAAGTACGATTCATAATTCCCTTCATACGCTTCGATTCTACCGTTCACGAGTTCAAACATATGCGTCACCGCACGTTCTAAGAAGTAACGGTCGTGAGTCACGAGCATCATCGCACCTTTGTAATTGGCTAAATATCCTTCTAACCATTCGATGGCTTCTAAGTCTAAGTGGTTCGTTGGTTCATCGAGCAATAGTAAATCCGGTTCTTCCATCAATACTTTTGCAAGTCCCACACGTTTCTTCTGACCACCAGAGAGTGTGCCCACTTCTTTCTGGATATCCGTTAGTCCCATCTTTTGGAGAATAGTCTTGATTTGAACTTCCACTTGCCATCCATCGATTTCATTCATCTTTTGCTCTAAGACACTGTATCGTTTTGTAAGGCTTTCTGACGTTGGATTTTCTCGTAATTGTTCCACCACTTCTTCAAAGTCATGAACGACTTTTAATGTTGGATGGTCGCCTTTATACAAGGCCTCAAAAATCGAATCTTCATCATCCAATTCTGGTTGCTGAGATAAATATCCAATTCTGTAATCGTTAGACGTTGTGATGTCTCCTGATTCAGCAAAATCAACTCCTGCAAGAATGGATAATAATGTACTCTTCCCAGTCCCATTTTGACCGATTAAACCAACGTGTTCTCCTTCGTTAATAATAAAGGATACGTCTTCTAATAATGATTTCGCACCATAAGATTTTTTTAAATGATCGACTCTAAAATCTTTCATGCAAACTCCTTTCAAGTCTCTTAATATAACCCTTGAATTTTCCCATTGTCATCAACACTAATTCCAAGTGCTGCCGGAATTTTAGGAAGTCCCGGCATTGTTAAAACTGTTCCCGTTAATGCGACAATAAATCCAGCACCAAGCTTAGGGACGAAAGAACGAATCGTAGTATCGAAATCGGTTGGTCGTCCTTTTAATTTTGCATTATCCGAGAATGAGTATGGTGTTTTGGCAATACACACATTCAGATGGTTCCATCCCAGATTTTCGAATTCCTTCAATTGTGTAAGGGCTTCGTCTGAATAATGAACGTTTTTAGCACCATAAACGTTCTTCGCAATCGTCTCTACTTTTTCTTGGATTGTCGCACTCATATCGTAAGTTGGTTGGAAAGTAGTGTTGTTCTCACATAATTCTACGACTTTCTCTGCTAGTGCGATACCGCCCCTGCTTCCATGTTCCCACACACTCGTAAGAACACAATCAACACCCATCTCACAGCATAATTCCATAAAGAGGGCTTGTTCATCTTTTGTATCTGTTAAAAATTCATTTAAGGCTACAACAACTGGTAAGCCATAAGCTTGTACGTTTTCGATATGTTTTCGTACATTTTTGAAACCTTCACGAACCGCCTCGAGATTCTCACCAAGTGCGAGTTCATCAAGCGCAACGCCACCATGCATTTTCGTCGAACGAATCGTTGCGACAAGCACCACAGCATCTGGATGTTTTCCAAGAACAGGAACTTTAATATCGAGGAACTTCTGTGCACCAAGGTCAGCCCCGAATCCCGCTTCGGTCACTACATAGTCTGCAAGCGTCAATGCCATTCTCGTCGCCACGACACTATTACAGCCGTGCGCGATATTAGCAAATGGTCCTCCATGAACAATGGCTGGTGTTTCTTCCAATGTCTGCACAAGGTTAGGCTTCATCGCCTCTTTAAGCAGCGCAGTAATTGCACCTTCCGCACCTAAATCAAACACGGTAACAGGTTCTCCTGACTTTGTATACGCCACGAGAATATTTGAAACGCGTCGTTGCAAGTCGCTTAAATCACTCGCCAGGCAAAGAATCGCCATCATTTCGGTTGCGACCGTAATATCAAAACCGTCTTTACGCGGTGTTCCATTCACTGGACCTCCCAGTCCGATTTCAATTTCTCGCAACGCTCGGTCATTTAAGTCCACGGCTCGCTTCCAAATAATGCGGTTAGGATCGATTTCTAATTCATTTCCTTGATGAATATGATTATCGATGATGGCGGATAACAGATTTGTTGCTGTCGTTAGGGCATGCATGTCCCCTGTGAAATGCAAATTGATTTCTTCCATCGGAACAACTTGTGCATAACCTCCACCTGTAGCTCCTCCTTTGAGCCCAAGCGTTGGTCCTAGAGAGGGTTCACGAAGTGCAATGGCTGTTTTCTTTCCAATAGCCGTTAGTGCGTCCCCAAGCCCAACTGTTACTGTAGACTTTCCTTCTCCAGCAGGAGTTGGATTCATCGATGTCACTAAAATGAGTTTCCCAAAATTCTCTGGGTTATGAATATCAGTCTTATCAATCTTGGCTTTGTATTTTCCATAGGGTTCCACTTCATCAGGTGTTAAATAAAGCTTTTCGGCAATCACCGTGATGGGTTGCATTTGGTTTTCTTGTGCAATTTTAATATCTGTTTTCATGAGGCCACCTCGCTTGATGCATATTCGTTTTATTATACCATAATTTGAAGCAAAAAAAGAATGAGGATGCAATACATCCTCATTCATCTCTTATGATTTTAGTCTTCTTTTTTCTTGAATCCTAATACTCCAAAACCTGTTAACATTGCTGCAATTGCTGCACCAGTTAGAGAAGCCGTAGCTCCTGTATTTGGTAATTCTTCTTGTTTTGGTTCTTCTGGCGTACTAGTTGTTGTTTCTACTGTTGTTTCTGCTGTTGTTTCT
>NZ_JAPWBS010000025.1:0-5095 GCF_041433575.1 Granulicatella sp. 20925_1_28
GAAATGGTTACATTCGGTTTACCAGTAGTATTAAACCCAATTATCGTGATTCCATTCTTATTAACACCACTTGTAAATATTACTTTAGCAACTCTTGCAACGATGTGGGGAATTATCCCTTATACAACAGGGGCATCACTTCCATGGACAACACCATTCTTCTTCTCAGGATGGTTATCAACAGGTAGTATTGTAGCCGGATTCTTCCAAATCTTCTTGATTCTATTAGGCTGCTTGATCTACTTCCCATTCTTCAAAGCATTGGATAAACAATACTTGAAAGAAGAAGCAGGCGCTAGCATGTTAACAGGTGATGAATTAGACGACGTTGACTTAAACGACTTATCATTTGATGACTTATAAAATGACAACTACGTAAGTCACAAGTGTCAAAACTTCGGGTGGCATGCGATAACGGATGCCACCTTTTTACATAGAAAGGGGTGAACAGATGAGAACACTATTATTATTCGACCAAGTTCAAGCTGGATTCGGCGGAAAGGAACGTGGCGATACAGAATTAGGCCTTGAAAAAGGTGGGGTTGGTTCTTATTTAATGTTCAAAGAAGACTTCGAAAAAGCAGGACTTACAGCACTTGCGACGATTTATTGTGGGCCGAATTATTTCCAAGCACATAAAGAAGAAGTGATTCATAAAATCAAAAATCTGATTTTAAAAACGAAAGCAGAAGTGCTGTTTGCAGGGCCATGTTTTAACTACGGAACCTATGCGCAAATGGCAGCAGAAATTGCGTTAGCGATTCAAGAGCAAACCGACTGCAAGCCTTATGTGATTTGTTCGAAAGAGAATGAAGAAACCATCGCAGCCTATAAGGATAAAGTCGTTATGCTAGAAATGCCGAAAAAAGGCGGCGTGGGCTTACGCGAAGCATTAGGCGGAGCCGTTGCGATTATTAGCGGAACTAAAGACGAAAGTGAACAACGATTTCAGTAAAAGAGGTGACAGAGAATGTGGGGTATGATTGCGACATGGAGAATGGCGCTCGAAGGAATCCAGAAGGTGACCCCGAATTTAGAAGTGGGCGGGACTGCAGGAGATGCTATTGAAGGCGCGATTAAAGAAGTGGAGGACTTCCCTTACTTTAAATCTGTTGGATATGGTGGGCTTCCCAATGAAGAGATGGAAGTGGAGTTAGATGCCGCTTATTTAGATGGATCGACGTTTGATTTCGGTGCGGTCTGTGCCTTAAAACAGTTCGCCAATCCAATCTCGGTGGCGCGTGCCTTGAGTGCTTATAAAGTGAATAATGTGCTGGTCGGAGATGGAGCAGCAGCTTTTGCGAAGGCTCATCATTTCGAAGAAAAAGACATGCTGACGGACCGTGCAAAGATTCATTTCCATAATCGATTGAAAGATATTGAACGTGAACAACTCACGCCGTATGCTGGACACGATACGGTTGGTATGGTGGGATTGGATGCATCTGGAGATATGGTCGCAGGGACCTCAACGAGCGGACTCTTTATGAAGAAGCCGGGGCGTGTAGGAGATTCTCCTTTTATCGGATCTGGATTATATGTCGACAGCACGATTGGTGGCGCGACGGCAACGGGTCTAGGGGAAGACTTGATGAAAGGCGTGATTTCGTATGAAATCGTCCGTCTAATGAAAGAGGGTCTTTCTCCGCAAAAGGCGTGTGAGAAAGCCGTGAGCGACCTTGCAGAACGATTGAAGAGAACGCGTGGCGAAGCAGGAGATATTTCTGTAGTGGCCATGAATGCCAAAGGAGACTTTGGGGCAGCTTCCAATATCGAGAACTTCTCATTTGTTGTTGTCACAAGTACATTAGCACCAACGGTATTCCGTGTTCATCCACAAAGTGATGGTACGATGCGTCATGAATTAGCGACAAAGGAATGGCTTGAAGCGTATTTAGAAGAGCGCATGAAGCCATTGGAGGTCAAAGAATGAATCAAGAAGAATGGATTGCGGAACTAAAAGGAATTCAGCCCGCACTATTTGAAGGACTGAGACGAATGGTCGCCATTCCAAGTATTCGAGGCGAAGCCGAAGAAGGCGCTCCATTTGGCAAGGGACCTAGACAAGCACTCGATGAAGTGCTTGCGATTGCGAGTGAACTTGGATTTCAAACAAAGAATATCGATAACAAGATTGGATACGCGCAGTACGGAGAAGACCGACCAGATGGCGCGTACTATGGCATCTTCGGACACGTGGATGTGATGCCGCTTGGAGAAGGGTGGATTTCTCCAGCGTTAGACCTTACCGTTCGTGACGGAAGACTCTACGGACGCGGGACATTGGATAACAAGGGGCCTATTCTATCGAACCTATATGCGTTATATGTGTTGAAGGAAAAGGGTGTGACCTTTGATAGACCGGTTCGGATTGTCTTTGGGACGAATGAGGAGACAGGATTTGGATGCGTAAAGCACTATTTAACGAAAGAAATTCCTCCGACATTCGGGTGGACGCCAGACTGTAAATGGCCAGTTGTCTACGGCGAACGCGGTCGTCTCAGAGTACGATTGTCTCTCCCTTCGGATAAAGTGTCCGGATTGTATACATTTGCCAACGAAAAACTTCTCCATACAAACCATCGCGGGGAAGAATTGGGCATCGCCTATGAAGATAGTGACTTCGGGATGATGCAACTGAGAGGAGAAACGTTTGGAATCGAAGACGGTCGCCATTATGTCGAATGGACGATGTGCTATCCAGCAAGTTGCACAAAAGACGATTTGCTTGAGAAAATCAATGCGCATGTACCAGAAGGTGGCGTGCTAGACGTGATTTCACATTGGGACCCAGTGCTTTATGACAAGGATTCCGACTATGTGCAAGCCTTGCAGAAGGTGTACACGGATATCACGCAGAGCGATAGTGTTCCAGTGACGACAACGGGTGGAACTTATGCCAAAATCATTCCAAATATTATTGCGTATGGGCCAAGTTTCCCAGGGCAAAGAGACATTGCGCATTTGCCAAATGAATGGATTGGTATAAAAGACTTAGAAACAGATACGATTATTTATGGATTAGCGCTACTCGCATTGTCGCGCATGAAAGAAGGGACGTTATGACAGTAGAAGTATGTGCTGGAAGCATCGCAGACTGCCTCATTGCAGAGCGTGCGGGTGCTGACCGCATTGAATTGAATAGCGCTCTTTTCTTAGGAGGATTAACGCCAAGTATCGGGACTTTGCAAAAAGTGCTCGATTCAGGAGTGAACCTTCCAATTGTCTGCATGGTTCGTCCTCGTGGCGCAGGATTTTGTTATACGAAGGAAGAATTCGAGAGCATGCTAATCGATGCGAAACTCTTATTAGAAGCCGGTGCGAAAGGGTTAGCGTTTGGATTTCTATTAGAAGACCGGACGATTGACTGGAACCGTACGAAGCAGATGATTGAGTTGTGTCAGAAATATCAAGCCGAGAGTGTGTTCCATAAGGCGTTTGACCTTGTGCCGGATGTGAATAGTGCTATCGAGGGCTTAATCAAACTTGGATGCACGCGCATTTTAACAGGGGGACAACAGGAGCAAATTGAAAAAGGAATACCGCTCTTAAAAGACTTGCAAGCTCGCTACGGAAGTCAAATTGAATTGCTTTGTGGCGGCGGCGTCACTAAAGAAAATGTGCAGCACTTAATGCAGGAGACGGGGATTTCGCAAATCCATGGAACGTTTAAGACGTGGAAGACGGATCCGACGACTGCAGGCGAGGGGCTGAGCTATGCCTATCATGAAAATGGAGATTACGAACAGACGGATGAAGCGTTGTTGAAAGAAGTAGTGGCGCTTGTTCGTGGACAGGAGGAAACGAAATGAGTAAACGATTGTTAAATTGTGTGGCCAGTGATTTCAGAAAAATGACAGGAAAAGAATTGAAAAAGGCGATTGAAGCTGCAGAAGGAAGAACGGTGTGCTGTGAAACGGTATGCTCACGTCCAACGATGCTGAATGAATTATCTAACGCAGAAATCGCAAAGGCGTTCGGTGGAGATATGGTGCTCTTGAACGGGTTTGACTGTATTGATCCACTGATTTACGGTGCTGAAGAAAGTGAAAACCCAGTCCAACGTGCGAAAGAACTGAGTGGGTTGCCAATTGGGGCGAACTTGGAGCCAGTGGATATGAATGCAGAAATGCTAGAAACACGCATCGAAATCTCACCAGGGCGTACATGTACGGTAGAAACGGTGAAACGTGCGGAAGAATTGGGCCTTGATTTTATCTGCTTAACGGGAAATCCAGGGACAGGGGTAACGAATGAAACGATTGAGGCGTCTCTTGCCATGGTGAAACAACACTATTCAGGGCTTGTGATTGCTGGGAAGATGCACGGGGCAGGCTCGAAGGAACCTGTGATGAACGTGGACATCGCGAAACGCTTCATTAAAGCAGGGGCTGATGTGATTCTGGTTCCAGCAGTTGGAACGGTGCCAGGGTTTACCGACGCAGAACTTGTGGAAATTGTGAAAGTGGCACATGCCAATGATGCACTTGTGCTTTCTGCGATTGGAACAAGCCAAGAAGGTTCTTCAAGAGAAGTCATCGAACAAATTGCTATCCGTAATAAAGTGGCTGGTGTGGATATTCAACATATCGGGGACGCAGGATACGGCGGTTTAGCGACAGTGGAAAATATTTACGCATTGTCAGTTGCGATTCGAGGGGTTCGTCATACAGTAGCTCGTATGGCACGCTCAGCGATTCGATAAGATAATAAAAAAGAACAGCACACTAGCTGAAGGCTGGTGTGCTGGTTTTTGTGTTCTGTCTTTCTGCCTGTGAAGTTGAGTTCGGGCTCACATCCTAGTAGTTGAACTCGAAAAGGCAGAAACGACGTCCACTTCCCGAAATGTACGCAGAAGTTGTTTGTGCTCGTTAACTATTCTCATATTTATACGCATACACGTATACGCAGTGGTTTATTGACTTTCTTTTCATCACTCGTGATTCAAGAAAGTCTAATAAACTGTGCGAGAAATCATTCGCAGTGCGAATGATTTGGAATTCAATAAAAGCAAAAAAGACTCGCACTGCGAGTCTTTTTCTAGCTTCTGTCTTTCTGCCTAGTTGTTCTGCAAATCCTCTACTTCCGCAACAGA
>NZ_JAPWBS010000026.1:0-4249 GCF_041433575.1 Granulicatella sp. 20925_1_28
TAGACCTTTGTAATTTCGCGCTCCGAAAGCATTTTTTCGTGTGCTTTTCCCTTGGTCTTAATGAAGTCGATCAACGCTAGACTCAGTGTTGAGTAAAGTGGAGAAGGTTTGGCTACCATATCGGTTCCTCCTTTCGTAAAAAACTCTTCTACAACTGGTCACTACCAGTTAATACCATTGTAAGTTTTTTTAGTGCTTTCGTCAATAGCGTTTCATAAAAAAGAGGGGACTATGAGGACTTTCAACCGAATTTCTCAAAAAATACTGTTAAGTGGATTTTGGGATTTTGCAAAAGAAGTTAAAGAATGCTAAAAATCGCTGAGTAGAGCCTCCTTTAAGTCAAAAATAATTTACATTAAAGGCGGATACTGATACGATAGAAAGGCAAAGAAAGGATGGCCGACATGGAAGGAAATAAAGTACAAAATTATAAGAGTTGTTTTGATATTATTGGTCCGATTATGGTGGGCCCTTCTTCTTCACATACTGCTGGAGCGATTGCGATTGGTGCTCTTGCGAGACAATTATTCGGAGGCACGCCAAAGAATGTGCGATGCGACTATTATGAATCATTCTCCGAAACGCATAAGGGACACGGGACGGATTTTGCGATTATTAGCGGAATCTTAGGTTTTGCGACAGACGATGAGCGCGTGCCGCGTGCCGTTGAGATTGCCGTATCCGAAGGAATGCATATTGAATTTGTCGAACGAAAAGAACCAAGCCCTGTGAATCACGCCAATACCGCGGATTTAATCTTGAGCGATGAGAAGCGTACGATTCGCCTCATTGGGACCTCTGTTGGTGGCGGAGCGGTGGAAGTGAAGGTCATCGAAGTCGATGGCTTTAAGATGGAGCTTACAGGGCCTCTTCCAATCTTGCTTGAAGTGGTTCCTCTTGGGAAAATGCCTGTTCTATATAATTTACTACATGAGCATGGCGTGACCATTTCAAAACAGCGAGTGGAAATGACAGAAGATAGCCAAATGATGGGATATGAGCTTGTTGATTTATTATCCCCAGAATTAAAAGAACAAATACAAACATTAAGAAAAACGCATGACATCTATATGTTTGCGTGATGATGAGGAAGGAAGTTTGCAATGTTTTCGACCATTAAAGAATTGGTAGCATTAGCAACAGAACAAAAGAAGCCCATTTCGGAAATCATGATTGAACAGGAAATGGAAATGACCCAGCAAAGTCGTGAGTACATCTGGGAGAAAATGGAAAAAAACTTACAAACGATGAAGAACGCCGTTGAACGAAGCGTGGAAGGAGAGGGTGTGTTCTCTCCAACAGGTTTAACGGGTGGCGACGCGTTGAAGATGAAGAAATATCGTGAACGTGGAAAAACATTGTCGGGCGATAGTGTTCTAGCGGGGGTACAATACGCGCTTGGAACAAACGAAGTGAATGCTGCGATGGGGCTTGTATGTGCAACGCCGACAGCAGGAGCGAGTGGAACCTTGCCAGGAGTTGTGTTCTCGATTGCCGATACGATGAACTTGAACCATGAACAACAAGTACGGTTCCTCTTTACTTCGGCAGCCTTCGGGATGGTCGTAGCCAATAACGCGATGATTGCCGGAGCGACAGGCGGATGCCAAGCCGAAGTCGGAAGTGCCAGCGCGATGGCCGCAGCCGCAGCCGTTGAAGCAGCCGGCGGAACGCCGCAAGAGAGTTCCGAAGCCTTTGCGACAGCGCTAGGGAATTTATTAGGACTCGTTTGTGACCCTGTTGCCGGCCTTGTAGAAGTACCATGCGTGAAGCGAAATGCAATTGGTGCAGGGAATGCCTTGATTGCCGCAGATATGGCACTTGCAGGAATTACAAACGTGATTCCAGCCGATGAAACCATCGAAGCGATGCGCAGTATCGGGGTGAGAATGCCACGAGAACTCCGTGAAACAGGACTCGGTGGATTGGCAGGCACAAGAACAGGTGTCGCAATTAAGATGCGTATTTTCGGGGAAGATGTTTCGTTGAACCCGGAACAAGAGTAGGAGGAATACACATGGCAAAAGAAATTGCTACATTTGCAGGAGGCTGTTTCTGGTGCATGGTGAAGCCATTTGACAGCCAACCAGGAATCGAGTCTGTGATCTCAGGATACACAGGCGGCCACAAAGAAAATCCGACATACAAGGAAGTATGTAGCGGAACAACAGGACATACAGAGGCCGTGCAAATCACGTTCGACCCAGAAGTATTCCCTTATGAAAAACTCGTGGAAATCTACTGGCAACAAACGGACCCAACGGATGCAATGGGACAATTCGTGGACCGTGGAGATTCATACCGACCAGTCATCTTCTACCATTCAGAAGAGCAAAGAAAGATTGCGGAAGCTTCAAAAGCAGCCTTGCAAGCGAGCGGACGATTCAAAAAAGATATCGTGACAAAAATCGAGCCTGCAAGTACGTTCTATCCTGCTGAAGAATATCATCAAGATTTCTACAAGAAGGATCCAGAACATTATAAACGTTACCGCGGACTTTCAGGTCGCGACACTTTTATCGGCAGTATTTGGAAATAAGAAAAAGAGTTAAAATTATCATATATGATAATTTTAACTCTTTTATTTGTTATTCAACTTCAGTATATTCACCGTCAATGATGGCTTCGTCAGATTCTAAGTACTCTTTAAAATCATCCGACAAATCATTGATAGAGACGTCATCTTCGATAAATTCGCCTTTTAATAATTTTTCGAAGGTATTAGCTAAACGCTCTGCGGAAGGTTTGAACGTGTAGTAAGTCAATCCTCCAGAGAACACACCGCCGATGACCGGGATGACCTTTGTAACGGTCTTTTGGACAGACATCTTCGTAATCTTCCAGCCGAGAAAGGCAGCAATCTTCTTCATAATCGGATACCACATTTTCTTTGTAAGAGCCGTAGTAACGACTTTCTTACCGACGTTTTCAGCGATATTTTTTGAAACTTTTGTAATCAAGGCTGCCGCCCCGCCTGCACCGAGCATAACTCCTAAATAACCAATCATTCGAGCCTTTGCTTCTTCTGGTAATTCATCAAACTCACCTGTAAATAACTCATCTTCTCCAAATAGATAAGCCAATTGTTGTGCTAGATTAAGTGAAAACCCAAAGTACTGAATGATATCTGCTCCTCCAGAAAGAGTTGCTGTAATCGGATTTGCAGGTAGTCCAGCCACAAAAGACGTTAAGGCTGTTTTCTTCGTAGTGTCATTAATAATTTTCGTGGCTCTTTTTCGTAAAGCTTCCGGCGTAAAAACGGATTGCGGTCCATTTTTTAGAATGATATCTAAATATTCGCTCCCTTTAAATTCCTTTTTAAGAAATTCCTCACGACTAACCTTCACAAAAGGTAGTTTTGTCGTTTTTGATAAGGTTGATAGCACTAATTGATTAAAATCCTCTGATTTATTACCCATTTTTCTCCCAACTTTCTTCTTCTGACGTTTTTTGCGCTATTTGCCCACATTTTATCAAAAAGAATTCTCTATTACAATATGAGTTTGGACAATGAAAAAATTATTTTTAGAAAGAAAAAAACACGCAATTACCATATATGGTAATTGCGTGTTCTTCCTCTGCATTTTTTCAAATAAAAACGATATAGTATATAAACTATAAAGCAGAAAAAGACCATATATGGTCTTTTTCGCCTTTCATAGTTTTAGATATTTGCTAAGTATGTTGTTAAACGAGCGACAACTTCTTTTAAGTTTTCCATTGAAGCCGCGTAACTGAAACGAACATAGCTTTCGCCACCAGCTCCGAAAGATACTCCTGGAATGAGCGCTACTTTTGCTTTTGGAGCAAGGTCACGAACGAATGCCCATGAATCAGTACCACATTTTGCAGGAATCTTCGCGAATAAGTAGAACGCGCCGTCAGGACTTGCCACTTCGAAGCCAAGTTTCTTCAACTCAGCCGCAAGATAGTCACGACGCTCGCTATATTCCACCATCATTTTCGCGCAGTCATCTTGGCCGTGTAACATCGCCGCAAGCGCTCCGTATTGCGCAAAGCTTGTTGGAGCTGTCACCATGTATTGGTGAGTTTTTACAACTTCGTTCATGAAGTGTGTTGGCCCTAAGATGAATCCGATACGCCATCCTGTCATTGCATGTGATTTTGACAAACCAGTGATGACAATCGTTTGGTCCGGTAAAATATTCGCAAGAGAGTAGTGTGTCTTGTCGTAAGTTAATTCTGCGTATACTTCATCGCAAAGCGCCCATAGTTGGTGCTCTTTAAT
>NZ_JAPWBS010000027.1:0-3775 GCF_041433575.1 Granulicatella sp. 20925_1_28
AAAAAAAGTAACAAAAAACACTCTAAAATCCTTGAAAGTATTGACTTTTTAAGGTTTAGCCGTGTAAAATAAAGAAAGAGCCTTGTTCTAAGAACAAAGCTCTGAAAATTCAATATTAGATGTCTTGCTGACACGACCAAATGCGACAAGACAACCTACTTCATAGACAATCTTAACATGCCACTATGGGGCTGTCAAGCTTAAAAACGCGGTGTAAAAGGAAAAAACCGTGTGGTATATGAATAGAATAAATGTGAAGTAGGTTCCTTTGAGCGATGTAAGCAAGCGTCGAGAAAGGAGCCTTTTTGTATGGCTATAAATCAGGAAAAATTGCAGGCTTTGCAATCAAAACTAAAGCAACAAACAACAAGTAGTAAAGAGATGTTCAGCGACTTAATTGTCGTTCATGTCGGGATTGAACCGACTGAGTATTTTCCTAAACTGAAAAACTCAGACGGGTCGAAGGTAAAGGACGCAGAGGGAAATGACAAACGCTCGGAGACGAGAGAAGGCTGGACTTACACATTCATCGAAATGGGAACGGGAAGAACGGTTAAAATAGTCAATCGTGACTTGCTTAAAATCGAACTTCTGAACGTGTACCGATGTTCGGGACTTGGCTACAATATCAAGCAATCTAGGTTCATTTTTATCGACGAAAACGCGAAAATCTTGAACTACTAGAGTAGCAAACGAGGGAAACCACGCCGCGCCGTCTAGGCAGAGGCGTGGGAAGCCCCCGAAATACTAATATAGGGGGGCTTCAGATACATCGAAAATGCCCACAATCGTTGATATGAAGCAAAAAACTTACATTCAAAAAATTGGAGACAAAAACAATGCAAAAATACAAAGTAGACTGGTTAGGATTCACGATTGACTTTAGAAATCACGGAGACCAACGTTGGTTCGATGATAAGATTTTCGAAGTCTTACGATTCGATTTATCAGAGTTTGAGCAATGCAACGGGCGCTACTTCTACAATAGCGGGATTACGTGTCATGAGTTTTTTAACGCGTTCTGGAATAACCCCGATAAGGAGATGAGTCCTAAGACCACAAGAACGATGAACATTCAACTGACAGGACAGGGGTGTACAGAAGTTGTTGAACGATTCAACAACGACACGATTGCGGTTTTGAAAGCTATCCGTGAGCATGATCCTAGTATTAAATTCACGAGGATTGACATCGCTCTCGATGATAACGCTGAGACTGTCCCTTTCGAGAAAATCGAAAATAAACTCAGGGCAGGTCACTACCGCTCAAGTAAGAGAACTTATAACATTGTGAGCCAGTCGAATGTAAACAAGGAAATCAAATCCAAGAGTATATACTTGGGCTCCAGAACACAAGGACAAAATGTGTTTTTGCGTATTTACGATAAGTTAGCTCAAAGCCTTGCAAAAGGCGTGATACCGCCAAAAGAGTTTCGCGAGTCCTGGCAAAGGTACGAAATCGTTTATTCAAAGGATTACGCACAAAAAGCGGTGCAAGCTCTACTGGATGGAGAATCAGTCGAAAAGACATTCAAGCAGACTCTAAGGACGCTCCTTGAGCTTCTAACACCATCAGAAACAGAAAGCAACAAGTCGAGATGGAAAGTTGCTCCATTTTGGGATGACTTTCTGCAGGAAAAAGAGAAGTTCGATTTCTCGACTCCACAACGTGAAATGACAATTGCGCAATCGCTGGAATGGCTCAGAAAGTACGTCGTTCCAATGATTGGATTGTTCGAACAAATGGGGAAGGAAAACAATTTCGACTTCTATGATGTATTGAGAGAAGCAAGAAAGCCAGATAAACTCACAAAGAAACAAGCAAGAATGCTAATGAAAAGCAAAACAATCGACGCAAAAACATGGGAAAAATACCTTAAAAAATTTATAGGGGGATATGATATCCATGAGTAAAGTGTATGAGAAAAACACGCAAAACAAACGATATGAACTCAAACACGGGTTCACACTAAACACGACCATCATCGCAAGTTTAGGATTGATAGTCATAGCTGAATTGATAGCTTATGTCTTGAGATTCGCGACGGATGAAAAGCACGGACAGATACCGCAACGACTACTAGGGAAAAGCATGATTCACGCGATAGCGACGGGCTTTAACTACTTAAGAGTCGGGATATGGATTCTGACGGGAGTACTAATCGTGTACGCTGCAGCACGATGTGTGCAGCACGTTCAAAAAGCTGGTTCATTCAAGAAATGGCTCGATGAGAGAAGGCTTGAAAAGGCTGTAACTAAGGCATTAGTTGATACCTTGTCAGTAAACACAATGAAGGAGCAATCACGGATTGAAGTTCCGGATGTAGAAGTCGAATGCAAAGACGATGAAATCATCGTTAAAATCGAACGATTGGCGGGAATGTATGAGCTTGAAACGCTTAAAGCTGACGTAAGCTCATCGTTTAAAAACAAGTATTCAAACTATGTCGTAACGACTGCTAGAGTATCAAACAACGAGAATGAATTCATCTTCACGCTCGAAGACCTTGGAAGCGATAAAACCTTCACGCCTAAGTCACTAGATGACTTAGACGTCGGAAACTACAATCTAAAGCTACAGGAAGGCTTAATAATCAATCTCGAAGACCGTCCGCATTTAGCGATTTTCGGGAAATCGGGCTCTAAGAAAACAACGACATTACAGTTGCTATTGCTTGAGCTAGCGGTATCACAAGCAAAGCTATACGCTTGTGACGGAAAAAATGAGTTGAGGTCGATTGATTTCATCTTCACACAATACGCTTCAGACCCGACCAAAATCCTAGAACTCACAAGCGACTTTATCAAAGAGCTAACCATTCGCGAAAAGTACAAGGATGGGAAAGTTCAAAAACTCGGTAAGATGGGGCTAAAAGCTTCAGAATGCGGATTGAAACCGATGATTCTAGTGACTGACGAAGTATCCGCGATTTTAGCAGCAATGGACAAGAAAGAACAAGCTAAATTCATGGCGGATGTAACGCAAATCGTAATGAAAGGACGGTCACTCGGAATATATTGGGTGATGGCAAATCAAGACCCATCGACCAACGTATTTCCACAAGCCATCCGCGCACAATTCGCGACAAAAATCCTTTTAGGGAACGCAAATCAAGACATTCAAAAGATGGCGCTCGGCGAAGTTGCAACGGTTGGAGATGTCGAGGATTTCCGCGGATATTATATGAGTGACGGATTGACAAAACAACCGCAAAAATTCTACGTTCCAAACATCTTTGAACACGGTTTGAACGACTTGGAAACATTCAAAAAAGCGAAAGAAAGGGGGGATGCAGCATGGGCGGAATTATTCTCATAGTGACATCATTCGATGTTGCGAAATGTGAGCTAAGAGGAAAACTAGGGGACAAGGAAGTTATGATTGCATTGCCGCAACGTGAATTCGACTGGTTTATTCACGAAGCTGACCAGAAGACAGAGCTAACCGACGAAAACTCCTTCGGAATCGCACAAAAAGTGAAACTCACGAACTGCGAATTCGCGCCAGGAAAAAGCATTTGGCACATTAAGGCTAGCGCTATTGAGTTAGTCTAGTTAAATTCTTCTTTTCCGTCGCTGGAATCGAAGGAGCATGGATAGAAGCAAAGGCAAGGGTTGTTGAAAACAAAAGGCTTTAGCCTGTCCCTTTCCTTTGTGCGGATCCATGCTAGATTCCACCAAGCGACGAAAAAAGAATTTGACGAAAATAACTTCTTTTCTTGAGCTGCGGTCAAGCGGGCTCCGCTTGCCAGGGCGTGGGATGGAATCCCACAAAG
>NZ_JAPWBS010000028.1:0-3562 GCF_041433575.1 Granulicatella sp. 20925_1_28
CTTCAGTTGTTGGTTGTGCAACTTTTCTGTACCAGTGGATACGATTTCCTTCACGGTCTTTTTCTGTACTTACAAATTCATATCCATCAATAGTTGCTGGATCTTTCCAACCTCTATCAGTTGCTTTAATTGATTCTTGTGTATCGATATCTTTGTAATCTGTCACAAGTGAATCAAGCACTAATTGTGCACTAGTAGAGTCACTAATAATACGATAGATATAGATTCCTTTAGAATCTTTACCATCAATAGTCGCTGTAGCAACAGTTGAAACGTCATATTGCATTTTTTCGATATCAATCTTAGATTTGTCGATGATAGTCACACGATCTTTACCGATACGGAAGAATACTCCTAATTCTTTTGGAACATCTCCTGAAATCATTTCAAGCGTGATTTTCTTATCTGTAATAGAAGTAACTTTGAATGTTGGCTCTACACCTGTTGGGAACACATAAGCTCCATATTGGTTCACGTCATATGAACTATATACTGGTAAGATAAAGCTAGATTTAAATGTATCTCCAACTTTAAGTGCAGTATCACCACTTGTTTTCCACTCAATTCCTGAAGCATCGTTAAATTCAAGTTCAACAGTTGAACCAACCTTCATTCCTTCTCTTCCACGAACTTGGATTTCTGAACTTGTTTCATATGAACCATCTTCGTTGAACTTAATCGTATTTCCAGAAGGTGGCATGTGAATTGAGTTTGTTTCTGTCGCAAATTTCTCAACTTTTGGAATATCCACTGTACTTGTTACAGAAGAATCTCCCACTTTAATCACTTGATTTAAAGTGTAGTCTTTATTCGCAATAACAGCTCCGTTATAAGCGTTATCTGATTTAATTGTGAACTGTGCTTGTTTCAACACATCAGGTTTTACCGCTTCAACTGCTTTTGTAAATGTGATTTTTAATGTAGCACGTGTTGATTCCAATTCAGCTTGTTCCATTTGAGCTTTGTTGTTCGAACCTTGACGAGCTTTATTAATGTTTTCGAAGGATACAATTTTAATGGTCCCAATTTTCTTTCCTTCGTAAATAACATCTTTGCCATCTAATGAACCTAACACCGCTACGTTTTCTAATGTAATCGTTACATAGTCGCCTTCTTTCACATCGTCATCTGTTAGAGAAACAGCGATATCAACGTCTGTGTAGTATTCATAGTATTTAATATCATGGTTTTTAATCGTACCGGTTACTTTTGCATTTACTTCTTTTGCTGCACGCGTTGGAGCCGCAGTTGTTGCTTCTGTTGTTGCTTCTGTCGTTGCAGTAGTTGCAGTTGTTGATTCTGTTGTAGCCTCTGTTGTTGCTGCAGCAGCTGTAGTCGCTTCTGTAGTCGTTGCATCTTCAGCAAATACAGATTTATCCGCTTGGAATGCTGTTAACAAAACACCGCATGACGAGATTGCTAACATCAGTTTTCCAATTTTACGAATTGATTGTTCTTTTTTCATCCAATCTTTCCTCCATAAACACTTTAGTTAGAGTCATTTTACTATAACTTTGTAAATTTTTCAACTAAATAATTCACATTTAATTCGAAAACTGTTTTCATAATTTTCATATGTTTCCAAAAAAGAACAGTAGCTTATACTACTGCTCTACTCCATGTTGAACTTTGTTTTTAAAGATATAATACGCAATCATGAGAGGCACCATCGAACCAAACCACGCCATTGGGTTGGCAACAGTTGCTCCGACGAAGCCGTACATATTTGAAAGAACCACTGCCGCAACAGAACGCATAATGAGTTCCATAATTCCAGCCAAGGTCGGTGTAAATGTTTTTCCCACCCCTTGTAAGGTATAACGGTAAATAAATAATAGCGAAAGGAAACTATACGTTGTTCCGTTCGTCAGGAAGAATAGTCGTCCTAACTCTACAACATCCTCATGTCCTTCTCCTACGAAGGCACGAATAAGAATCGGACTAAATAGGTTTAAAATAATCCCTACCACAATGGCAAATGTCAATGATAATTTGATACATTCACGCACACCAAGCCAAATACGATCGTATTTCTTCGCACCGAAGTTTTGTGCAGAATAGGTAGCCATCGTGACCCCAAACGACATCATGGGAAGAATCGCCAATTGGTCAATCTTTTGTGCTGCTGTGTGTGCCGCAACCGAAGTCGGTCCTAACTGATTCAATGCAATTTGAACCATAATCGTTCCGATGGCAATAATCGAAGCTTGGAAAGCCATCGGGAATGAAATACGACAATGTTCCCTTATATTTCGTTTCGTTGCAACAAGGTCTTCCTTCGTTAAGCGCAATACTGGAATTTTCTTCCAAATATAAACAATGCAGGCCACTGCTGAGAAGATTTGCGAAAGAACCGTTGCATAACCTGCCCCTTCAACTCCCATTCCAAAAACAGCAATAAAGACGATATCTAAAATAATATTCATCACACACGCCATTACTAGAAAATATAAAGGAGTTTTCGCATCTCCAATCGAACGGAAAATATTCGATAGTAAATTATAAGCCATTGAGGAGAAAATACCGCCAAAGATGACGATTAAATAATCATAAGCTCCATCAATAATTTCGGATGGTGTCTGCATGATTTCTAGAATTTGTCGACAGAAAATCATACTCAATGCAGTTAATACAATCGCTACAGCAATCGAAATTAAAATGGAAACATAAAAACTATGCTTCACGCCCTTATAATCCTTGGCACCAAACCGTTGCGCTAATGGAATCGCAAGGCCAGCCGTTAACCCTGTCGCAAATCCGATGATTAAAAAGACAATACTTCCAGTAGACCCAACCGCAGCTAACGCCTGCACACCAATGGTACGACCTACGATAAAGGTATCCGCCATATTGTATAATTGTTGGAATAAGTTCCCAATTAATAGCGGGATTGTAAAATTCCAAATCAGTTTTAGTGGTTTTCCACTTGTCATATCCTTTGCCATCAGACACCCTCCTCTTCAAAAAATTAGCAAGTAATAGTATAAAACATTCAAATGAAAATGAACAGTAGTTTTGAAAAATTTCTTTTAAGAAAACGTCTTCTATGCTAAAATAGGACTGAAAAGAGGCGAATGTTATGGCAGATTTTGATAAAAATAG
Source organism: Granulicatella sp. 20925_1_28 (assembly GCF_041433575.1). Lineage (NCBI taxonomy): Bacteria > Bacillati > Bacillota > Bacilli > Lactobacillales > Carnobacteriaceae > Granulicatella > Granulicatella sp. 20925_1_28. Next base: position 3,103 of record NZ_JAPWBS010000028.1, read on the forward strand.
AATTGCAAAAATGCAACAATACTTAACAGATGTAACAGACCCTGAATTTAAAGGGAGCGCCACCGACAAAACTGTCGCTATGGCCGAATTATTTAATTACTATCATTCGGATTGGAAAGCTGATGCGAGTCACTTCGTCGATCAAAACTTAGAACTCTTCGACGATGAAAAAATGCAAATGCTCTTCAGAAATTCCAACAAGGGCCGCAAATCTCCACATACCATCATCCGACAAGAATCAAAAAGTAAGTATAAACGCCCGATGCGACCGGGTGAAGACTAGGCAGAAAGACAGAAGACAAGAAAAACCTCACAGTGTGAGGTTTTTCTGCTTCGTAGTCTTTCGTCCGCAAAGTTTATTAGACTTTCTTGAATCGCGAGCGATGAAAAGAAAGTCAATAAACCACTGCGCGATGTGAGCTCGTCTTAAACCACTGCACACCCCTTTGAATGCACCATG
>NZ_JAPWBS010000029.1:0-3173 GCF_041433575.1 Granulicatella sp. 20925_1_28
TCTGAAAAATGCATTAGAAAGGGCTTTAAACATTAAAGAACCATTACAAAACAGGGGAAAATCTTGATTTTTCAAAAAAAACTGATATGATATCTCTATACCATTCATAGAATAGGTAAAATCTATAGTTAAAAGGGGTTAACAAAATTATGACAGCTGATTCAGATGGGAGTTCGCTGGGAGTCCAGATCTTAATCATTGTATTATTAACTGCATTAAATGCATTTTTCTCTGCAGCAGAGATTGCGTTTGTGTCTATCAACCAAGGAAAAATGGCACAGAAAGCGCAAGAAGGAGATAAGAGAGCCATTAAGGTAATGCGCTTATTAGAGAATTCAGATGAGTTTCTCGCAACAATTCAAGTAGCCATTACATTCGCAGGGTTCTTCTCAAGTGCGTCTGCCGCTACAAGTTTCTCTTCACGAATCCAACCATTATTAGGAAACATTCCTGGAGCTGAAACATTATCACTTGTGATTGTGACAGTCGTTCTAGCATACCTTACTTTAGTATTTGGGGAATTATATCCAAAACAAGTGGCGTTGCAAGTAGCAGAACAAATTGCATTATATACTGCAGGACCAATTTTGTTTGTCAAAAAGATTGCAAAACCATTCGTATGGATTTTGACGTTCTCAACAGGATTATTAAAACGAATGACACCAATCGAATTTTCGAGGGTAGAAGAAAAATTAACACGAAGCGAGATGAAGTCTTTACTTGCCAACAGCCGTAACGACGGAGCGATTGATATTTCCGAGTTCGCGATGATGCAAGGGGTACTTTCTCTAGATACAAAACTAGCACGTGAAGTGATGGTGCCACGTACGGATACATTAATGATTGACGTGGATGACGATATTTCAGAGAACCTAGAGACAATCTTGAACTGTTCATATTCTCGTCTTCCTCTTTACGAAGAAGATAAGGATAAAGTAATCGGAGTTATTCACGTAAAAGATGTTTTCCGTGCTGCAAGAGAGCAAGGATTCGACAATATTGACTTACGTGCCTTAGCGCATGAGCCAGTATTCGTTCCATCAACGATTTTCGTAGATGATTTATTAGTAGAATTTAGAAAAACTCGTCAACACTTAGCGGTATTAAAAGATGAATACGGCGGGGTTGAAGGGATTGTTACATTAGAAGACTTGATTGAAGAAATCGTCGGAGATATCGAAGACGAGTACGACGAAGAAGAAAAAGAAGTCGTAGAAATTGACGAAAACAATTCGGTGATTGATGCTGGAATGTCGCTTGACAGGTTCAATCAAATTTATCAAACGTCATTAGAGTCTGATGAAGTAGACACAATGGCGGGTGCGATTATTGAAAAACTTGGCTACTTCCCAGATGATGATGAGGTAGTGAAGGTGAGATTCGAAGGGTATCTGTTACAACCGACGGAGATCGAGAATGATCGTATTCGTAAAATCCATGTCACAAAGCTTTCTGAGGAAGAACTTGAGCATCTTCGTGCTGAAGAAGGCGAAACAGACGAAACCGTTGAAGATAATGACTAATCAAAGGAGGGGGCAACCCCTCCTTTTTTGTATACGTAAATAGGTGCTAAAAGTTGGATAGACTTGCGTCTATCTTACAGATTCCTCGGATGTCTTCATAATAGTCATAATGGGGCACCGGAATGAGCCTTGCGTCTCAATTCCTACCAAGCTTCAAACTGACTCTACGGGTTATACCCTAGAGTCAGTAATTCACATTGGTTGCACTTCCCAATTACGACTATTATAGAATCCGGGAATCTTCCAGATAGACCATTTTTATAAGCATACAAAAAAGAGGGTGCCGCCTTTGTATGTTTATAAAAATGGGTCTTCTTTTCGTGAAGGGAAAGGTGCTCGGGACTTTGGGAAGTTTTGTGCATGATTCATGAGGATGTTTAAACCGATAGAAAGAAATGTTATACTTTCAATGAGGAGGTGGGGTTGTTGAAAATCATTTTAAAAGAGGACATTGAGCTGTATCGTTATTTGATTGCTAAGGCGACATTTTTACAAACGTATAAAGAGTACCGCTTGGTGGAATCCTTCTTAGATAGTAATTGTTTTTTAGTAGCCAACCGCAAAACAAAAGAGAAAGTGTTTGTCTCATTGTTTAAACAACCGACGAAAAAACCGATTGACCTAGAGTGTAAAAAGGTTGTGTATATTCAAAATGCGAATACGAAGATTCCGGAAGGGTTTGACATAGAAAGGGCGGATAAAGAGTTCAATGACCAGCTCGCGAAGAATATCAGACTGGGATTTTTAGCACCAGATCAGTTAGTCGAACAGTTTCAAGGGGTATTTAAAGAAGACGTTGAGACGTATTTTAAAAAAGCAGAAGCAGCGATTCGAGAAGAGCGGCAAGTTTTTGTGAAGTACTATGCCAAGGAAACGATTGAGAAGAATCCGTATCAAGTGGTGGAAGGAAATGTGTCGTTTAGTCATCCGAAGCATTTCAATGACCCGTTTGATTGTAATTGCTACTACGCGGATGGTCATTCGATGATGGATTTCTTTCGTGTGTTTTGCTTTACGCACGCCGCAGATAATATTTTAATGTGGTCTTATTACGCCAATAGCCACGCAGGGTATGCGCTGGAGTATTCGTATGCGAGTCTTTTGGATAAAATCCATTACTTGAAGGTAGACGGACTCTGTGTATACGGCCCGGTGGAATATATTGATAAACGTCCGAACACGAGAAGTAATAGCAATCAATTCTCGTATTCGAATCTGAATTTCTATATTAAAGCGACCTTTGCAAAATTCAAAGAGTGGCAACACGAGAGAGAATACCGTTTCGTGTGCATTTTGGATGAAAACACAGAGAGCGCGCAAGAAGTTCTTGGAGATTGGGTGGTCATTCCACAAGTGGATGTCGTGCAGGGATACGCTGGATGTAATAATCAAAAAATAAAGGTGAAGGCGCAGTACCCCGTCCGAAAATTAGAAAAAGATATATTAAATTATCAACTAAAATAAGTAATCGTCATTTGAAAATTATCAAAAAGGAGTATGACAATGGAAAAAGCAAAAAGAATATTAGGGATGCTTCTAGCGTTAATGTGTGTAGTTGTTTTTGCTGCATGTGGAAACCTTGGAGCAGAAGAAGTCGCACAGTATGATTTAACATCCCAGGGAATAAAGGTACTGTCTAATAAAGGGAAC
>NZ_JAPWBS010000030.1:0-1657 GCF_041433575.1 Granulicatella sp. 20925_1_28
TGTGATAAGCATTTGACTCATCAGCCGACTCACTGCTTGGGCGTACACTTCCAGTCGTACGCTTTTCTTAGCCTCCTGCGTCCCTCCATTGCTCAAACGATTTATAGAAGTACAGGAATATCAACCTGTTGTCCATCGACTACGCCTATCGGCCTCGCCTTAGGTCCCGACTAACCCTGGGAGGACGAGCCTTCCCCAGGAAACCTTAGTTATTCGGTGGACGGGATTCTCACCCGTCTTTCGCTACTCATACCGGCATTCTCACTTCTAAGCGCTCCACATGTCCTTACGATCATGCTTCACCGCCCTTAGAACGCTCTCCTACCACTGGACCATAAGGTCCAATCCACAGCTTCGGTAATCTGTTTAGCCCCGTTACATTTTCGGCGCAGGGTCACTCGACTAGTGAGCTATTACGCACTCTTTGAATGATGGCTGCTTCTAAGCCAACATCCTAGTTGTCTGTGCAACCCCACATCCTTTTCCACTTAACAGATATTTTGGGACCTTAGCTGGTGGTCTGGGCTGTTTCCCTTTCGACTACGGATCTTATCACTCGCAGTCTGACTCCCGGATATAAATACATGGCATTCGGAGTTTATCTGAATTCGGTAACCCGAGATGGGCCCCTAGTCCAAACAGTGCTCTACCTCCACGATTCTTGATTCCGAGGCTAGCCCTAAAGCTATTTCGGAGAGAACCAGCTATCTCCAAGTTCGATTGGAATTTCTCCGCTACCCACACCTCATCCAAGCACTTTTCAACGTGCCCTGGTTCGGTCCTCCAGTGCGTTTTACCGCACCTTCAACCTGGACATGGGTAGATCACTTGGTTTCGGGTCTACGTCCACATACTACATGCGCCCTATTCAGACTCGCTTTCGCTACGGCTCCGACTCTTCATCTTAACCTCGCATGTAAACGTAACTCGCCGGTTCATTCTACAAAAGGCACGCCATCACCCATTAACGGGCTCTGACTACTTGTAAGCACACGGTTTCAGGTACTCTTTCACTCCCCTCCCGGGGTTCTTTTCACCTTTCCCTCACGGTACTGGTTCACTATCGGTCACTAGGTAGTATTTAGCCTTGCCAGATGGTCCTGGCGGATTCCGACGGGATTCCTCGTGTCCCGCCGTACTCAGGATGCTAGTAGAGTTCATCAAGATGTCGCGTACAGGATTGTCACCTTCTTTGATGGGCCTTTCCAGACCACTTCTGCTATCTTGATTTCTTCTCACGTTCTAGTCCTACAACCCCAACAAGCAAGCTCGTTGGTTTGGGCTCCTCCCGTTTCGCTCGCCGCTACTCAGGGAATCGATTTTTCTTTCTCTTCCTGCAGGTAATGAGATGTTTCAGTTCCCTGCGTGTACCTCCTAATGAGCTATGTATTCACTCATTGGTAACACCCTATGAAAGGTGTTGGGTTCCCCCATTCGGAAATCTTTGGATCTTAGCTTACTTACAGCTCCCCAAAGCATATCGGTGTTAGTTCCGTCCTTCTTCGGCTCCTAGTACCAAGGCATCCACCGTGCGCCCTTATTCACTTAACCGTTGGTTAAATGTCGCATAGCGTTGCGTTTTGTTAAAAAACTCTTTTCGTTAGATGTTACTCTAACTCTCGGTAAATTAATTGGTTATTTGTTGTGATATAGTATT
>NZ_JAPWBS010000031.1:0-1637 GCF_041433575.1 Granulicatella sp. 20925_1_28
CGCAGAAGGAACAGTGGATGTCAATACAAAAGTGTCAAGGAGTTTAGACGACGTGTCTAAGATTTGGGAATTTATTCGAAATCCGGAAAAGAATTAATAAGCGTTCCTTATGATTCCTACTATAAAGATATCCGTAAAGATTTTACGTCATCATTTATAAAGAAAAAAACAGACTTAAAACCAACCTTTTACAAGGGAGATTTTATGTCTGTTATTATTTTTGTAGCATTTTGAATGGATTTAACTTCTCGAACAGTGGAATCAATAAGATCCAGAAGACGACATTTCCGATGGCGTGGTACGTATCGAATAGAACGCCGTTTAAGTAGTAAATCCAGAAGTTCAGACCAGGCATGCTGAATACCCAGAAAATCGAGATGATAAAGCCGTATAAGTAGCCCATGAGTCCTGCAAAGATTGGAAAAAGAATCCAAGCTAGGCACGGGAATTGTTTTCTTTTTCTCCACAATGGACGAAGAAGAAATGCACAAGTGCAGACGAGGGCAAAACTAATCATCTGATAGAGCATCCACGGCCCCATGCTTACTAAAAGGTTGGAAATCAAAATGGAGATGCTACCGATAGCAACGCCGTACAAAAGTCCAAGTTCTAGCGTAATCCAAATGACCACAACGGTAATCGGTTGAACATTTGGAAGGGAGAGAAGTCCAAGTCTTCCAATCACGCAAAAGGCTGATAGTAGGGCGATAAGAGTGATTTTTTTAGTTGAATTGACCATCGGACTATTGAAGTTTATTGAGTTTCCAGTCGATGACGTCACCTGCTTTTAAGATGACTTCTTTTGCACCGACAGGGCTCATCGTACCGTTTACGTCGAATAACCAGTATTTGTTTTCGGCTGGGACTTGTTCCACACCGTTGATAGAAGAGATAAAGCCGTCTTTCTCAACGATTTTTAGTTGTGCTTTCATCACGTCTAGAAGATTGTCGCCTTCTTTGAATGTAAGGGTGAACGGGCTCCCTTCGATGGCTTGACCGTCTTTTGTAACATTTAGAGTAACACTAGTGGTTTGGGCAGCAGTAGTCGTTTCAACACTTGTCGTCGTTGAGTTCGTATTTGCAGGTGTTTGTCCACATGCGGTTAAGAATATAGCTGCTGTTAAAATTCCAAAAATTTTCTTCATGAGAATCTCCTTTAGGCTGTTTTAATCAGCCCTCATTCTAACAATCTTCAGAAAACTTGTAAAGTAATTTTTGACAAAAAAGATAGAAAAGACTTTGCATTTGTGATAAAAATGGTATACTAAAGTGTAATTAATTTTTAGGAGGAATGTTATGGAACACACGAGTGAGTTCAATACAAAACTTGAAAAAGCATGTCAAAAAAAGGAGGCGCTTTTTGACGAGAGTAAAATGCGTTATGCACTGCGTTCAATGTTTGCAGGAGCATTTTTAACGATGAGTACAGCCGCAGGAGCTCATGCAGCACAAATTATTGCTGGATTAAACCCTGCGCTAAGTAGATTTACTTTTGCATTTATCTTCACTTGGGGATTAGTTTATGCTGTATTTTTAAATGGCGAGTTAGCTACTTCAAATATGATGTTCTTAACAGCGGGAGCTTATCAAAAGCATATTAAATGGTCTAAAGCAATTGCTATTTTATTCTATTGTAC
>NZ_JAPWBS010000032.1:0-1277 GCF_041433575.1 Granulicatella sp. 20925_1_28
ATTTATCGCTCCACTCGTTGGAATCGAAGCCGGCGACAAGCTCTTTCGTCTGAAACGCATTCGGTATGCAGATGGCATTCCACTCATGAAAGAAACAACTTTCTTACCATACGACGTCTTCAAAACCTTAACGAAGACGCAGTTAGAAGGCCAATCTTTATATGAAGTGTTTGCGAATGATTTTCATCAGCAAATCCACTACGCCGACGAAGAATTCTCAGCGAGCATTCTCACGCCGGAAGAAGCGGAAGTCTTGGATGTGGATCCGCACAGCGCTTGTTTACGGTTTATGCGAACCACATTAAATCCTGAAAATCGCATCATCGAATATACGATTAGTGTTGCCAGAAGCGACCAATTCTTCTACAAAGTAAGACACTATCGCACAAACAACTAAAAAAATATTTGGAGGGTATTATGTTTCAATTTTCAACTAGTCAATTAGAGGCGTTATCTGCAGAAATTACAACGCGCGAAATTCGCCAACAACCAGAATTGTGGAAAGAAGCTTTTGATTACTACAAAGCAAACTTAGAACGCATCACTGCTTTCTTAGACCATTTACCAGAAGGAAAACTTCGCGTGATTTTCGCAGGTGCGGGTACATCACAATATGTGGGAGATACGATTCTTCCTTACTTAAAACGTACAGGAAATGAAGACCGTTTTGATTTTCAATCAGTCGGAACAACAAACCTTGTAAGTAATCCACATGACTACTTCAAAGCAGAAATTCCTACAGTGCTTGTTTCATTTGCACGTAGCGGGAACTCACCAGAAAGTCTTGCCAGTGTGCAACTTGGCAAACAAATCGTGCGTGACTTCTATCAAATCACCATCACTTGTGCGCCAGAAGGAAAATTAGCCGTTGCTGCTAAAGACGATACAAACAACTTACTCTTAATGATGCCAGACCGCTCTAACGACGCTGGTTTTGCGATGACAGGAAGCTTCACATGTATGACTCTAACAGCGCTTCTTGTTTTCGACGAAGCACACTCACTTGAAGAAAAAGAAGGTTTCGTGAAAGCCATCCGCCAAATGGGTACAAGCGTTCTAGAACGTGAAGATGTGATTCAACATTACGTGAACTTAGACTACAACCGCGTGATTTACTTAGGTTCAGGTTCTCTCAGTGGCCTTGCTCGCGAAGTTCAATTGAAGATTCTTGAATTGACTGCTGGACAAATCGCAACAGCCTTCGATTCTTCAATGGGATTCCGTCACGGTCCTAAATCATTTGTAAACGGCTCTTCTCTAGCCTTCGTATTCGTATC
>NZ_JAPWBS010000033.1:0-1250 GCF_041433575.1 Granulicatella sp. 20925_1_28
CGTTGTATTGAAGAAGGAGATAAATATCATGCGCAGGGGCATGAAGCGCACTTTGGATTATTACAACAAGAAACATCCGGTGAGCCGGTGCCATTTTCGCTCTTACTGGTCCATGCAGAAGACCAGTTGATGAATGCGGAATTTCTTAAAATTACAGCAGAAGAAATTATCGCCCTTTATGAACGGATAGAAACAATTAAATAGAAACGGAAGGAGGAAATGAAAATGAAAAGAATTTATCTATTTTGTAATGCGGGGATGTCAACTAGTCTAGTGGCTAGCAGAATGCAAGACGTAGCAGATAAGCATAATTTACCACTAGAAATTAAAGCGTTTCCAGACCCGAAACTTGATACGATTTACGAGCAATACCATCCAGACGTAATCTTGTTAGGACCTCAAGTGAAATACAAATTCAATGCGGTTCATGCAAAATACGATCCGATGGGAGTTCCTGTCGATGTCATCAGTCTTGAAGACTACGGAAATGCAGATGGTGAACGTATCTTGAAACGTGCCATTCAATTATTAAAATCAAAAAAAGAACAATAGGAGGTTAGTACAATGTTTGCAGGTTTAGAAAACACGATGGGCCGCGTGGCAGAGCGTCTCAGCACGAACAAGGTGCTGATTGCGATTCGTGACGGGTTCTTAGTCGGTACACCATTAATTATCGTAGCGTCCATTTTCCTAGTTATTGCCAACTTCCCAGTGCCAGGGTATAGCGATTTTATGGCGCAATTCTTCGGCAAGGGTTGGGAAAACTCGATGGATGCCGTGATTGATTCAACGTTTAGTATTTTAGCAGTTTTAGGGGCTGTAGGTATTGGGTATTCATATGCTAAACAATTAGAAAGTGATGCCATTGCAGGGGGAGTATTATCACTTGTCTGCTACCTTATCATGACTCCAAAAGTTCACCCAGCATTTGTGAACGAAGCTGGTAAGAAATTTACTGGTTTTGCCTTCTCAAACCTTGGTTCTGCAGGGGTGTTCTTAGCGATGATTACTGCGATTGTGTCAGTAAAAATCTTCGTAACGATTCAGAAAAAAGGATGGGTTATCAAACTTCCTGATGCAGTGCCACCAGCAGTTTACCATTCATTTGCAGCATTAATTCCTAGTGCGTTTGCGATGTTCTTTGCATTTGCAATCTATCTCATCTTCTCATTAACAGAATTCCAATACGCACAAACATTTATCTATAAAGTATTACAAGCTCCATTGATGGGATTCGGTCAAAGCGTCTT
>NZ_JAPWBS010000035.1:0-1024 GCF_041433575.1 Granulicatella sp. 20925_1_28
TACAATATTATCAAATGCTCATGGAGGTGTATTTTTATGGCAAAAAAACGTGTGGCTTATTCTGTCGATACAAAGAATAAAGCCGTAGAAATGAAATTACAGGGATATACTACAAAACAAGTGATGCAGGAGTTAAACATTAAAAATGAAACTCAAGTAAAAACATGGTTTAGATGGTATAAAAATGGAGAAACTCATCGTTTCCACCAACAGGTGGGGAAACAATATTCCTATAATAAAGGAATAGCTGAACTTTCAGAAATCGATCAATTAAAATTAGAATTACAAAGAAAAGAAGTTGAATTAGAAATATTAAAAAAATACAAGGAATTGGAAAGGAAGTGTCGCCTCAAGCAGTTGTAAAGTTAGTGGAAGAATTGAAATGTAAATATACAGTTCATTTAATCTGTTTTTGCCTTAATGTACCCATATCTACTTACTACCGATGGAAAAAGAAAGACTTTTCTCCAACCGTTATCGAGAAAACTATTGGTAAAATTTGTAAGAAAAACAAATTTATTTATGGGTACAGAAAGATTAAGTATTTGATTCAGAAGGAATTAAATCAGATTATTAACCATAAGGTTGTGCAGCGGATTATGCAGAAAAATGGTTGGAATTGTGCCGTGAAACCGAAAAAAGCTATCAAAATAGGTAAACCTTTCTCAATCACTGGCAATGCTCTGAATAGGGATTTTACAGCGGACAAACCTATGCAAAAGTTGACTACTGATATCACATATTTACCTTTCGGTCCTAAACGATTATATTTATCTTCCATTATGGATTTACATAATGGAGAAATCCTTGCGTATACAATTGGTTCAAAACAAGATACTAAGTTTGTATTGGATACTTTAAATCAAATTGACTTACCTAAGGATGTTCTACTACATAGTGATCAAGGCAGCGTTTATACTTCCGCTGAATACTACAATCTATGTAAAGAAAAAGGCATTATCCGCAGTATGTCCCGTAAGGGGACTCCCGCAGATAATGCGCCAATCGAAAGCTTCCATTCTTC
>NZ_JAPWBS010000036.1:0-1017 GCF_041433575.1 Granulicatella sp. 20925_1_28
AGATAAGAAATTGTTGTTTCTTCATCAAAAGATGAAGTCCCTACACATTTGGTTCGTCTTCTTTGTTCAGTTTTCAAAGGTCAATCGTTGTTTTTCAACAACGTTAAATATATTACCACGCTCATATTTTCATTGCAAGAAATATGATTCGATGTTTTTGTCATCTTGCGCGACAACGTTTAATAATTTAACACAGGATGAAAGAGACGTCAACGAATAACTACTCCATTTTTCAAAAAAATTGTATAATCGAGAAAACGACTTGAAGGAGGGCCTATGAGACTCGAACATCTATTAATGAAACATCTGGTGCTGAGCCGCCGCGAAATGAAGAAGCTCATCAAGAATGAAGCCGTCTTAATCGATGGAGTTCCGGCTACTCACGTCAGCAATAATGTCGACGCGGCCCTGCAAGTCATCACGGTGAACGGAACGCGGATCTATGACGATAGCCAGAAGTACTATATGTTGAATAAACCTCAAGGCGTCATCTCTGCGACGACCGACAAGGAACATACGACGGTTATCGACCTCTTCGCAAACGAAAACGTCGAAGGCCTCTACCCGCTCGGACGACTCGACGGGGATACTGAAGGACTGCTGCTCGTGACGAATAATGGTCCGCTGGGGTACCGCATGCTCAACCCCGACCAACATATCGAGAAGGAATATTATGTAGAAGTTAACGGTCCGCTAGACGAGGATGCCGTAGAAACCTTCAAACGGGGCGTGGTCTTCCACGGTGGATACCAATGCAAACCAAGTACGCTTACGATCATCGAAAGTAGCGATAGCTTGAGCCGTGCGACTGTCACCATCTCTGAAGGAAAATTCCATCAAGTGAAGAAGATGTTTCTATGCGTGGGTGTGAAAGTGACCTATCTTAAACGGATTCGCTTTGGAGAATTTGTGTTAGACGAGGCTTTGGCTCCCGGAGAATATCGAGAGTTGAACGAAGCAGAACTCCAACTTGTAAAGACGTATTTCTAAAAAAGCAAAATGTAACATAAAAGTTAC
>NZ_JAPWBS010000037.1:0-799 GCF_041433575.1 Granulicatella sp. 20925_1_28
AGTTTTTGTGTTTCCTTTCCTGGTTTAATCGATAAATAGTTCTGATAACGACGTGAAAGTGGGGCTTTGATGTATTTTTCCATCGCATCTTGGGTACGATAGCTATAATCCATAACTTTCTTATCGTGAAATTCTGGCTCAACAAAGGTACCCGCAACTTTTTCAGGATGATCTCTTAAGGTATTTTTCTTATCGATTAATTGTTTGGCGGTCTCTTCATCTAATTCTAACCCGATGTATTGTGTCGTTTCGTTTCCATGAGAATCTTTTTCTAAATAAGAGACGATATAAAGCGACCATTTTCCAAAGTCCGAGTTTTGGACGGAGTGCTTGTCTATACCAGTGACCTTTAAGATAGAATCTTCATTTTTAGTGATGTCCTTTAGGTTAAAATATTTATTTTGTAGTTGTAATAATGGAACGTTCAGTCTTGTTAATGCGAAAACAAGGCAAAGCATAGCCGCCACGATTAAGGCCACCCCGGGATAAAAACGTTTATTATAACCACGAACACGATTCTTGTGCATATGAAAAACTCCTTTTTCTTGTTAGTTCTATGGTAATGGAGATGGAAGAGAAAGGCAAGGGGGAGTTGGTGTTGAGTACTCGAGTTAAGAGTCGAAACTTAAAAAATGTATATGGCAATGTCTTATGGTATTTATACTTTTATGCAAATTGTAATGCCCACACCCAAATCCTTCGCACTGTGAAGGATTTTCCAGTGATTCGTTTCTGACCGCTTTTTCTCGTATCATAGGCATTAAATTTTGGTGGTTAGGTTATCCATGCTATCATGTAT
>NZ_JAPWBS010000038.1:0-736 GCF_041433575.1 Granulicatella sp. 20925_1_28
GTAGAGCTGGCTATTATAAATGGTTAAATCGTGTCCCTTCGGAATCTGAAAAACGACTACGTCGTTTAATGGAATTAATACACGAAGTATATGAATCTGTTCAAGGTATATATGGATATCGTCGTATCACAATCTATTTAAACTATTATAGAAATGCAAAAGTGAATCATAAATGTATTCAGCGTCTTATGAAACTAATGGGATTAAAGGCAGTTATACGAAAAAAACGTTATCGTTATAAATCGAACACTGAAGAATACACTGCAGCTAATATTTTAAATCGAGAATTTAAGAAAGAATATGAACCAATGGCTCTACTATTAACGGATATCACTGAATTGAAGTATGGAAAGGGAGACAAAGCTTATTTAAGTGCTGTTTTAGATTATGGCACAAAGAAAATAGTTGCATATCAAATATCTAAGCAAAACAATAATCAAATCGTTAAAGATACTTTTAATCAAATAAAAAGGAAGATAATTCCCACAAAAACAATGATTCATAGTGATCGAGGATTCCAATATACTTCTCATTTCTTTAAGCACTTTATAGAGAAAGGACAAATAACACATAGTATGTCCCGTCCTGGAAGATGTATCGATAATGGACCAATGGAATCATTCTGGGGAACATTAAAGGAAGAAGCATATCGTTTATATCATTTCAAAACCTATGAATCTCTTTTCAAGAAAGTTGAGGAGTATATCCAGTTCTATAATAAGAAAAGAATTACTTT
>NZ_JAPWBS010000039.1:0-591 GCF_041433575.1 Granulicatella sp. 20925_1_28
AAACCATTACACGATTTACCTGAGCATTTGTGTTTTGATGAATTTAAATCCGTCAAATCTTCCGATAGTAATATGAGCTTCATTATTTGTGATAGCACAACACACAAGCTAGTCGATGTTGTAAGAGATAGAAAATCTTACAGTTTGAAAAAGTATTTTCATCGTTTTGAGCCTAAGACTAGATTAAAGGTAAAAACTATCTCAATCGACATGTACTTACCGTACATTCAATTAATAAAAGAAATGTTTCCTAACGCTAAAATTATCATTGATCCTTTTCACATCGTACAAGCCTTAAATAGAGAATTAAATCGAACTAGGGTACGTGTCATGAATAAGCATCGTTATAAAGACGCTAAATTATATCGAAAGTTAAAACATTATTGGAAGTTAATTTTAAAGAACCCTAATGAACTTCAGAACTATAAATATAATCGTTATAAGCTTTTTGAAAGCTTCATAACAAGTAAAGGAATCGTGGATTATATCTTAGAAAACAATCCATCTCTTAAAAATGATTATGCGGTTGTACATTCACTTCGTGAATGTATTCAGGACAGAGATTATATAGAATTCAAGGAAACGATTGAA
>NZ_JAPWBS010000040.1:0-567 GCF_041433575.1 Granulicatella sp. 20925_1_28
AAATCATACCGTAGAAAGAAAACTTCTCTACTCATTAAGAACGTTGGGGACGAAACAGATGACTTACTACAACCATTCTTCTACGCAGTAAGCCAAGAATTCCCAGACATCCTATTAGGATACGAAAACAAAAGCAAGAGACCGTTCTAACAAGGATACGAGGGCGAACGCTCAGGACTGAAACACTGGACTGATATGCCGCAAGGGACTCGAAACGAGTCGTGCGGACATATCAGGAAGTGGACGTCAGTCCTGTGAGCCCGAGTTCAACTCCAGGATGTGAGACATCGCGCCCAGAAATGGAACGTTGGACTCGAACGCCGGAAGGAACGTGAAACGTTCTGCGGACGTTTGAGGAAACGCACGCCATTTCTGCGATGGCGAACTCAACTTCACGCCCGAGTTCAACTACAGGATACGAGAAAAGGCGCTTAGAAACGAATCACTGGAGACAAATAACGCAAGGGACTGCTTGCAGTTGTGCGGATATTTGTCGAAGTGGACGTCGTTTCTGCCTTTTCGAGTTCAACTCCGGATGTGAGACATCCAACCTAAAAAGATAAATAC